>JACQZZ010000033.1 GCA_016213625.1 Actinomycetota bacterium
GTGAGCAGGCCCGCGGAGTTGATGGTGGCGTAGGCGGTGGTGACGCTCCAGGTCGGCGTGACGGCGGAGGTGGTGTTGTCGCTCCAGGTGGCGGTGGCGGTGTAGGCGGCGGTGGCCCCCTCGTTGACGGAGGTCGCTCCGCTGATCGCGATGGAGGAGAGAGTGGGCGTGGCCACCACGGGGACGACCCAGGGGAACGCGGTCGAGAGCGCGGACTCCTCGACGGTGCTGAGAACGGTCTTCAACGTGAAGTAGACGGTGCCGCCGCGGGTCATTCCCTGGACCCCGGGATCGAAGGCGGCGGAAGTCGATGTGATCCCCGACGCACCTCCGCCGCGGGTGGCGGGCAGAGTCCTGGGCATGGTGCCCCATGCTCAGCCACAGCGGGTGAATGTCGTCGCCGCACCCTTCCTCGGGCGGGTGACCCACCAGGTGCTCGTCGCCGTGGCAGGTCTTGCCGTCACCCACGCCGCTGATCTGCGCCTCACGCCGGACCACTCGTTTGCGTTCTGCGGACCGCCGTCGTCGGCCGCACGCCAGTTGATGGCTGACCTCGTCGACCTCGGGTTGGTGGTGGACCGCAACGACCCGAAAGCAGCGATCTCGGCATGCGTCGGGTCGGCCGGATGCTGGTGGGCGCACGCCGACACCCACACCGTGGCTGCCGACCTGGCCGCCGCAAGCCATATGCCCGGCCGTGTTCACTTGTCGGCCTGCGCGAAGCGATGCGGCGCCCCGGCCGGCGTGCGGCAACTCGTTGCCGACGAGAGCGGGACGTTCCGATGAGGCTCGACTACGAACGCGACGGCGATGCGATCTACACCGCGTCGTTCGCGACGATCAGACGCGAAGCCGATCTGTCGAGCATCGCCCCCGACCTTGAATCGACGGCGGTGCGGATCATCCACGCCTGCGGCGACGTCGACATCGTCGGCCACATCGCCGCATCCGCCGACTTCACGAGCGCGGCCCGCCAGGCACTGACCGCCGGGCGGACGATCTGGTGCGACTCGAACATGGTCGCCCATGGAATCACCCGCACTCGGCTGACTGCCGACAACCCGGTGCGCTGTACCCTGCGCGATGACGGGATCGCCGCCGACGCTGTGGCCGCCGGCAACACTCGTTCTGCAGTTGCCGTCGATCGCTGGCTCGACGATCTCGACGGTGCGATCGCCGTCATCGGTAACGCCCCGACGGCACTGTTCCGACTCCTCGAGCTGGTCCTCGACGGCATTGCGACACCTGCCGCGATCATCGGCATCCCCGTCGGCTTCATCGGGGCCGCTGAATCCAAGCACGCCCTCGCGACGCTCGACCACCACATCCCGTACCTCACCGTCCACGGCCGCCGCGGCGGCAGCGCGATGGCCGCCGCTGCGGTGAACGCGCTTGCGAGCAGCAAGGAATGACCCGATGCCCGACACCGTGAACGACACGACGACAGCACCTGCGCTCGGCCACCTCTACGGGGTGGGCATCGGCCCAGGTGACCCGGAGCTGATGACCATCAGGGCGCACCGCGTCATCCAGGCATGCCCCGTCATCGCCCACTTCGCCGCCCGACGCCGTCAGGGCAACGCCTGGTCGATCATCGAAGACAGCGTCACCGCTCAACAGACCGTGCTGCGACTCGAGTACCCCGTCACCACCGAAGCCATCGAACCCGCCGACTACGAACGCCAGATCGCCGAGTTCTACGACCGCAGCGCCGACGACATCGCAGCTCAGCTTGATCACGGGCACGACGTCGCTGTCGTGTGCGAGGGCGACCCGTTCTTCTACGGCAGCTACATGTACATCCACCAACGCCTCGCCCGCCGTTACCCGACCACGGTGATCCCCGGCGTCACCTCGGTGTCGGCAGCGACAGCAGCGGCGGGTGTGCCGCTGGTGTCGATGAACGAAACGCTCACCGTGCTCCCCGGTGTCATGCAGCCTGCGCAACTGAAGGAGGCGCTCGCCAACGTCGACGCCGCCGTGGTGATGAAGGTCGGCCGCCACCTCGCCGACATTCGCGACGCCGCCGATGCCGTCGGACTCGCTGCGCAGGCTGTCTATGTCGAACGGGCGAGCTGCGCGACCGAGCGCGTCGTGCCGCTCGCCGACACCGCCGAGATCGAGGCCCCCTACTTCTCGCTCGTGTTGATCCCCGGCACCGGACTGGACGCCCGCAGCCGGCCCGTCCGATGAATGGGAGACTCACTGTCGTCGGCCTTGGTCCCGGCCGCAGCGACTGGTGCACCCCTGCGGTCACATCCCGCCTCGCTGAAGCCACGGACCTCGTCGGATACGAGCCGTACCTCGCCATGGTCGACCTCGCCCACCAGGCCCGACGGCACCCGTCGGACAACCGCGTCGAAGCGGACCGGGCCCGCCACGCGCTCGATCTCGCCGACGCCGGCGGCGACGTCGTCATCGTCTCGTCCGGCGACCCTGGCGTGTTCGCAATGGCCAGCGCGGTGCTCGAACAGCTGGATCAGCAACCCGGCCGGTGGCGCAACGTCCAGATCGACATCCAACCCGGCATCACCGCAGCCCAGGCAGTCGCCAGTCGAGTCGGTGCCCCACTCGGTCACGACTTCTGCGTGCTCTCCTTGTCCGACGTGCTCAAACCCTGGTCCGTCATCGCCCAACGCCTCGACGCCGTCGCTGCTGCCGACCTCGTGATCGCCCTGTACAACCCGCGCAGCAGCCAGCGCCCGCACCAGTTCGCCGACGCCATCGCGATCGTCGCTCGCCACCGCCTCCCCAGCACCCCAGTCATCGTCGGTCGCCACGTTGGCCGCGACGCCGAGCACGTCGTGGTGACCGACCTTGCCCACCTCGATCCCGACACGGTCGACATGAGCACCATCGTGGTCATCGGATCATCGACCACACGCGTCCTCGACCGACCCCACGGCTCCTCGGTCTACACGCCCCGCAGCTACGCGGCCGCACTGCCCACCGAACAGACAAGGGTCGCCCGGTGACCATGTGGCAACGCCCCTTTCCCCTGATCGGCGACACCAGTAGCGCCGCCGACCGTGCAATCGATCCCGGCGGGTGGGCATTCGCTGCTTCGGATCGAGTGGTACTGGACGAGATCATCGCCGCCCGACGCGACGTGCGTCGGTTCCGTCCCGACGACCTCGACGACGACATGGTCGAGCACTTGCTGCAGGCCGCGCATCGGGCGCCGTCGGTGGGTCACAGTCAGCCATGGCGATTCATCGTTGTGCGCGATCAGCACGTCCGAACGCAGGCCGGCTGGATGGCTGACCGGCAACGCCTCCGCCAGGCCACCGCGATGGACGAACCATCGGCCCGGCAGCTCCTGCAACTCCAGCTCGAAGGCATCCGCGAGGCACCGGTTGGTGTGGTGGTGTGTTGCGACCGACGAGCAGAACCCGCCGGCGTACTGGGTAGAGCCACGTACCCCGACACCGATCTCTGGTCATGCGCATGCGCCATCCAGAACCTGTGGCTCGCCGCCCGAGCGGCCGGCATCGGCGTGGGGTGGGTCACGCTGTTCGAACCGGCGGAGCTCGCAAAGCTGCTCGGGATACCAGAAGGCGTCGAAACGCTCGGTTGGCTGTGCATCGGATATCCGGATGAACGACAGACTGGACCCGGCCTCGAACGCCACGGCTGGTCAGTTCGTCAACCGCTCGGCGAACTCGTGATGAGGGAACGATGGGAGAATGGTGCCGCTCCGCCGCCTCCACGCAGCCGCATCACCGCACCCGAACCATCGAGAGTCGTGACCGCTCGCGACCAGACCGATCGATTGCTCACTCCTCCAGGTTCGCTCGGAATTCTCGACAAAGTTCTCGACCGCGTCATCGCCTGCTGCGGCCCGCAGATCAGCCGGGCGACGCTGATCCTCGCTGCCGGTGACCACCCGGTCGCCGACCTTGGTGTCACGGCGTTTGCGCGATCGGTGACCGCCGACGTCCTGACGGCCGCCGTGGCGGGACGATCCATCGGCATCAGCGCGGCCGTAGCCGCTCGCATCGACTGGCGAGTGGTCGACGCAGGATCGTCGACCGGCGACCTGGTTGCCACCGACGCAATGACCGCTGCGCACACCGCTCAACTCATCAATGATGGGATCGACCTGGGAGCCGGGCTTGCACGCGACCGTCTCGTCGTCCTGGGTGAAGTCGGAATGGGCAACACCACGGTCGCGGCGGCGCTCGCAGCGGTGCTGCTGCGCCAGCCCTCCGACGCCGTCGTCGGTCTCGGTTCCGGCGCCGACTCGGCCATGTTCGATCGCAAGTGCTCTGTCGTCGACGCCGCCGTCGCACGTTGGCACCGTCACAACCAGGGTGCCGTCGCGGGGGTCGTCGACGGTGTCGAACTGATGAGCGCGTTGGGCGGGCCGGAACTTGCGTTGCTGTGCGGGGTCGTGCTCGGCGCATCCCGGTCGGGCGGTGTCGTCGTGCTGGACGGGCTCGCGACGGGAGTTGCGGCAGCGGTCGCCTGCGCGATGGAACCGGCTGTCAGTGCACACCTGATCGCCGGTCAGCGAAGCAACGAACCGGGCCACGCCGCCATGCTGGGCCACCTCGGCCTCGAACCCGTGCTCGACCTGCGGTTACGAGCCGGCGAAGGCGTCGGTGCCGTTATGGCGACACGTCTCGTCCTGGACGGAGTCGAGGTGCGCAGGACCACGGCGCAGACAACCCAACTGTCCCACCTGCGTTGACAACCTCGGTGTCTGCTACCGTGCGGGCGCGCAATGACGGGAAGCCGGTGTGATTCCGGTGCGGTACTCGCCACTGTGATGGGGAAGTGAAACCCGAAGTGCCACTGGGCGTGAGCCTGGGAAGGTGGGTGGAGCGTTGATCCCAGAGCCAGGAGACCGGTTGCGCGAAAGGTCCACGAGAACATGGAAAGAGGTTCAAGATGGCTGTTGCCATTGTCCCCACGCACGACACCACACCGATCGACATCCCTCGCTGGAGTTGGATGGTCCTGGCGATTGCGCTCCTCGGGTCGTACTTGATGTTGCAGGAGAACGGCTGGCTGACCTCGCATTGGATGGTCATCCACGAGTTCTTCCACGACAGCCGCCACGCACTCGGCATGCCCTGTCACTGACCGCCGAGCGGTCATGCACAACATCAAGGCATTCCTGGGCCGCGGCGCGCTCGCTGGCATCGCGGGCGGCGTCGCTGCCGCCCTGTTCCAATGGTCGGTGACCGAAAGCCAGATCCGTCAGGCGCTCGCCATCGAAGCCGCCCGCGAATCGGGAGCCCACGAGGAGATGTTCTCCCGTGGCACCCAGGTGATCGGCGGCATGCTCGGCGCCTGCTTGTACGGCGTCTTTCTCGGGCTCGTCTTCGGGTTCGTCTGCGCCCTGCTCTGGACGGCGCTGTCCGGGCGCGACGTGTTCACCCGATCGATCCGGCTGGCAGTCATCATCTTCGTCGCGTGGGCGCTGGTGCCGGCGTTGAAGTATCCGGCGAACCCGCCCGGCGTGGGCAACCCGGACACGATCGGCCAGCGGACCGCGTCATACCTAGCCCTCGCGCTCGTGTCGCTGGTGCTGGTGTTCCTCGCATGGGAGCTGTGGAAACATCTCACCGCCCGGGGCATCGAGGGAGCCCCAAGGTTCGCCTCTGTCGCAGGGGCCTATCTGCTGGCGATCACCGTCGCGTATGTCGTGCTGCCGGCCAACCCGGACCCGGTCGACGCTCCGGCGAACCTGATCTGGCACTTTCGGCTGGACTCGCTGGCGGGGAACGCGTTGTTGTGGCTCGTCATCGGCACCACGTTCGGTTGGCTGGGGGACCGCGCAGTCGCGCGTGACACCGCCAACCCCACTTCTGCTGAATCGATGTCGGCTGCGTGAGCGTCAACGAAGTCTCGTTGTCGGTACTGGTGTGCCGGGGCTGTTGCTGTGGCACGCAGGACGGAGTGGACCACGACGGTCATCTCGCGGCTATCACCGCCGCTGCGGTCGAGGCGGGTGGCAGGGTGAAGGCCACCAACTGCATCGGCCCGTGCGACCGCAAGAACGTCGTGGTCGTACGAACCCGTCGACCGCAGGCTCGGTGGATCGCTCGCTACTACCAGACGGTCGACGACGTGGAGGTTCGAGCCCTCGGCGACTGGTTCGCTGCGGGTGCCTCGGACCATCCCGAGCCATCCGAGCTCGCCTCGGTGCGATTTGAATGGCCGCTGCCGCGTCTTCGAGCCGTAGAGCCGGCCGATGAACGATCCTGACGGCCCGGCCGCTTCTGCGCGGCGTCGGCTGCTGGTGCTGGGTGGCAGCACCGAAGCGTCGGAGCTGATCCGCGCGATCGATTCCGAAGGGTCCAGCGTCGAGGTGGTCCTGTCCTACGCCGGGCGCACCGCCACACGCACATCGTCACCGAAAGGCGTTGAGGTCCGCGTCGGCGGCTTCGGTGGCACCGAGGGCCTCGCCAATCACCTCCGCTCCGACGGCATCACCGCCATGATCGATGCCACGCATCCCTTCGCTGCACGAATGCCGTTTCACGCAGCAGCTGCATGTCGCAGCGTCAAAGTCCCGTTGCTGCGCATCGTCCGCCCGGCTTGGGCGCCCGAACCGGCCGACCGATGGATTCGCGTCACGACAGTCGATGACGCAGCTCGCGCAGTGCACCACCTTCCAGCAGCACGTGTGCTGCTGACGATCGGTCGGCAGGAACTGGGTGCGTTTGCCGAGTGTGAGGCGACCTTCGTCGCCCGATGCATCGATCCACCGGAAATTGGTGTGCTGCCGGGTGCG
This sequence comes from Actinomycetota bacterium, assembly GCA_016213625.1. Taxonomy (GTDB): domain Bacteria; phylum Actinomycetota; class Acidimicrobiia; order Acidimicrobiales; family Ilumatobacteraceae; genus UBA668. Next base: position 6,746 of record JACQZZ010000033.1, read on the forward strand.
ACGATCCTGCTGGGACGAGCGCCGTTCACGCTCGAAGACGAACTCGATGTGATCCGAGACCATCGCATCGATCTCGTCGTCTCGAAGAACGCCGGCGGAGAAGCCACCCGTGCCAAGCTCGACGCGGCACGCCAACTCGGGATCCCAGTCATCATGATCGCCCGTCCACCGGCGCCACCGGTCGACACGGTCGAGCGAGTGCAAGACGCCCTCGACTGGATCGCCGAGTGCATCGGAGCGTTGGCGTGATGTCGTCAGCGTTGCGCGGCGCACTGATGGTCTGCGGCACCACATCCGATGCTGGCAAGAGCACCATCGTCGCAGGGTTGTGCCGGCTCCTCGCGCGGCAGGGGGTGCAGGTGGCACCGTTCAAGGCGCAGAACATGTCGCTCAACTCTGTCGTCACCTGCTCGGGGCACGAGATCGGGCGAGCCCAAGGCATCCAGGCTCATGCCGCTGGCGTCGTCGCCGAGGTGGGGATGAACCCGATCCTGCTCAAGCCGACCGGTGAGCGCACCAGCCAGGTGGTGCTCAACGGTGCGCCGTGGAAGGTCATGACCGCCGCCGAGTACCACGCGGCGAAACCCGATCTCTTGCCGGTCGTCCTCGACGCGCTCGCCGATCTCCGTGACAGGTTCGACGTTGTGTTGTGCGAGGGCGCCGGTAGCCCCACGGAGATCAACCTGCTCGACCGCGACATCGTCAACTTGCGCGTCGCCCACGATGCGGCGATCCCGGCCGTGATCGTCGGTGACATCAACCCGGGTGGTGTGTTCGCCGCGCTCTACGGAACGATCGCGTTGCTGCCCGACCATCTGCGCAGTTGCGTGCGCGGGATGATCATCAACAAGTTGCGTGGCGATCCGGCCCTGCTCCTCGACGGATGCGCCCAGTTGACCGATCGCACCGGTGTTCCAGTCCTGGGAGTCGTGCCCTGGCTATACACCACCGGCCTGGATGCTGAGGACTCGATGGCGCTCGACGCCCCCACCGTCATGGCGGGCGACGCACTCGCCGACGAACTTGACGTCGCCGTCATCAGGTTTCCCCGCATCTCCAACTTCACCGATCTGGACCCGCTGTCGGTCGAACCCGGTATCCGGGTGCGGTACGTGCACGACCGCGCCGGGCTCGGCACACCGGACCTGATCGTCCTGCCTGGATCGAAAGCCACCGTCGACGACCTGATGTGGCTTCGCCGAACCGGCCTCGCCGACGCCATCAGCCGCACAGATGCTGTCGTCCTCGGCATCTGCGGCGGCTACCAGATGATGGGTGTCACCATCGATGACCCAGTCGAGCGCCGGACCGGCCAGGTCGAGGGGCTGGCACTGCTGCCAGTGACGACGCACTTCGAAGCGGACAAGGTGACCCGACGACGCACCGGCACCGGCGACGGGCAGCCCGTCGCGGGCTACCAGATCCACCACGGCCGTGTCCGCGTGCACAGCGGCGAGGCGTTCATCGTCCTCCACGACGATGCAGGCGACATCGTCGACGGCGTGCGTGCCGGGACTCGATACGGGACCACGCTGCACGGCGTCTTCGAAGCGGATCAGTTCCGCCGAGCATTCCTGCAGACCGTCGCCGACCATCGAGGCAAACGCTTCGTCAGTGCAGGACGTTCGTTCGAACAGGCCCGCCTCGACGCCCTCGACCAGCTCGCCGACGCGCTCGGCGCCCACCTCGATATGAATGCCATCGAGCGACTGATCCACGAAGCCGGAACCCGACAGGCGACCAGACGCTCGACAGGAGCCCCCACCCCCATGAGCCATCGATCATGACCACCCAACTGGATCACGTCGTCGCCGCCGTGCAGGAACGCGTGTCGTACCTGCGATGCAGCACGGTCGCGCCGCCCGAAGACGGCTGGATCAGCTGCGCCGACCTCATCGCCAGCCCCGATCGCCTCCGTGCACAGATCGACTCGACCGCTACCGGACGCGGCACCGACGATCCGCAGGTCGCCGCGTCGCTGTACGCACAGGCGTACGCGTTCCGTGTGCCGAGCATCGCGGTTGCCGCCCTCGCACTCGGACTTCCCACGCCGTCGACCGACCCGGCTGTCGTCAGCGTCCGACTGGGACGTCACCGACCCGCCGAGGTCGCCATCGTTGATCAGAGCTGCCGGGACGTTGCGATATCCGACTTCGTCGATGCACTGCTCGAAGGGCACCTCGCGCCGTTCATCGCTGCGATCCGCTCCACGACGCGGGTGGGCGAACGGCTGCTGTGGGGCAACGTCGCCGCGTCGCTGGCGATGATCTTCCGAGCGCTCGACGTTGCCCCGAAAGGAGATGGTGAGGTGCGCGCCCGTGCGATCGAGTTCGAGCGTGCCGCATCACCATGGCTCGATGGGCTCGGCTCGTACTCGACGATCGACACGCCTGACGTCGTCGGCTGGTACTGGACCCGCACGAACTGCTGCCTCTGGTACCAGACGACCAGCGGCTTCTACTGCGACGACTGCAGCCTGCGCGATCCAACCGAGCTGGCTGCGAAGCGGCTGGCCGACCTCACCGGGGGTACCCCGTCATGATCTGGTACATCACCAACGTCGACACCGAGATCCTCGCCCTACGGGTCGCCGCCGACGCCCTCCCGGACGGATTCCCCAGGGTGCGCGCCGCACAGCCGTGGACCTTCGACCTCGACCGCGATCTCCCAGGAGCGACATGCGTGCTGGTTCGCCTGCTCCGCGGCCGCCGCGCCTGGGAGGACGGCTTCGACCGACTTCAGGCAACGTGCCTCGAACGCGGCATTCCCCTACTTGCGTTCGCCGGGGAAGCCGTTCCCGACGCAGAGCTCACCGCGCTGTCAACCGTGCCGGCAGCGATCCTCACCGATGCCTTTGCCTACCTCCTCAATGGCGGCCCGGAGAACTTCCAGCACCTCCTCCGCTTCGTCGCCGACACCGTCCTGCTCGAAGGCTTCGGCTTCGACGCACCGGTGGCGATCCCGACCCACGGCATCTGGCGCATCAGCCAGCACCACGAGCACCAGACCGTCGTGCGCCCGGTCGTCGGAGTGGTCTTCTACCGAGCCCATCTCGTGGCAGGAAACACCCAGTTCGTCACCGACCTCTGCGACGCACTCGAGCAACGCGGCAACGACGTCGTAGCGATGTGGTGCTACTCGCTGCGCGGCGATGCCGCGCAACCTGTGCTCGACGTGCTCGCCGAACAACACCTCGACGTGCTCATCACCACCGTGCTCGCCACCGGTGGATCAGCCGCCGGCGCAGGCATCGTTGGTGGAGCGGGCGGTCTTGACGGCGACGACTGGGACGCCACTGCGCTCGCCGCACTCGACGTACCGATCCTCCAAGCTCCATCGTCGGGCCAGTCGATCGCCGAGTGGATGGACAACGAGGGAGGCCTCGGCCCATACGATGCCACCGCAGGCATCGCGATCCCCGAGTTCGACGGACGGATCATCGGCCCCGTCTTCGCGTTCAACGAGATCGTCGACGACGGCGACGATCTCGGGAACTCGGTGCGCGCCTACCGCACGGTGCCCGACCGCGTGCACCGCCTCGCCGGTCTCGCCATCCGCTACGCCAGGCTGCGGCGTGTCACCGCCGCCGAGCGTCGGGTCGCGATCGTGCTCAGCGCCTACCCGACCAAGCGCAGCCGACTCGGCAACGCGGTCGGGCTCGACACACCGGCATCGGCGATGCGGATGCTCGAAGCCATGGCCGCCGAGGGCTACTCGATCACGCGCATACCGTCCGACGGCGACGCACTGATGGCGGAACTCGCCGACGGGTTGACCTACGACGCCGAGACGCTCACCACTGGGCAACTCGATGCCGCAGTCGGAGGCATGCCGACGGGCAGGTATCGCGAGTGGTTTGGCACCCTGCCAGCACGCTCCCGCGCCGAGCTCGAGCGGTCGTGGGGCCCGGCACCAGGCACCCAACGCATCCATGATGGCGAGCTGATCTTCAGCGGTGTCGATCTCGGCAACGTGATCGTTGCGATCCAACCGCCGCGCGGCTACGGCGACGACCCGGTCGCCGTGTATCACTCGCCGAACCTGCCGCCCGCGCACCACTACCTGGCGTTCTACCGCTGGCTCGACGAGGTCTGGGGAGCGGATGCGATCGTGCATCTCGGCAAGCACGGCACGCTCGAGTGGTTGCCTGGCAAGGCCCTCGCTTTGTCGGTGGGCTGCTGGCCGGACGCCGCCATTGGCGATGTGCCGTTCTTCTACCCGTTCGTGGTCAACGATCCCGGTGAAGGCTCGCAGGCGAAACGTCGGGCGCACGCAGTAGTCATCGACCACCTGGTTCCCCCGATGACACGGGCCGACAGCTACGACGAGACCGCCAAGCTCGAGCAGCTTTTCGACGAGTACAGCCAGGTCCAGAGCCTCGATCCGAGCAAGCTGCCCGCGCTGCGCAACAAGATCTGGGCCACACTCACCGACGCATCGATCGACCGCGACCTTGGCCTCGACGCTGCCCCGGAAGGCAGCGACTTCGATGACGTCATCGTCAACGTCGACGGCTACCTCTGCGGATTGAAGGATGCTCAGATTCGTGGAGGGTTGCACACCCTCGGCGATCCGCCGGCAGGGGAGGGGCTCGTCGATCTGGTGCTTGCGATCACGCGCCTCGGCCATGGCCGGATCCCATCGCTGCGGACCACCGTCGCATCGCTTCTCGACCTGGATCTCCAACTTCCTCAGTCGCTCGATGCCGTCGAGGCGCGCTGCCGCGCCCTTGTCGAGGCGGCCGCAGCCCGCAACTGGACGGCTGGCGAAGACGACCTGCCGACGGTGCGGTGGGTCTGCGAGTGGCTGGTTCCGAACCTTCGCCGTTCGACCGACGAGATCACCAACCTGCTCGCCGGCCTGCGTGGACGCTACGTCCCGGCCGGGCCGAGCGGAACGCTCACCCGTGGTGGCGCGCACGTGTTGCCGACCGGCCGCAACTTCTACTCCCTCGATCCCAAGGCATTGCCCACCGAGCTGAGCTGGGATGTCGGGTGCAAGCTGGCTGACGCCGTCATCGAACGCCACCTCGCCGAAGAAGGAACCTACCCGAAGGCGGTTGGGCTCGTGCTCTGGGGTACTGCCCTAATGCGCACCCAAGGTGACGACGTCGCCGAGGCTCTCGCTCTGCTCGGCATCCGCCCAGTCTGGGAGGCTGAGTCTCGTCGCGTGACCGGGCTCGAGCCGATCCCGCTCGCTGAACTCGGTCGACCGCGCATCGACATCACCCTGCGGATCAGTGGGTTCTTCCGTGACGCTTTCCCGAACCTGGTGCATCTTGTCGACGATGCAGTGGCGCTCGCTGCCTCGATCGACGAACCGGCCGACATGAACTACGTCCGCGACCACGGGCCCCACGACCCGCGCATCTACGGCCCCACCCCCGGCGCGTACGGAGTCGGGATCCTCACCGCGCTCGAACAACGGTCGTGGCGCTCCGACGATGACCTCGCCGCGATCTACATCGCCTGGTCCGGCTGGTCCTACGGTCGCAACGGGTACGGCATCGCCAACGAAGATGCGATGCGTCGACGGTTCGCGGCGATCGACGTCGCAGTGAAGAACCAGGACAACCGCGAGCACGACATCTTCGACAGCGACGACTACCTCCAGGACCACGGCGGCATGATCGCCACCATTCGCTCGCTCACCGGCGCCGACCCGAAAGCCTGGTTCGGCGATACTGCCGACCCGGCTCGGCCGCTGGTGCGCTCGCTCGCCGAGGAGGCCGCCCGCGTGGTGCGAACGCGTGTGATCAATCCGCGCTGGATCGAGGGGATGCAGCGTCATGGCTACAAAGGCGCGTTCGAGATGGCCGCCACCGTCGACTACCTGTTCGGCTACGACGCCACCGCGAAGGTCGTCGATGATTGGATGTACGACCGGGTCACCGAGGCCTACGTCGCCGACCCGCAGGTTCGCAAGTTCTTCCAGCAATCCAACCCATGGGCGCTCAAGTCGATCGCCGAGAAGCTGCTCGAAGCGGTCGAGCGTGAGATGTGGGCCGCCAGCGATGAATCGATTGCGACGCTTCGCCAAGCCGTACTGGAAGCCGAAGCATGGGAGGAGGGCCGATGACCCGGCTCAGGTTCTCTGGCGTCGTCGGCCAGGAGCAGGCCAAGTCGGCGCTCCTGATGGCGGCCACCAACCCACTGCTCGGCGGGGTGCTCCTGCGTGGCGACAAGGGTTCTGCGAAGACCACCCTCGCCCGCGGTCTGGCTGCGCTCCTACCCGGTGATGCCCCGTTCGTCGAGCTGCCGTTGGGTGCGACGGAGGAACGTGTGATCGGTTCGCTCGATCTGGCCGCGCTGCTCGTGGACGGCGAACCAAGATTCCGCCCAGGACTACTTGCCGCGGCGCACGGTGGCGTGCTCTACGTCGACGAGATCAACCTCCTCTCCGATCACCTCGTCGACACACTGCTCGACGTCTCAGCGTCCGGTATCAACCGAATCGAACGTGATGGCTTGTCACACTCGCATCCTGCACGGTTCGTCCTCGTTGCCTCGATGAACCCCGAGGAGGGCGAACTCCGCCCGCAGCTGCTCGACCGATTCGGGCTGTCGGTCGACGTAGTGGCAGTCGCTGACGTTGCCTTGCGTATCGAAGTGCTACGCAGACAACTCGGAGCCGAGCGTCGCGGCGCATCAGAAATCACGGCCGATCCGTTCGTTGCCGCTGACGAGAAGCTTCGTCAGCAGATCGTTGACGCCGGCTGTCTACACGTTGAAGTCTCAGACGAGATGCTGCACCTGTCGAGTCGCCTCGCATTGGAGGTCGGTGCGGAAGGTCTGCGAGCCGATCTCATGCTGTGCCGTGCTGCAATTGCCGCCGCCTCGCTCGCCCAGCGGCGAGCGGTCACAGCTGGCGACATCAGAGCGGTCGCGGAACTCGTGCTCGGCCATCGCCGCCGCCGGCGACCCTTCGACGAACCGGGCATCACCCCCGACGAACTCGATCACGCATGGCAGAGTGCAACGGCGGAAACCGACGATGCGTCCGAGACCAGCGCCAATCCGAGCGGCGACGATCAGCACGACGAACCCAGTGCACCGCACGCGGTACCGCTTACCAGTGTGCGCCGCGCCAGCATACGGGTGACGCCCGGCCGAGAAGCCCTGGCCAACGGCCAACGTGGTCGCACGCTGCGAGACGAACCGTACGACGCCACGTCAGGGGAGCTGATCGATGGTCGAGCGAGCGCCGTGGCGCTCGCCATTCGCCGGGCCGAAGACAACGCCCCTACCGCGCCACTCGGCGTGAACGACCTGCGCTCCGCGACTCGCGAACAGCGGACCGGCTCACTGATGCTGTTCGTCGTCGACGCCTCGGAATCGATGGGCATCGACCACCGCATGGCAACAACCAAGGCAGCCATCCTCGGGCTCCTCGGAGATGCCTACCGCCGGCGTGGCCGCGTCGGTCTGATCACCTTTCGTGGCACTACCGCCGAGCTCATCCTGCGTCCGACTGCGTCGGTCGAAATCGCTCGCGCCCGCCTCGTCGACATCAAGACCGGTGGAACCACACCAATCGCCCAGGGGCTCGACGAGGCGACCAAGATCGTTCGCGGAAACTCCGGCGACGCAGCGCTCGACTGCACCGTCATCATCGTCACCGACGGGCGCGCCACCGCAGGCGATAACGAACCAGTGGTCGCCGCTCATCGCTCGATGGAACGGCTCGCGAGGACCGGCGCTCGAATCGTCGTGATCGACACAGAGGCCAGCCCGACCCGACTCGGCCTCGCCGGTGAACTCGCCGAGCGAGTCGGCGCGACACTCCTTCCACTCGACACCGCTGACCCCGACCAGTTGGAGCGAACCGTTCGGTCTCTGTGATCGTGCGTACCGTCCCTCATCGACCTATCTGAGGAGGAGTCGATTCGTTGGTTGGCGATGTGTTCTTCGTCGTCGAGGGCGCCGACGTAGGTGGAGACGAGTGTTTCGACGCTGTGCCCGAGTCGTCGGGCTGTCTCGGCGAGGGGCATGCCGGCGCGGAGCCATGTGGTGGCGGCGGCGTGGCGGCAGTCGTACACGCGTATCGGTTGCTGGCCGACGGACTCGAGCGCTCGGTGCCACGCCCGCGCCCAGTTCGACCCACTCGGCATGGTGTCGTTCCGGGTGCGGAACAGCAGACGCTCGGGTGACGTGAGGTCGTTCTGGCCGATCCATTCGCGCAGCATCGCGACGAGCACCGGCGGGATCGGCACGCTTCGGGGCCCGGTCTTGGGTTCGCCGGGTTCGTCGAAGGAGATGTCGGCTTCGGTGACCTCCAACCGCCCCCAACCCTCCGCGGGAAGTACGGCTGAGCGAACGCGGAGCATCACGACCTCCGACGGTCGCAGACCGGCGTAGTAGGCGACCGCGGACATCACCCGGTAGGTCTTGCTGCCAGGTTGTTGGGTGACGATCGCGTCGATCGCCTCAGCCATCGCCGCCGGCCCCGGAAGCGCGCGGACGTCGACACTCCGTCGGGTCCGGGCGACCTTCGTCTCGCCCGGGTCTTGGACCGCTGCGGCCACACATCGGCGGCGACCGCCCCGGCGTCGATCGCTGATTGGACCGAAGCGCGGGCGACGATCCGGATCCGGTTCGCAGTGTTCGCCGCCATCGGCGAACCGTCAAGCTTGAGGCCGAGCCGGCGGTCGATGTCCGCGACGCGTTCCCGATCGAGATCACCGAGCGTCAGGCAGTTCCTACCCATCCACTTCTCCAGCCGGACGTCGTGACCGGCTTCGGAGTGCGGTGACAGCGCCGTGTAGAGGTAGACGCGCAAGCCCTCTGGTGGCTTGGCGCCGCGCTCGACAGTGAGCGTTACGAACCGGGCGAGGGCCTCGGTCACCGACGCCCGAGTTCGGGGTTGCCACTCCGACCACTGCTCGGCGAGCCAACGGCGCGACCACTCATGGACGGGGACATCGGCAAGAGGGGTCTGCCACGACTCGGGTTCCCCGGTCGTCTCGTCGAACCGCCCACCGTCCTGGCACGGCTTGCAGCAGCAGGCCTCGGGTAGTGGTCGGCCCCGATTCGGGTGCGGAACAACTTGCTGCGATGCCGACCGTCGATCGTGAAGCTCACCGCCCGGGGCAGCTTCGCTTGCACCGTGGAACGCCGATCCTGGACCCCGTACACCTTCACCGTTTGCATCGGTCGAGCCATCACCGATCACCCCCAACCATCTGACCGTCACGCACCGGCTGTCACGCACCGGCAGTAGTCGGCATTTGTGGGAAGGCTTTGGGAAGACCTTAGCCAATCGGTCACCACCAACCGGCTTGACCTGGTCGAACATCCGGCCTGACTGGAGGTTTCCTAAATCGAAGGTCGGAGGTTCGAATCCTCCCGGGGGTGCACAAAAGCGAGTGTGACCAGGTGCGTCACGCTGCTCGCAAGCGAGGTTGAGATCAACCGTTGGCGTGGACGTCGCCGATGTCTCGCCATGATTGGGAAGGCTAGGGGAAGGTAGGGGCGCGTCGCCGGCCGGCGCATTGCGCAGCGCCCCGGTGAGATCACCTCCGTTGACGAACATTTGCGTTGGCGGGTATTCCTTCGTCGCTGGCATCTCCTGAGCCTCTCAGCGCTTCAGAGGACCTGATGCAAAGCCCACCCCGCCCGGTTCAGTTGATCGAAGATTCGGGGTGACAGTTCGTTACTCGCGTCGAGCGATCAGTGCCACCGTGATCAGCCAGGTGATGAAGAGCCCGACGAAGATCCGCTGGGCCAGGCCGAATCGGGCGTCGCCGAGGATGGGGATGAGGAGGAACGCCGGGACCGACAGGATCGCCCATGCGAGTGACCACGGCGCGAAGCCCGACCAGCGTGAATCATGGCGCATCGGCAAGTAGGACGCGAACATTGCGGCTGTCATCAGAAGGAACGTCAACGCTCCGGCCATTTCGTGGATGTTGCTCACGGTGGTGAGGGGCGTGCCTGGTGCGTTGATCCGAAACGTTGCCGACACGAAGTCCAGGACTCCTGCGATCAGCAGGAGAATCGGTGTGACGCGCATCCGTTCGACGGTGCTGCGGAGAACTCCGGCGACGAGGATGGTCCCCGTGCCCATTGCGCAGAACGCGAGTCCCATCAACAGACCCGCTCTGCCCAAGGCCAGTTCACTCATCGCGTGAGAAACCGGTGTGTAGTCGTCGGGCTGGATGAACTGCAGGATCACCACCGCAATGGGGAAGCTGGCGAGGCACACGAGGGCGACGGTGGCTCGCGATCGCACCCCGGCACTCGTTGGAGTGGACGCTGTGGTCGAAGGAATCGTCATGATGAACTCCTTGGTCGTCTCGACACTCTCGGTCGAATGTGGTTCCGAGCTGCTACTTGGCTGTGGCTTCAGCCGAGGATGAACATCAGGAGATCGATCACTACGAAGGCAGCGCCAACGGCAGCACCGGCCACGGCGGGGACCCGCCCGTCGGGACGGCCGAGTTCGATTGCCTTTCGTCCCTGGATCACGGCCAGGACGCCGGGGATCGCGGCGACCAGCAGTGCCGGAGTCACGGCGACCAGGTACACCCAGACGGGGATGTCGCCCACTCTGTTATCGAGCAATGCGAAGAGGCCTCCACCGATCATCAGCGATGCCCCCAAGGTGACCGGGTAGAGGACGAGCGACCACCAAGCCCGTCGGTAGGCGACATCCGCCTGGGGCCTCTCATTGGCAGGTCGAGCCTCATTGTGTCCAACGGTATGAGTGGACATCACACACCTCCGAGTAGTTGGGTTTGTCGAAGGTCACGATGCGACCCCGGGCGTCCCGGGGGTGAGGTCGGTGGGTCCCGTCATTGGGGACGGGTGTCCCGAGGTCGGGCGTCACCTGCGGCGGGACCGCGAGGAATGGTGTGTGAATGGCGCTGTCTGAGCGTCCGCGTCCGCGTTCGCGCGCCGATCGAAGATCCGAGAGGAGGAGAGAGGAGCGAGGGTGACGACCGCGCCGTCTCGTCCTCGCTGGCCTGTGGTTGATGCGCAGCCTGGTACTCCGATTGAGTACGTCCGAGGGACGGTTGTCCTCGCTTTGGGGACATGTGGGGGTTCACACTGCAAGGGTGCGTACCAACGTCGGTCGTGGCGCTCCGCTGCTCTTGGTGGTCGGGGTGTCGTTGTGGCTGTTGTTCGTGCCACTCGGATTGATCTTGGTGCGGGTGTTGTTGCCCAGCGACGGGCTGCCGGCGAGGGATGCTGGTATGGCCTTGACCGATGATGGGCTGCGCGTGTCACCTCCACACCCGGTCGGTCAGATCCTCGATGGTGATCAGGTCGTCAGTATCGACGGAAGATTGATCGCCGATCTGCTCACCGACCCTGTCTCCCGGCACGTCGATCGCGGTGAGCAACTCGAGGTGGTCGTCCAGCGCGGGTCGGAGCGGTTCACGACGGCGGTCGGTATCGGGGGTCGTCGGCCGTTCGGGGCGCTGCTCGCAGGCTGGTGGCCGGCGCTGGTGATGACGGTGTTGATCCTCGGCCTTGCGATTTGGTTGGTGGTCCGGCGTCCTGATGAGCGGGCGGCGCACGCGCTGTTGTTGTTCTCGGCGGCTCTGATGGCGGTGGCGCTTGGCGAACTGGCCTTCGTGGAGCCGCTCGATCTGTGGGCGCGGCCGTGGGTGACCGCGTGGTCGTTGGTCCCGGTGGCCGGGTTCATGGAGCTCGCTGTCGCGCTGGTGATGTTCGCCTTGGCGTTCCCGGGCGGAAGTGTCGCGGGCGGCGTAGGTCGGGCATCGACGTTTGCTCGTTGGTTGATGCTGGTGCCGATCGGGGTGTCGGCGTTGGTCGCTGCGACGTATCGGATGGGTTGGTACTCGCTGTCTCGCGAGAACGCGTTCAACGATTTCGTCGGCGGGTGGTGGATGCTCGGGGTGTTGTGTGCGCTCGGCATCCTCGCGGTCCGCGGGTGGAGGCTTCGCCGCGATGTCGTGGCTCGCCGGCAGTGGCAGGTCGTGCTGTTCGGCCTGGTGTTGACGCTGGTTCCTTGGTTCGCGATCAACCTGATCCCGAGCAATGGTTCGACGGCTTGGTTCGCGCTGGTGCTCCTGCCGTTTCCGGCGGCGGTCGTGATCGCCGTCGCTCACGACAACCTGTTCGATCTCGACCTGATCTTGAGTCGTGGCCTGGTCGCGGCGATCACCGGGGCGGTGTTGTTGGCGGCCTACTTCGCTGTCGTCGCGGTCACGATCACCGTCGCCGGCGCGTCAGGCCCGCTCGCCGAGATCCCTGCGGCGGGGGTGGCCGCGGTCCTGTTCGCACCGGTGTGGCAGCGTTCGAAGCGGTGGGTGGACCGTCGGCTCTACGGTCTCGCTGCCGAGCCCGGTGTCGTGTTCGAGCGGCTCGGTGAGCGGCTCAGCAACGCTGGCGACCCGGACGCGCTGTTGGCTGCTGTCGTGGAGACCGTGATGGAGAGCCTCCGGCTGCCGTTCGTCGCCCTCGAGCTGCGGCTCGGCGGGTCATCGAGGATCTTCGAACAGCGCGGTCAGCCGACCGACATCGTCGAGTCCGTGGAGTTGCGCGCCGAGGGCGAGGTGTTGGGTCGGTTGCTGGTGTCGCCCCGACGAGGTGAGACAGCGCTCAACGCGCGGGACGCGGCGTTGCTGGCCGATCTCGGGCGCCACGCCGCGGTCGCTGCCGAAGTGAGTCTGTTGACCAACACCCTGCGCGAGGAGCAACACCAGATGGTGGTGTTGCGCGAGGCGGAACGAGAGCGCACCCAGCGCGACCTCCACGATCGCATCGGGCCGGTGTTCGTGGGGCTCGCGTTGCAGCTGTCGGCGCTTGCGGAAGAAGCCGACCCGACCACGGCCAAGGCGCTCCTGCGCCGGCTGCAGGCACAATCCAGCGACGCCTTGGAAGACGTCCGCCGGCTGGCGCGGGACCTTCGCCCAGCTGAACTGGAGGACATCGGGCTGTTCGCCGCGCTCCAGGCCGCCGCCAACCGGCTGAGCACGACGCACGACTTCAGTTTCGATGTCATGGTGCCGCTTGCGCTTCCCCGGCTGTCACGCGAACGCGAGGATGCCACCTACCTGGTCTGCCTCGAGGCGATGTCCAACGCCGTCCGCCACAGCGGTGGCCGCCACGCAATCGTCCGCCTGGCCCTCGGCACGGATGACTCGCTCCAGGGCGTCATCGGGGACGACGGAATCGGCATTGCCGCCACGGCGCCGGAAGGCACCGGCCTGTCGTCGATTCGCCACAGGATCGGCGCATGCGGCGGCCGCGTCGAGATCGGTCGATCCCCACTCGGCGGAACGAAAGTCTCGTTCGAACTCCCGTCGGAAGGCACCCGATGACCACGAACGACTGCATCCGCGTCCTGATTGCCGACGATCACCCGATCGTTCGCGAGGGACTCCGCTTCGTGCTCGAACGTCGCAGCGACCTCGACGTGGTTGCCGAAGCGGACAACGGACGCGAGGCCGTCACGCTTGCGCTGCACTTCCTGCCCGATGTCGCCCTCATCGATCTCGACATGCCCCAACTCGATGGTGTCGGCGTCGTCAAGGAACTCGGCCGAACGCTCCCGTCGTGCAGGTGCGTGGTGCTCACGATGCACGACGACGACCGTCATCTCTTCGCCGCGATGGCAGCGGGCGCCCATGGCTACATCGTCAAGGGCGCGACCAGTGACGACATCGAACGATCGATCCGCGCTGCCGCGGCCGGTCAAGTCCTGCTCGGCGCCGAGATCGCCGCCCGCATCACAGCGGCTGCTGCATCGACTCCGCCGCGTCCCGGACGCGACACGTTCCCACAGCTCACCGAGCGCGATCTCGACATCCTCGAACGCATCGCCCGGGGCCTCGACAACACGTCCATCGCTCACGAGTTGGGCTTCGCCCCGAAGACCATCCGGAATCTGGTGTCGGAACTGTTCAGCAAGGTTGGCGCTGCCGATCGCGGGGACGCTGCCCGCATCGCCCGCGACGCCGGTCTCGGGGACACTTGTCCTCGATGACGGGACCGACCGACCTCACACCCGGGACGCCCGCGGCCGCATCGTGACCTTCGAGAAACCCAATTGCTCGGAGGTACGCATCATGCGCAAGCTCACCGCACTTCTACTCACCGTCATCGTCGGCACATCGACACTCGCCGCCTGCGGAGATGACAAGCCTTCAGCAAGTGCCTGGGCCGCGAAGGTGGTCACGGTCTGCAAAGGACTCGGGATCGATCGCGAAGCCGCCGCCGCCTCCTCGGGAATGCCCACCGACGCGGCGCCCACAGTCGAACAGCTGATGGCGTTCTCCGCAGCCTTCGGGCCGACCTTCACGTCGGCGGTCAGCGACATCAAGGCGTTGGATCGGCCCAGCGGCATGGATGCCGAGATCGACGAGCTGTTCTTGGCGTTGGACGGTGGAGCTGCCCGCATTGCACGCGGGGCAACCGATACCGCTGTTGCCGAAGAGGACCTCAACAGCCAAGACGGCGCGCCAGAGTGGGTACGACTGGAAGCCGCGAACATCGCCGCCGGAGTTGCCGAGTGCAACACCTGATGCACTCCGCAGATGTCGGGGCCCACCGAGTCTGCGGCGGATCGCCGCACCGGCGTGGAGCCATCGCACCGCAAGTGCGTTCCTGGGGTTCGCCTCCAGCGTTTCGCCGACGAGGGCTTTCCTGACCGGTTGAGCAGTTTAGGCCTTTGGTCAATCTTTGGATTGACGATGATGCATTGGTCGGCGCAGTATGCGCGTGGCTCTGCGGCCCTTTTCGCAGGGTCGCCTCTCGAGCGGAGGGATCGGCCGGGGGTCTTCCAACAACGTCCGTGCGGTTCGTCTGCTCGGCTCGCGGCGCATCTCCTGTCGTGTTGCGGGTTGGGCGCGGATCTCCGTGAAGTCCTGGCCCCGTCCGGCAGGGCTCCGGGGGTCCGCGGCCCGGAGGCCCGGTGTTGTCGGTGTTGAGGTTGTTGTCGGTGTGTTGAGAAGTGGTACACCGTCGCGTGCAGTTGCCGGGCGTGCGGGCCGCTCAGCGTTTCGGTGACGTTGTTGTCCTGGTCGTACCGTCCCCTGTCACGCATCGCCCGGTTGGGGTGTGCCGGGCTGGGGTTTCAGGATGTTCGCCCACGATGCGGGGTTCGGTACGACGATGCCGATGGTTGCGAGGCCGATCCCGGTTTGCCATCGGATTCGTAGCCAGTGTCGGCGGTTGCGCCGCCAGTGGCCGCGTATCCGGAGCGCGGAGGTGAGATCGACGGTTGTGATGTGGGCGCGGGGGATAGTCACGACGCGGTGCGGCACGGATGCGCTGACGAAGGTGACTCGGTCATCGAAGACGGCAAGGACCCCTGGACCGTGGAGTCGTGGCAGGTGCGGGCCTTCGATGCCGGCGAGGAGCACTCGATCTCGTTCCCCGGTTGTGCGTACGGCTGGGTGGAGTTCGGCCTGGCGTATCCGACGATCGGTGTACCTGATCGTCACGATCGTCACCGCGGACGACACGGCGACCACGATGAGCACGGCCATCTGCATTGTGACGTCGACGGCGTTCGCGTCCTCCACGCAGGGAGTCTTTCGCGGAACCCACGAAGAGTGGTGGACCTGACACCACGGGATCAGGCGGACGATTCAGCGATGGGCCATCGGCGATGGCGGTCGGGGTCGTACGTCGTTGGCGTCGGGGGGTCGAGCCCCACGACGTTGGATCACCGGTGTGTGGCGGATGGATCTGCGTCGGCGAGTGCGGGCCACACAACGGTGGATTCGGTGAAGTTCGTTCGAGATGGCCGTGACGGTTGGACGGCTCGGGTGGGCAGCGTCCATGTCGGGTCGGGTGGAGGCGGGAATCGTGCGTACAGGTACGCCGACAGGACGTAGGTCAGTTCTTGGCGAATCAGCGGTCGCGCTGGTCCGGCATGTGTGTATCCGTGGAGCATCCCGAGTGCGATGCCGGTGGCTGTGCGGGCAACGACGTCGACCTCGATGGCTGGGATGCCGGGAACGCGATCGTAGACAAGGGTGGTGCCGAACTGGACGAGTTGTTGGAAGAGGCGCTCGCCGGGACAATGTGTGCCGCCCGTGGTGGACAGGGTGACGACGGCGGGGTTCTCGTCGATGAATTCGCACATCGCCGCGATCGCCTGCTGGAGCAACAACGGTGTGGTGATGTGCTCCTTGCCGTTGACGGAGTCGGCGAAGACGGTCGCCAATCGGTCGACGGCGCGTGTCACGAGGGCAGCGATCACCGAGTCGCGATCAGGGAACCAGTAGTACACGCGGCCGATCGACATGTTCGAGCCGTCGGCGAGGTCGTTCATCGTGAAATCTGTGTGCCCGCGAGTGGCGATGAGTCGTTCGGTCGCGTCCAGGATCGAATCGATCGATTGTTGACTGCGGTGCTGTCGTGGTTGGTGACGGAGCGCTGGCATGCGGCGACGGTAGTGGCTCACTACCGGTGACTTGGGCGACTGCCGGCGTCCGTTGGTGCTCTGGGTTGGATCGATCTTGGATGGGTGCGGGGTGACGGGTGGATGACTTCGAACAGGGATCGGCGTAGGTTCCGAACCTATGCGCGTTGCTGCTTGGTCGGCAGCGGACTGCACGACGGGGGTGAAGCTGTGAGGATCCGCTCGAGTCACACATATCGCGGAGGTGTTGACGCCGTGTTCGAGGCGATGACGTCGCCGTCGGTGGTCTCGGCGAAGCAGACGGCTGTGGGCGCTGTCCAAGTCGCGGTCGTCGAGCACTCGCGTCAAGGTGGTGTCGTGTCGCTGCACACGTGCCGACAGGTGCGGCTGGATCTTCACGGATGCTTCCGGCAGGCGGCCAGCGGGCACTATCTGATCCATGCCCGGGATGAATGGGACCAGCCCACGTCGAGGACGACCCGTACAGGGGTGTGGGAGGTTGTCGCCGAAGGCGTTCCACTGGTCGCCGGCGGCACGCTGCACTTGACCTCGGTCGCGGACAACGAGTCGAGACTCGAGATCATCGGGGATGTGATGCGCTCGTCACCGTTCGCATCTGAGCGGCTTGCGACATGCTTCGGGCTCGAACTCGAACGGTCGATGCGCGCAGAAGCCGCCTACGTCGACGGACTCCTCACCAGTTCGTGGACCATCGGCTGAACCGGAACCCCACCCATCGCCTCGGTGGCGATATCCGCCGGTGGCATCGTCAGGTTCTTCTCAAGTTGCGCTCCCTGCGTGTCGAAAACCTGTTCGACATCCCCAAGGCAGGTGATTCGAATGGCCGCACAGTCGAGCAAGAACCGGCAGGCGTCGCAAGGCGTGCGCCGTGGCCGTCGTGCCACGGCTGTCGTGATGCTGGCGGCGATGCTGGCGGGTTGCAGCCTGATGACGCTGCGATCCGACTTCTCGGACATCGATGGCGATGGCGACGTTGCTGCGGTCGCTGGCTGGACGCGACTGTCGACGACCGACACGTACATCGCTGTCGCCAATGTTCTGCCGGGTGAGGCGATGTTCACCGACGAGGCGAACGATGCGGAGCAGCCGTTGGAGGGCGAGTTGATCGTCGTCGGCTCGGGTGCCCCTGTTGTCGCCGATGCTCGCCACGTGGAAGTCCACCTCTACGACCGGATGACCGGTCTTCCGGTGGCCGGCCTCCACGTCACGATAGAAGTGGTCAACTTGTCGACGGGGGCGCACTTTGATGTCCCCGCGACGGAGATGCAAGACCTGGCGCTCGGCGATCGGGATCGCCACTACGGCAACAACGTTCCGATCACCGGCCCCGCGGACATTCGGGTGATCGTGACCGCTGGCAGCGAAAGGATGACCTTCGATGGCCACCTCGACTGATACCGCCCTGGGTCGGATCCGACAGCGCGCCGTCGACGCGTCGGTAGGCGGCAAACTCCGCGCCGGTTTCGTCGCGCTGCTGCTCGTTCTGTTCCTCGTCATCGGTGCCCTGCTGCTCACAGTGAGCCGCCTCGGTGCAGCCAACGACCACATCGATCAAGTCGCCGTCGTTCGTGCGAGCGCCGCCGATCAACTGCGCTTCGCCGCCTCCGAGCTGCGAGCGGAGCAAGAGGCGTATGTGATGGACTGGCCGACCAGTCGAACTGGGTTCGACGAGGCAGTCATCAGATTCGAGGCGGCCCTACGCGCGTTGCGTACCGCCGGCGCCGACCCGATGTCGCAAGCACTGATCAACAAGCTCGAGACCAGCTACCAGACCTTTCTGGCATCCGACCAGCTCATCGTGCAGGCCCTGGACAACAACGAATTCGAACTGGCCGAGAACCTGACCCTCGGCGCGGAATCTCTCGCCGCACGATTCATCGCCGAAGATGCCGAGAGCATCGCGGCACTAGCCGAGCAGGGTCGGGCTGTTGCGATCGAACGATTCCACACCACATCGGCCGACGCGAGGGCTCTCGGGCTCTCCCTTGGTGTCATTGCGCTGGTCGTCATGGTGATCGCCAGCTGGGTGATCACCAAACTCATTCGCGACCCGCTGCATCGAGTACAGCTGGCGGCTGAGCGTGCCGCTGACGGAGACCTGCACGCCGAGGCCGATGTCCGCAGCGACGACGAGACAGGGCGCCTCGCTGGAGCGTTCAACAGCATGCTCACAAAACTCCGCCAGCGTGAGGAAACGCTGCGAGCCGACCATCACCGACAAGAGATGGCGAACCGCATCCAACGTGCGTTCGAAATGGCCGACGACGAAGTTGCCGCGCTCGACGTGGTCGGCCTGACCCTCGACGACGCCCTTCCGGAACGGTCCAGCGAACTGCTCCTCGCCGACAACAGCAAAGCGAACCTCGAGCAGGCCGTCATTGCAGGCACCAACCCTGACGGCCCCGGATGCCCTGTCGGCTCGCCATTCTCCTGCGTCGCAGTCCGTAGCGGCGCCCCCGTCACGTTCGCGACCAGCACCGCCGTGGACGCATGCCCGCACCTGCGAACGCGAGGCGTCGAACCATGCTCGGCGGTCTGCGTGCCAGTCAGCTTCATGGGACGGGCGATGGGTGTCATCCACTCCGTCGGCGACGAAGCGAACCATCCGTCACCTTCGCATATGGAGGCGCTCACCACCCTCGCCGCGCAAGCAGGGGCACGGATCGGCATGCTCCGCACCATGGTGCGCACACACGAACAGGCATCGACCGACTCGCTGACCGGGCTGATGAACCGACGTACCTTCCAATCTCGCAGCCGCTCGCTCCGACGCGCAGGAATCCCCTTCGCACTGGTCATGGCCGACATCGATCACTTCAAACGAGTGAACGACACCTACGGCCACGAGACCGGTGACCGCGCGCTGAAGACCTTCAGCGACGTGGCGACGCACACCCTGCGACAGGACGACTTCATGGGCCGGTGGGGTGGCGAGGAATTCGCGTTCGCGCTGCCAGGGCTGGACGCAGCACAAGCCACTGAAGTGCTCGGACGAATCCGCCTCGAACTCGCCGCACTCCTGTCCACCAGCGACCTTCCTGGCTTCACCGTCAGCTACGGCGTCGTCGACGCACACACGTGCACGAGCCTGGAAGCGGCGGTGCGTCTCGCCGACGACGCCCTCTACGCCGCCAAGGAACAAGGCCGAGACCGCGCCGTCATCGCGGACAGCGACGACGCCACCTCGCCGACGCCTCCGACTCGGGCACCACGCACTGCCGACACCCCACGTCACACCCCGATCGGAGTCCTCGCCAGCCTCGCCCGCGACGACGACCCATTGGAGCGGTAGTGGCGAGATGTGCAAGGCCAAGCCATGACTTGTCCAAGGCAGATCCTGATTCCGCCGTCGGGCTTGACTCTCTGACCTGCCCGGCGCACCATGAACCACGGCGCTTCTGAATCGTATCCTTCAGATTGATGTGTCCGCACTCCCGCCTGGGCGGGCACGCCGGGCAGAGTCGCGACCGAGTTTCGACTCCGCTCGAGGTCTTGTGGCAGCGCACCATTAGGGGACTGCCACAAGACCTCCTCCCTTCGCTCGGGGTGATCCGACTCGAGTCTGACGCGACGGTGCCATTCACCATGGTGTCGAACACGGGCCGATTCAACCGAGGTGCAAAACACGACTCGGCCGGCGCGACCGTCGCACGCTACGGCGCGTCGGACGTGCGGGTCTCGTGGAGGAATTCGATGATTCTGTCGATCTCGGCTTGGGTGAGGAGGTTGTCCGCGAAGGCGGGCATGTCGTCGGGGCCTTCGCGGACTGCTTCGGTGAACTCCTCGGTGTCGTCGAGGACGTCGTTGTCGAGTTCGCCTCCCATCGAGCCGTTGGCGTTGATGCCGTGGCATGACACACACCCGGCCTGCACGTAGAGCACTTCTCCGGTCAGGTCGTCTGGGCGGTCTGCGGGGTCGCCGCCGAGACCTTGGTAGGGGTAGATCTCGCCGACGTAAGCGGTGGGGACGCGATCGAAGGCTTCGTTGGGTGCGAGGTTGGCGTGCATGGTGGGTTGGGTGAGCACTACGTAGAACATGCCGAGTCCGGTGAACAGGACGAAGCCGACCATGAAGTAGGGGATGAGGCGGTTGGAGTGCGTCGAGCCGTCGCTGGCGCGACTGATCACGAGCAGTTGCACGGTGGCTGCGATCACGAAGAACCACACCAAGCAGAGCACGGCGATGAGCCAATACTTGTTGATGATGCCGACATCGGCACCCGAGGATGCGGTCACCTGTTGGGGTCCGTCGATCACTTTCATCTCGAACTTCGTCGCGGCGTCCACGCCCTTAGGTCCTTGCAGTTCGACCTGAAGCGCTTCGGCGTCGGAGGGTGCGGCGTACTGGACGAACTCGAGTTGAACGACACCTGCTTCGTCGGTGGTGCCAGAGTCAAGCTCGACGAAGCCCGACTTTCCGCCGATCTCGGCCTGCCGGGAGACGGTGACGACGGCGTCGGCGACGGGGGTGCCGCCGTCGGTGACCGTTGCGGAGATCTGGACGACCTCACCGACCGTGCTCTCCGATGGCGCGTCGACCTCGATCTCGGCCGCAGCGTCGACGCGGCCGGCCAGGCCGAGGAGGGCGGCGATCAGTGTGAGGAGGAGGATCAGCGACCCGACCAGACCGTGCGCTGTGCGCTGCTGGATGGACTTCTGTTGGCGATTCACGGGGCAACCTCCACGCGCGTCTCGTGTTCTTCCTTCATCTCCCAGATCGCGACGATCGGGAAGAGGCGGGTGAACAGCGTCAGGAACAACATGAACAGCGCGAAACCTCCGGCGACGATGGCCCACTCGGTGGCCGTCGGCATGTAGCTCGACGGTTCGTAGGGCATCAGTGGGACGCTCATACCGGCGACGACGATGAAGTAGCGCTCGATGAACATCGCGACGACCGCGAACGATGAGGCGACCACGAGGCCTGTGATCGTTCGTGTGCGCTTGAAGGCGACGATCAGTACCGGCAGGACCAGCCCACCGAAGAAGTAGAACCAGAACAGCGGGGCGAACTTCGTCGCGAACAGCTCCCGGAAGGCGAACAGGTCGTCGTCGGAGGCCTTGAATCCCTTGGTGATGAACTCGGTCGCGTTGGTGTAGATCATGATCATCGACATCGCGGCGAGGAGGTACCCGAGGTATGTGAACTGGCGTTCGGTGATGTACTCCTCGAGGTGATAGCGGCGCCGCACGATGGCGAACACGATGATCAGCACTGCGACGCCCGAGAAGATGGCCCCGGCGACGAAGAAGAAGCCGAACGACGTGCTGTTCCAGCTGACCCGGACGGTGGTCGAGAACACGAACGACAGCACTGTGTGCACGCTGACCGCCACGGGGATGATCAGGACGGTGAGGATGGCGACCGCCTTGGCCAGCGCTCGTCGCTGCGGCGGGTTCTCGATCCATCCGAACGACAGGGTGCCGTACATCCACGACTGGACGTGCGGAACCCGGCCCGGCAGACGGTCCCGGAAGAACGCAAGATCGGGGATCATCGGGACCAGCAGGTAGACGACACTGGACGTGAGATAGACGGTGATGGCCATCATGTCCCACATCAACGGTGACTGCCAGTTGCCGTTCAGGTACATCTGGTACAGGCGGAGCGGCTGGCCCATGTCGACGATCACGAAGACGCCTGCGGTGATAAGGCCCATCACGGTGATCGCCTCGGCGACACGGGTGATCGGGGTTCGCCACGTGGCCCTGGTGATGCGCAGGATGGCCGACATCAGTGTGCCGGCCATGCTGATGCCGGCGAAGAACACGAACGCCGCGATGTAGATGCCCCACGAGATGCGATCGCGCATGCCCGTGACGTACAGCCCGTTGTTGTACTGGTTGACGTAGGCGACGATGCCGACCAGCAGGACGAGCAGCAGCCCACCGACCCACAACTTGAATGCGACACCTGTGGAGGTACCGGGGATCAGAGCCTTTGCTTCGAGCCGACTTTCCCAGGTGGTGTCGGCCGTGCCCGGTTCTTCGATCAGCGCTTCCACGTGACCGCTCCCTTCGCTCGCTCGATCCACGGCCACTTGGTGGGCATGCGCCCAGTCGTGTGCGGATCGCGGCCCACCGCTTCACCGTGGCCGGGGATGTACCAGACGCGGGGATGGGTGCCCAGTTCCTCCTTCAGCCGATAGGCGTTGTTGTTGGTGGTGAAGTCCTTGAACGACACCAGGGTCTTGCCGTTGGTGGCGAGGTCTTCCTCCAGGTCGCCGTAGTAGATCGCCCCCTGGGGACAACCCGCCACACAGTGCGGCAGCGAACCCGCCCGCACCATGTCGACGCAGAAGTCGCACTTCGTGACCGTACCGACCTTCGCCTGAACCTGATGCTCCATCGAGTAGTCCGCCAGCAGAGCTTCCGGCGGAACCGGGGGGCTCCCCCAGTTGAAGAAGCGACGGTCGTACGGGCAAGCCGCCATGCACATCCGGCAGCCGATGCACCGGTCCTGATCGATCAACACCACGCCCTCCGGTGCCGAGAACGTGGCCGCGACCGGACAGACGTTGACGCACGGAGGGTTCTGGCACTGCTGGCAAGGGGTGGGGACGAACTGTGTACCGCCACCCTCGAGCGGGCTCTCGTAGACCTCGATCCACTCCATCGGCTCAGGCAACAGGTGGCCCTCGATCGTGGCCAGCGTGCACTGCGGTGCGGTGCCCTGGCTCTGGCAGCCGTCGCAATGGCGCAAATCGACGATCATCCCCCACTGGCGAACCCGCCCACTTGCACCGGCAGCCGGGGAGCGCTTCGGAGCAGATTGGGCATAGCTGATAGCAGACAGGCCTAGGAGCGGTGCGGCGACTGCTGCGCCGCCCATTCCCAAGCGCTTCAACGCGCTCCGTCGGGTGAAGGTCACGGGGACATCGACCGGCAGTGCGCTCGGTGAAACCCCGCATGCAGGTGCCATCGTGACCGACGGACAGACATCGCGGTCCTCTTGGCTCCTCGCTGAGTCTTTCCTGGAGCGATGCCACCGAAGTCGTCGCGCCGACCAACGTCGGTAGTCCACAATTCCGTCGGTTGTCGATTCCGGTCTCGTACTCATCAGTTCTCCTCACAGCAAGCACTGGGATCCCGTGCTGTCGAATGCAAGCGGGGTGTCAGCGTGCCGAATGCCACGCCGACACCCCGCGATCCAAGGTGACCGACTCCTCGTCGCCTAGGCGGCGAAGGTCACTTCAATCCAGCCGAGGTAGCCGCTCTGCACGTGACCGTCGTCCTCCCAACCCGCAGGCGTGGTGTCCGCATCCCAGTACGCAACCGCGAGCTTGGCCGTGCCGCCGACGGTGAACACTGTGTCGGTGGCATCCGCGGTGTCCAACGGGCGGCTCATCTCGAACGTCCACATACCAGCAGCATCGGCGGTCGGGTCAGAGTGGCTCCAACGTCCGCTCAGCGAGTTCTCCGCGCCGTCGCCGTTGTCGTCCTCGCGCTCCTTCGGATTCGTGGACCACTCGTCATCCAACTTGCAGGCGCCATCGTTACCCGGGTCCTTGCCCTCAGCGGGCTTGCCAGTGGTACCACCCGACATCGTCGCTCCATCGCACACGAGCTCCCAGTGCCAAATGTCGACGGCACCCAACGAGGTCTCCTCGTCATCGTCCGTCGCGCCCATGCCCTCGCCCGCTGTCGCGTCGATGGCCCACTGGATACCGAGCGCCGACGACAGGTGCGGATCAGCCGCATCCCAGTTGTAGTCGTCCTCGACCTGCAACAACACATACACGTTCGTGTCATCATGCGCGACCTTCAGCACAGCATCCTTGTCCTCAGGATCCTCGCCCTGAATCGGCTCGAGCTCGAGGTCGAGATCTGGCACGTCAGCCCACTCCGCGGCGTCACCGTCGACGGCGAACCCCGTGACCGCCGGCGCCTCGAGCGTCAACGACTCCGGTGCTCCCGCCGTGGTCTCCGATGCCTCAGTGGTCTCCGGCACCGTGGTCTCCGGCACCGTGGTCTCCGGCACCGTGGTCTCCACCACGGCGGCGGTTGTCTCCACGGCCGGCGTGGTCGCGGAACTCGAGTCGTCGCTGCCACAACCCGCTGCTGTCGCTGCCAACACGATGGCTGCGGCCAACGATCCGAATCGCTTGAACTTCATGGTGGTAACCCCCTCCATTGTTGACGCGGCTGCGTTCAACTACCAGCCACCATCGGCGCACTCAACGCATCCCGGCAGGGTCCTAAGACCGGAAACGCCGTGTCTCTTGACACCACATCGCGCACCCACACCCCGGCGGCCGAAACCGGAGGAACCGAGCCGTCACCAACCGCAGCCGACGAAACCATCCCAGGCTTCAACCGAACGGTGTCACCCGACCGAGGCGAATCGCGCGCCGCGTGGCAGGTTGTTGGGCCGTTGGACCCTGACCCGGCCGCCACCTTCAGCGCAGCATGTGCGCATGGAGGTCAACTTCCGGCATCACTACGCGGCGGAGTCTGACGCAGTGTTCGCGATACTGACTTCACCCAACCTTGCCATCGCCCGTTGCTCCGCAGCTGGACAACACAACGCCAAGGTCGTCGAGTTCTCGCAATCCGTCGGCATCGTGTCGATGCGCATCCGCTCAGACGTCACCATCACTCCGGCCTCGCCGCCCCGACCGTCGCTCGTCCCGGCGGTGGTCTGGGAACAGCACGAAGAGTGGGATCCGAGTCCGTCGGGCGCATCTCACTCCGGTACTTGGCAGATCACAGCGAGAGGAGTACCACTCACCATCGGCGGCACAATGTGGCTGTCCAGGGCCGAAGGACTCGGCACACTCGCA
This sequence comes from Actinomycetota bacterium, assembly GCA_016213625.1. Classification (GTDB taxonomy): domain Bacteria; phylum Actinomycetota; class Acidimicrobiia; order Acidimicrobiales; family Ilumatobacteraceae; genus UBA668. Next base: position 31,890 of record JACQZZ010000033.1, read on the forward strand.
GCGATGAATGGCGAGGTCCGCTGCTCACTGCCAGTCCTCAACGCAACGATGACGGCCACGTTCCTCGCTCATGTCGAACAAGACCTGCAACTCCAAGCCGCCTTCGTCGACCATTACATCTCGGCCCCAAGGCAGTGGCTCGATTGAACACCAGAACCACAAGCACCACCTGTCACCCCGACTTTCGGACACGAGGAACTAGCCGGGCTCCGCGATGGCAACACGGTGCCGTCACCCGACTCCGGAGTTGATCCGTCCGTCAGGAGATGGCGAACATCGATCCCGGCGCCACCAGCCGGGCGTCGCGCGTTGCCCAGATCGTTCGCGACTGGTGGCCCGCACCGGCATTCGTCGCCGGAGCACTACTCGCGCAACAGCTGCTGCTGAGCTCGCGCTACGACGTCGGCGGCCACGCCGCCGAACACCTCGCCGGTGCAACCGCACCTCTCATGGCAGCAGCGGTCCTGTCCATCCTGTTCTGGGCGACACCCCGGGCTCGCCGTCAGATCGATCTGCTCGTGACCGCAGGTCTGTGGTTCGCAACGACGCTGCTGGTGATGGTCGGCAACCTGCGCGTCGTCGACGACCTTGTGGCCGCGGGGTACTCGCGCGCGCCGACCGGCTCGGTTCCCGACGTTGCCGATCACTCCCTCGCCAACTCTTCGGTCTGGTACGCAGAGCTGGCCGCTTTGCTCCTCGTCGCCGCGTGGCGTCGGCGTCGACATGTCGGTAACCGGGCGACGATCGGCGCAGTCGCCGCCACCGTGATCATCCCACCCTGGATCATCCCAGGCGCCGGAGTCATCGTCCTCGCGATCGTTCGCCTCGCACAGCGCGGCCGGGGTGCCAATCACCGGTGACTGGATGACTTCCTCCACCAGCTGACCTGAAGGATTCACCTCGCGGTGCTCGCCATGGTTGGTGGGCCGGCAGCGTCAGGGCGTCCGACTCTCACACCGTCGGCGGATGCCGCGGCGGCTTGCCGATGCCGGCGTCGCGGGCGGCCGCGATGGCCTGGGCGCGATCGGCGACTTGCAGTTTGGTGAAGATGTTGGAGACGTAGTTGCGCACGGTTCGTTCGCTGAGGAAGAGCTCGTCGGCGATGGCCGCGTTGCGCTTGCCGCGAGCGAGCTGCTCGAGCACCTCCTGTTCGCGTTGGGTCAGTTGCGGGAACGGGTCCGGCGCTGTGTGCTCGGACTGTTCCGGCGTTCGTCCGAGCATGTCCAGCAAACGTCTCGCTGTTGTCGGACCGAAGATCGCTTCGCCACGTGCGATGCCGCGCAGCACCGCAGCGATCTCGTCGTCGTCAGCGTCCTTCAACAGGTAGCCGCGTGCTCCGGCGCGGACCGCGGCGAAAACGAGTTCGTCTTCCTCGAACATGCTGAGCACAACGACTCCGGTGCTCGGACTTGCCGCAGTGATCCGACGAGTGGCCTCGATACCGTCGAGGTTGGGCATGCGGATGTCCATGACGACGACGTCGGGTGCGAGCGAGGCGGCGATCTCGACGGCCTCGGCACCGTCGGCAGCGACACCGACGACGTCGAATCCGCCGATCGCGGAGAGCAGCCGGGCGAGCCCGTCGCGGTAGACGGGGTGGTCGTCGGCGATCACCAGGCGGATGTCGTCGACGGTCACACCGGCACGTCCAGTTCGACGGTGGTGCCTGAGCCAGGCCAGCTGGAAATGGTGGCGACCCCGTTGGCTGATCCGGCACGATCGGCCATATTGCGCAGGCCCATCCCGGCTGGCATCGACGTGTCGAAGCCGTGGCCGTTGTCGGCGACCTCGATGCGGAGCGTGCCGTCATCATGGTTGACGCGAAGTGTGCACTGTGTCGCTCCGCTGTGGCGCACGACGTTGGTGAGCGCCTCAGCCACCACGCGGTACGCGGTGCTGGCTGTTGTCGCTGGTAGGTCCGGCAGGGTCGCAGGCGGATCGAAGGCGATGTGCATCCCGGTCGTCTGACGGAGATCGGTCAACAAGATTTGCAGTGCCGAAACGAGGCCGACATCCTCGAGCACGGATGGCTGCAGGCCATCGACCACCCGACGGACACCACGAATCGCGTCGGCGAGTTGGTCGATGATGTCGTCGACGGTTGTTCCCTCGGGCAGGTGGCGACGGTGCGCTGCGAGCTTCAGCCGTGCGGAGGCCAGCGTGGGGCCGACGTCGTCGTGGAGGTCGCGGCGCACGCGGCGTCGTTCCTCGGCTTGGGCGTTCTCCAGGTCGTGTTGGGCGCGGCGCAGATCCTCGCCGATGCGAATCGCCTCCGCGGCAATGGACACGTAGCCGGCGATCTCGCGCAACGTCCGCACATCGGCGTCGCCGAGGGCCTCGCCTTGCCTGGCGGTGACCAGCACCTCGCCAACGTGTCGCCGCCCATAGCGCAACTCGACGTGCGTGACCGGTCCGTTCGGCTCGCCGAGCCTGGTACTGCCGAGTCCCTCGACGACGAGCTCGATCGAGCCGAGCCGCAACTCGGCGCGCATCGTCTCGGCCAGCGCTCCCGCTGTGGCAAGGGGATCGTCGTCGACGAGAAGCTGCTCGGCGAAACGAGTGGCCATCACTGCAGGAGGACTGCCCCGACCGAACCAGCCACGAGTCATCCGCGTCACCGCACCTGCGACCGGCGCGCTGACCAGTACGACGGCGCCCGCGGCGAGGATCCCCGGCACCGTCAGAGGCGTACTGTCACCGACGACAGCGGCGAGCAGGGTCAACACGCCTAGGTACACAGCGGAGAGTGCTGCTCCTGTCAACGCGACGAGGACGGATCGGTTGAGGAAGGTTCGAAGGTCGTACAGCTGGAACCGGACGACAGCGATCGCGATCGAGGTCGGCAACGCCAGCCCGACGAGCGCCCCGACTGCCTCGGGCGACCCGTACTGCTGCCCGAAGATCACCGGGACCAACGCGTCGACAACGAACCAGGCGACCACGACAACGCCACCGACAAGAACGGTCGTGTAGGGCCGTCGGTCGTCGCCGTGGACGCCGTGGCGAGCAACCGCGACACCGATCAATGCGATCAAGGTGGCAACGAAACTGATCAACCGGGCGATCGCCGGCAGCCCGATCGCGAACTCGGCTGCTGGCGTCCCGGTGATACCGGGGGCATCGAGGAGTTCCACCGCGTGTCGTGCAGCCACCGGTAGCGAGACAATCGCGGCGACGGCTGTGAGAGTGCCGATGAGTGCGCCGAACACCGTTGCGAACCAGAACCAGCGACGGGTGCGCGTGCGTCCGGTCGGGAAGAGCACAAGTGGTGCGACGAGCACCAGCGACCACGGCAACGCCGAGGGCCACAGTGCGACCCAAGCGGCAAGAGGGCCGCCCGGCAGCGACCCCGGATCGTTGACCAGCGTCTCAGACGCCCACCACGTCGCGAGGAAGGTGGCGGTGCCAACGCTGCAGCCGGCGAGGAGCGACCAGCCGATGGGCAGCTCCGGCCGCCGTCTGGTGACGGCCCATCCCAACAGGGCGTAGCCGATGAACTCGGCTGCAACTCCCCAACTGTCACCGTTGCCCGGCAAGTCACCCGTACGAAGTGATCCGAAAACACCAGCGGCCCCAAGTGCCACAGTGGCACCGAGTAGGCCGTGACGAATCCACGCGCGTGTCATCGGGTCACCTTCGGCCCTCCGACCGGAACGCGCAAGGGCTTGGGGTTACATGCTCATTGTGACAAACCGGTGACCGGGGGCCGATGCGCCGTGCCCGACGTTCCACGCATCGTGCAGCACACCCAATTCGTCACTCGGAGGCACCGCCATGAAACATCTCGCCCTCATCCCCGTCACTGTCCTCGCCGCCACGCTCGCCGTTGCCTGTGGCAGCGATCCGCCCGACCGCTCCGCCGGGCCGGGCAAGGTCGAGCTCGGTGACTATTCCATCACCATGCCCAACCCCTTCGACGGACCGGTGGTCGATCTCGACATCACCAACCTCGGTTCGGTCGCTCACGAACTCGACCTCGCCCAGGTCGAACCTGGCACAACCCTCGAGCAGGCTGCGGCACTATTCGGGCAAGACCACCCACAGGGCGGGGTGCTGATTGCCGATCCGGGTGGCGCCACTGCCATCGGGCCCAGTGCCCATTTCGGCTACGCGCGAACTCTCAGTCCCGGCACCTACGTCTTCTCCTGCCACTTTCCCGCTTCCGACGGTATGAACCACATGCAGCACGGGATGATCGCCATGTTCACGGTGACCGACGGGAACAACAGCGACCTACCCAAGGCCGACCTCACCATCACGCTCGGCGACGATGCAATCACAGTGCCATCCCTCACGGCGGGAACACACGTCGTCGCTGTCACCAACATCGGCAAGGCGCCTCACGAGATGAACACCGGCGGAGTCCCCATTGGCACCGATCTCAGCCGAGGCGAAGAGATCGGCGCCTGGATGGAAGGCGGACAAGTTGGCCCGCCGCCGCTCCCCATCGAGTTTCCCGGCGGCCTCAAGTCGATCGCTCCCGGCGTCACGGTCGTACTGACACTCACCTTGAAGGCAGAGCACACGTACATGTTCAGCGACGACACCAACGGGCTCACAGCTCTGATCGACGTACCGTGACCCGGCACCGCCGCAGCCATCAAGCGCTCATCGTCGCAGCGCGAGCCCTACGTCCGGAAGTCAGATAGTCGGCGGCGTCGATCACGGTGACCAGCTTGCAGTTGTTCCTGCGGTCGGTTGCAGCATCGATCATGGTCATCGAGGGCGCCACGTCAGCGGATGTCGGGTCGGGCGGGTTCGTCAGGGCTGATCCCCGCCCTGCTGGGCAGGTCCGTGCGGCGGGTGGGTGACGTGGCCGCCCTTCGGGCGGGTGATGTGGGTCGGCCGACCAGCGGGCGGCTGTCAATCCGTGAGCACGGGTCCGAGGTTGCGCGGCGCGTTGACATCCGCCCTTGGTCCGGTCGGCCTCAACGCCCGTACGGGCGAGCCTGGTCGGATCGGAACTTGGGGAAGTCGCCCGATCCGACCAGGCAACCCACACACCGCCTGAACGGAGACCGACATGACCAACGACACCCCCACCCTGCAGCTCACTGTGTGGGACGACCCCCTCGCCGCGGACGGGTTGCAGACCGACACCGACGACGCCTTGATCTATCTCGCGCCTCTGCTCGGGCCGACTTCGACCTTGGCTTTGCATCGCTTGTCACGATGCTTGACGACGGGCACTGGTCGCGTCTGGCCGATCGAGGATCTCGCCGCCACGTTCGGTGTCGGCGCGTCGCAGATGCGCGCCTCGCTCGCCCGCTTGGAGCGGTTCGGGATGATCCGCACTGTCGGCGGCCGGACCGAGGTCCGCACCCGCGTCCCGGCATTCTCCGCCCGCCACGTCGAGCGGATGCCCGCCTACCTCGCCGCGACCTGCCCCTATCAGGTCGCCCGCGTCGACGGGCGCGCGGCATGACCGCCCCATCGGCCCGCCCGGTCACGGTGTGCGCCAGCCCGAAGGGTGGTCAGGGATGCACCACCATCGCCGCGGTGCTGGCCGTTCTCGCCGCACGGAGTAGCCAGCCGACGTTGCTTCTCGACACTCGCGGTGACGCCGCCGCGATCCTCGGTGTTTCGGACCCGGCACCCGCCAGCACGGTGGCCGACGCGATCGCCAATGCCGTCGCACCGTGCGATCGTCTACGCGTCGTCTCTGTTGCAGGCGACTGGATCGACACTGACGCGATCAGCGCGATCAGTGAGCTGTTCGCGGCGGGGTACCGGGTGATCGTGGACACCGGCACCGATCACGACGTGTTGCACCGATTCGACCCGCTGAGCCCGCAACGCCTGCTGGTGACACGACCGTGCTACGTGGCGTTGCGACGCGCGATCGGCGTGCCGTTCGTCCCCGATCACGTCGTGTTGATCGCCGAGCATCAACGTTCACTGACCGAACGCGAGGTGAGCCTCGCCCTCACCTTGCCAGTCACCAGCGTGCCCTACGACCCGGCTATCGCCCGAGCGATCGACGCCGGACTGCTCGCCGCTCGACTCCCGCGCTGCCTCGCCAACGCGATCGCTCAACTCCCGGTCTGAGCAACCGGCCGTCTCGAACCCGCGTCGACGTTCACGGGTTCGAGGCGGCCGGCACGGCCGGGGTGACGTGGCCGCCCTTCGGGCGGGTGCGGTGGGTCGGCCGACCGGCGGGCGGGTGTCAATCCTGGGCGGACAACTCCGGCGCGGCGGCACACGTTGACACCCGCCCTTTCCCCGGTCGGCCTCAACGCCCGTACGGGCGAGCCCGCGATCCGCCGCTGGCCGACAGACCCAAGGAGCCGGGATGAACACCGACGAACTCATCGAACATGTCACGACCGACCTGATCGCCGCCATCAAGAACGGCGCAGACACCTGGCAGATGCCGTGGCACACGATCGCCACCAACGCGCAACCGCGCAGCATCGACGACCGGCCCTACCGCGGGCTCAACGCCGTCGTGCTCGCTCTCACCGCCGCAACGAACGGTTGGCCGTCTGGCACATGGGCGACCTATCGAGGATGGCAACGACACGGCGCGCAAGTACGACGCGGCGA
>JACQZZ010000035.1 GCA_016213625.1 Actinomycetota bacterium
CCTGGACCAGACCACCCGGTGGCTGCGCGCGGTGGGGAGCGGCCGCGTCGGGCGACTGCGCGTGGGCATGATCGACATCGCTGCGGTGCACCACTGCCGCGATGCCGTCCGTCGATTCCGGCGAGCACACCCCGATCTCGACGTGGGATACACCGTGGCGCCCACGGGCGAACTGCTGAGTCGACTGGAGCGCAGCGAGCTGGACGTGGCCGTGTGCGTGGACCCGGAAGGCGCGGGTTCGTTCGACACCACTCCGCTGTTGCGCGACGAGTTGGCCGTCTACGCGCCGCCCGGCGTGGCCGCGGATTCCGCGCCGGCGCAGTGGGGTCCGTGGCTGTTGTTCCCGTCGAGCTCGCGCACCCGCACGGCCATCGATCGACGATTGCGCGAGATCGGTGCACCGCTGGTGGTGGAGATGGAATCGCACCAGCCGGAGGTGTTGGTGGAGATGGTGCGCCTCGGTCTCGGCTGGACGGTGCTGCCCACCACGCAGGCCGAACACGGGGCGCATCGACTGGCGCGGGCGATGACGGAACCGCTGTTGAGCCGCACGATCAGTGCGGTGACACGTCGTGGCGGGGCCATGCATCCGGCGGTGGCACCGTTCGTGGCCGCGTTGAGTTCGTGATCGGGGTTGCGAAGTCGTCGACGCGGGTGCCAGACTTGCGCCGATGCGTCGCCAGCACCTCACCACTGCGCTCGTAGTACTTCTCGTGTAGACGCACGCGTCCATATCCGCGTGTGTCGTGCCTCCCGTTCGGGAGGCTCTTTCGTTTTTCGGCCCACTTGTCAGGAATCCCCAGGAGCAACCATGAAGATCACCGGGGCGCAAGCCCTCATCAAAGCACTCGAGATGGAACAGGTCGAGACCATCTTCGGCCTGCCCGGCGGGTGCATCCTGCCGGCGTACGACCCGTTGCTCGACTCGTCGATCCGGCACATCCTCGTGCGCCACGAGCAGGGCGCCGGCCACATGGCCGAGGGCTACGCCCACGTGACGGGCCGCCCGGGCGTGGCCATGGTCACCAGCGGTCCGGCGGCCACGAACATGGTCACCCCGCTCATGGACGCCTACATGGACTCCATTCCCATGGTGTGCATCACGGGTCAGGTGGCCACCACGGCCATCGGCAGCGATGCGTTCCAGGAATGCGACACGATCGGCATCACGCGCAGCACCACGAAGCACAACGAACTGGTGATGACCGCGCAGGACATGCCGATGGCCGTGCGCCAGGCGTTCCACATCGCCACCACCGGCCGTCCGGGACCGACGCTGATCGACATCCCGAAGGACTGCCTCATCAACACGATGGACTGGTACTGGCCCACCGACCAGGAGGTCCTCGACAGCCTCCCCGGTTACCGGCCCAACACCAAGGGCCACCCGCGCATGATCAAGGAGGCGGCGAAGCTCATCCTGGCGAGCGAGCGGCCCCTCATCTATGCAGGCGGCGGCATCCTGAAGGCCCGCGCCGCCGAGGCGCTGCGCGAGCTGGCCGAGCTGTGCGACATCCACGTCGTCACCACCCTCATGGCTCGCGGCGCGTTCCCCGATGATCACCCGCTGTGCTTGGGCATGCCGGGGATGCACGGCAACGCCACGGCCATCACGTCGATGCAGAAGAGCGACCTGCTCATCACGCTCGGCGCACGGTTCGACGACCGCATCACCGGCAAGGTGAGCAGCTTCGCTCCCGAGGCCAAGATCATCCACGTCGACATCGACCCCGCCGAGCAGGGCAAGGTGCGTCGTCCCGACGTGCCGATCGTCGGCGACGCCAAGTACGTCATCGAGGAGATCATCAAGGCCATCAAGGACCTGCTGCAGGGCGGCACCGTCCAGGCCGACACCGGCGCGTGGAAGAGCCGCATCAGCGGCTGGCGCGAGCAGTTCCCGCTCTCCTACGAGCCCAGCGAGCCCGGCGATGCGCTGAAGCCGCAGTTCTGCCTCGAGCAGCTGCGCGACTCGGCACCCGAGGGCACCATCCTCGTGTCGGGCGTCGGTCAGCACCAGATGTGGAGCAGCCAGTACTGGACGTTCAACGAGCCCTACACCTGGGTGAACTCGGGCGGTCTGGGCACGATGGGCTTCAGCGTCCCCGCCGCCATCGGCGCCAAGGTCGGTCGCCCCGACCGCACCGTGTGGGCCATCGACGGCGACGGTTGCTTCCAGATGACCGCCCAGGAGCTGGTGACCGCCAGCGTCGAGCGCATTCCGGTGAAGGTGGCCATCCTCAACAACAGCTACCTCGGCATGGTGCGTCAGTGGCAGGAGATGTTCTACGACGAGCGCTACTCCGAGGTGTACCTGTCGCCCGAGGTGCCCGACTTCGTGAAGTGGGCCGAGGCGATGGGCTGCGTCGGCATTCGCGTCGACAGCCCCGAAGAGGTGCAGCCGGCCATCGACAAGGCCAACAGCATCGACGACCGTCCCGTCGTGGTCGACTTCCGCGTCGACGCCCGCGAGAAGGTCTTCCCGATGGTCCCCGCCGGATACAGCAACGACGATCTGCTGCTGCCCGACTTCCAGAACGCATGCCGGAGCAACCTGCGATGAACAACCACCACATCCTCTCGGTCCTCGTCCAGAACCGCCCCGGCGTGCTGGCCCGAGTGGCGGGCCTGTTCGCCCGTCGGGGGTTCAACATCTTCAGCCTCGCCGTGGCGCCTGCGGAGGACGAAGGCTTCAGCCGCATCACCATCGTCGTCGACGTGGAGGACACGCCGCTCGAGCAGATCACCAAGCAGCTGTTCAAGCTCATCGAGGTGGTCAAGATCAGCGAGCTCGATCCGCGCCGCAGTGTGGAGCGCGAGCTGCTGCTCGCCACGGTGCGGGCCACGTCGGAACAGCGCGGCCAGGTGGTCGAACTGGTGAACATCTTCGAGGGGAAGATCCTGGCGGTGGGTGTCGAGGCCATCACCGTGTCCCTCGAGGGGCATCCCGACAAACTCGACGATTTTGAGGAACTTCTCGCTGGTTATGGCATCGTGGAGCTCCAACGAACCGGGCGGGTCGCACTGCCCAAACTCGATCGCGACGCACGACTCCGTGCCGTCCAGAACACCAACAAGGGAAAGGCTGGCTGACCGGAATGGCCGCAAAGATGTACTACGAGGCGGACTGCGATCCGTCGATCATTCGTGGCCGCAAGGTGGCCATCATCGGCTACGGCTCGCAGGGTCACGCGCACGCGCTGAACCTGAAGGAGTCCGGTGTGGAGGTCGTCGTCGGCCTGCGCGAGGGCAGCAAGTCGGCCGCCAAGGCCGAGGCCGCCGGCCTGAAGGTGATGGGCATCGGTGAGGCCGCGAAGTGGGCCAACGTCATCATGCTCACCATGCCCGACACCGAGCAGAAGGCCACGTACGAGGAGTTCATCAAGCCACACATGCGCAAGGGCAAGGCCCTCGCGTTCGCGCACGGCTTCAACATCCGCTTCAAGCGCATCCGTCCGCCGAAGACGGTCGACGTCATCATGATCGCCCCCAAGGGCCCGGGTCACCTCGTGCGCCGCACCTACACCGAGGGCGGCGGCGTGCCGGCGCTCATCGCCGTGCACCAGGACGCCACGGGCGGCGCCAAGGAACTGGCGCTCAGCTACGCGGCCGCGATCGGCGGCGCTCGCGCCGGCGTCATCGAGACCACGTTCGCGGAAGAGACCGAGACCGACCTGTTCGGTGAGCAGGCCGTGCTGTGCGGCGGCGTCACCTCGCTGGTGCAGGCCGGGTTCGAGACGCTCGTCGAGGCCGGCTACCAGCCCGAGATGGCGTACTTCGAGTGCCTCCACGAGGTGAAGCTCATCGTCGACCTGATGTACGAAGAGGGCATCGCCGGCATGCGCTACAGCATCAGCGACACCGCTGAGTACGGCGATCTCACCCGCGGCCCGCGCGTGGTCACCCCGCGTACCAAGACCGAGATGAAGAAGATCCTCAAGGAGATCCAGACCGGCAAGTTCGCCAAGGAATGGATCCTCGAGAGCGAGACCGGCCGCGAGAAGATGAAGGCCCTTCAGGCCGCTGGTGCCGAGCACCAGATCGAGACCGTGGGCAAGGAACTGCGCGCGATGATGCCGTTCCTCGGCGCCGGTAAGCAGAAGGTTGCCGACGTCAGCGGCGGTTGATGGCTCCGGGAGGGCCGCCACGTTCGAACACGTGGCGGCCCTCGTCGGCCTCCGCGCGCTCGCGGTGGCCGCGGTGTTGGTGTTCCACTCCGAACTCGGACTCGCCGACGGCGGGTTCCTCGGGGTGTCGGTGTTCTTCACCCTGTCGGGGTTCTTGATCACCACCCTGCTCGTTCGCGAGCACCATCGTTCCGGCCATGTGGCGTTGGGGGCGTTCTACGCGAGGCGTGCTCGCCGGCTCGTGCCCGCGGCGTACGCGTGCATCGCGGCGGTGTTGTTGCTCGCCCCGCTGTGGTCGGTCGCCCAGCGGAAGGATCTGGCCGGCGACGCCATCGCGTCGGTGGCCAATGTGGCCAACTGGCGGTTCGCGTTCGCCGGCCAGTCGTACCAGGACCTGTTCACCGGCACGCCGAGCCCACTGGCGCACTTCTGGTCCCTGGCCATCGAGGAGCAGTGTTACCTGCTGCTCCCGCTGGTGGTGACCTGGGCGCTGCGATGGGGTGGTGTTCGTCGGCTGGCGCAGGTGCTGGCGCTGCTCCTGATGGGGTCCATCGTGGCGACGCTGCTCACCCACGACCTCGATCTGGTCTACAACGGCACGCACACCCGTGCCGCGGAACTGCTGCTGGGTGCGTTGGCCGCGATCGTGGTGCTGCACCGCCGGCCGGGTGAGCGTGCGCTGGCGGTGATGAGCGCCGCGGGGCTCGGGGCGCTCACCGTGTTGGTGGCTGCCACCGGCCTGGACGACCGGTGGCTGTACCGCGGCGGGTTCGTGCTCGTGGGCGTGTGCTCGGCGGTCACCGTGGTGGGTCTGCTCGGCTCGCACCGCGTCGCCCGCGTGGTGGGGTGCCGGCCGATGGTGGCGGTGGGCCGCCGCAGCTACGGCGTGTACCTGTACCACTGGCCGGTGTTCCTGGTGCTCACGGAGGAACGAACCGGTTGGTCCCAGTGGCCACTGCTCGCCGCTCGGGTGGCGGTCACCGCGTGCATCTCCGTCGCCTCGTACCGTTGGCTGGAGATGCCGGTGCGCACCCGTCGGGCGTTGCGTGGTGCGCGTCCCGCGGGCATTGCGCTCGTCACCGCGGCGGTCGCGCTGGTGGTGTCGTCGATCGCGTTGCCCGCACCCACCCTGTCCGCGTCGGAGCGACTGCTGGATCAGGTGTCGTCGGGCAGCGTCACCCTGTACTCGCCGATCACGACAGTCGTCGGCTCCACGATCGCCGCGGTGCCCGAGGGTCGATTGCGCGTCGCCGTCATCGGGGATTCCACGTCGGTCTTCGCCGCCCGGGCGCTCGCGGACGCAGGCGCGCGGGAGTTGGTGGTGCAGTGGGCCGGCGAGGAGGCGTGCCCGTTCGCGACCACAGTGGCAACTCGTGCCGCACCATCGTTGGATTGGACGCCGTCGGAATGCGTTGGGCCGGTGGCCAAGCTCGACGGGCTGCTCGACTCGTTCCGGCCCGATGCCGTCCTGCTGGTGGTGGGAGCGATGGGGTTGATGGAGCACCGGTATCCGGGCGACGACACGGGCCATCTTCCGGGTGTGCCCGCGTACCTCGCCGCGCACTCGCAGGCGCTCGACGACGTGATGGCCGTGCTGCGGCCGCGTGACATCCCGCTGGTGGTGGCCGACACGCCTCCGCTGGGGGTGGGCGCGTTCTCCACGTTCGAGATGGCCGACCCCGCGCGTGCCGAGGCGTTCAACTCGATGATCGCCGACTGGACCTCCAGCGTCGACGTCGCCGTGCTGCCCTTCGGTGCGCGCATCGTGGCCTACGAGGCGGAGCGCGGCAACATCCGCTTCGACGGCTCCCACCCGCAGCTCGAGCCGCTCACCGAGATCGCCCGCGACTGGTTGGTCGGCGACCTGGTGGACACGGTGCGGTCGTTGCGGGCGTAGGGTGCGGGTAACCGAACGGAGGGCGTCATGCCCGAGAAGTCACCGCAGAAGCCCAGTGCCAAGAAGACCGGCAAGTCGCTGAAGGAAAAGCGAGCCGCCAAGCACGAGAAGGCGGCGGACAAGAAGTCGCGCGGCGCCCTGTAATTCCGACTTGCCAGGTCGGGATTCATGGGTCTAGGGTGCGACACCTATGAGCGACACCTGGGGTTTCGAAACACGACAGATCCACGTGGGCGGCGAGCCCGATGCGGCCACCGGCGCACGCGCAGTGCCGATCTACCAGACCACGAGCTTCCAGTTCCGCGATGCCGAGCACGCGCAGAACCTGTTCGCGCTCGCCGAGATCGGCAACATCTACACCCGCATCATGAACCCCACCCAGGGTGCACTCGAGGCGCGCCTCAGCAGCCTGGAGGGTGGCGTCACCACTGCCGTCGGCCTGCCCGGCGCGTTGGTCGTGGCCTCGGGTCAGTCGGCCGAGACCATCGCCATCCTCACCCTGGCCGAGGCCGGCGACCACATCGTCGCCAGCCCGTCGCTGTACGGCGGCACGTACAACCTGTTCCACTACACCCTGCCGAAGATGGGCATCGAGGTCACGTTCGTCGACGACCCGCACGACCTCGAGCAGTGGGCCGCCGCCATCCGCCCGAACACCAAGGCGTTCTACGGTGAGGTGCTCGCCAACCCGCGCAACGACGTGTTCGACATCGAGGGCGTCAGCAAGGTCGCGCACGACAACGGCATCCCGCTCATCGTCGACAACACCGTGCCCACCCCGTACCTCATCCGTCCCATCGAGTGGGGCGCCGACATCGTGGTGCACAGCCTCACCAAGTTCATCGGCGGTCACGGCACCTCCATCGGCGGCGCCATCATCGACGGTGGCACGTTCGACTTCGGTGCCAGCGGTCGCTTCCCGAACCTCACCGAGCCCGACCCCAGCTACCACGGCCTGCCCTACTGGCCGGCCCTCGGACCCGGTGCGTACATCATCAAGGCCCGAGTGCAGATCCTGCGCGACCTGGGCGCTGCGGTGTCGCCGTTCAACGCCTTCGCCTTCATCCAGGGCCTCGAGACCCTGAGCCTGCGCATGGAGCGCCACTGGGCCAACGCCGACAAGGTGGCCCAGTTCCTGGTGGATCACCCGCAGGTGGAGAGCGTGTCGTACGCCGGTCTGCCCAGCAGCCCGTGGCACGAGCGGGCCAAGAAGTACGGCGGCGGCAAGGGCTACGGCTCGGTGCTCGCGTTCGACATCAAGGGCGGCAAGGAAGCCGGCCAGAAGTTCGTCGGCGGCCTGAAGCTGCACAGCCACGTGGCCAACATCGGCGACGTGCGCAGCCTGGTCATCCACCCGGCCAGCACCACCCACAGCCAGCTCACCGAAGAAGAGCAGGTCTCCACGGGTGTGCGCCCCGGCCTGGTGCGCCTGAGCGTCGGCCTCGAGACCATCGAGGACATCATCGCCGACCTCGAACTGGGCTTCGCCGCCGCCAAGTAGTCAGCTCGAGAAACGTCAGTCGATGAACAACTCGCCGACGGTCTGGCCGTAGAACTCCGGGCCGGTCGGCGTGAAGCCGAGGTTCAGGTAGTAGTCCTCGGGGCCGTCCTCGCGGGGGATCCACAACACCGTGACGCGCTGTTCGCCGCGCCGGCGGGCTTCGTCGATCACGCCCTGCACGGCGAATCGGCCATAGCCGCGCCCTTGGTGCTCGCCGCTGATGTTGAGTCGCCAGATGCCGCAACGGAAGAAGTCGATCTCGTTGTCCGGATCGAACGACCCCATCACGAAGCCCACGACGTCGTCGCCATCTGTCACGAGGCGCGGCCATGCGGCGGGGTGCACGTATGCCTCGGCCAGCGATTGCACGACGGGTGCGACGAACTGCTCCTGGCCGGGGCGCAAGGTGATGCCGACTGCGTTGTCGATGTTGTCGGCGGTGATGGTGGTCAACTGAGTCATGGTGCGACGGTACGATCGCATTCACGACACAGCTACGTCGGCTTCTGTCGGATTCCGTGATGGCTCCATCGGCTCCCCAACTCCCCACGCGACATCGCCGCCTCGTCGGATCGCCGCGCACTCCGGGCATGGTGCAACTGCATCAGGCGCTGCCGTTGGTCGAGCGCCAGCATGCGTTGATCGAGGAGATTCGCGCCCGATCGCCTCGCTTCGTCCCCGGTCGCACCTTGGCCGAACGCACCGGCACGTCGCAACGCACCGTGGAACGCGACGTCGTCCGGATGATCGAGGCCGGGCTACCCATCGAAGTCCGACGCGGTCCCGGCGGTGGCTACCGGCTCGGTTCGCCCGCCGCACGAGAGACCCTCGTCCTCACCGCCGGCGAGATCGCCGCGCTGGTCGCGTCGCTCGTGGCGGTGGGTCCCTACACCTCGGCCACCGCGCAATCCGTGCTCGCCAAACTGCTCCACACCTTCACGACTCCCGCTGAGTGACTCCGACAACGCACCGCGGTCACCGATCCACTCGATCACCGAGTGGATCGGTGACCGCGGTGGTCAGCGAGCGCTCAGTCGGTGGGTTCGGCGGAACCGTGGCGCACCATGGCGGTCATCCGCCGCAGGGTCTCGCTGTTGCCGAGCACCACCAACATGTCGCCGGCGCGCAGCGGCCCGTCGGCCTCGTGCCAGCGCCTGACCTCGGTGCCCTGGCGGAGACCCAGAATGTGCAGAGCGGGCACTGCGGAGCCGAGCGCGCGTAGGTCCAGACCCTCCGCCTGCGCTCCTGCGCCCACCTCGACCTCCTCGACTCGCATGTCGGTGCCGGGGATGGCCAGGACGCCCAACACCTCGGCATCGAGTGCGGTGGCGGCCATGCTGGCGCCGACGCTCTCGTACACCGGCACCACGTGCGACGCCCCCGCGCGCATGAGGCGTTTGCTCCAACTCGAGTCGCTCACCCGGGCCACGATGCGCACGTCCGGAGCAATGGATCGCGCGGTGAGGGCGACCACCGCGTTGGACGGGTCGTCGAGTGTGGTGATGAGCGCAGCAGCGCGGTTGGCGCCCGCCGTGCGCAGCACCGTGCTGTCGCGAGCGTCGCCCTGCAGGAAGATCGCGCCGGCCGAGGTGACCGCGTCCTCCACCGTGTCGGTGGAGTCGATGACCACGCACGAACGTCCGGAGCGGATGGCGGCGTCGGCGGACGCCCGCCCGACTCGCCCGAAGCCGACGATGATCACGTGGTCCTTCAGGTGCTCGCGCACTTTCGACCTCCTTCGTTCGCGGAGGGCGGCGGTGACGTCGCCCGAGAGGAACAGCGCCGTCAACGACGCTGCGGAGTACACGAACACACCGAACCCGGCGAGGATGACGCCGATGGTCCACACGCGCCCGTCGGTGGTGAGCTCGTGCACCTCGCCATAGCCCACCTGGCCCATGGTGATGACCGACATGTACACGGCGTCGAACCAGCCCCAGTCTTCGATCACCACGTAACCGGCGCTGGCCACCGTGATGGCGAGCAACGCCGCGATCGCCGGGCCGCGCAACCGCTCGAGCACCAACTTCATGTGCCCAGAGTAGGTTGACGGGCATGACCAGGGCCGTACGCGACGATCTGGCCGCGGCGCACCGGCGCTCGCTGGTGCACGTGGCCGCACCAGGGGCGCGGTTCACCGCCGCCCGTCGCGTGCAGATCGCCGAGGTGGCCATCGCCGCGTTCCTCGACCCCGAGCCGACCCCGCCCTGGGTGCGTCCGCACGGCGACCTGGCACTCGACGTGGCTCATCGCCTCGCCCGCCACGCCGGCACCATCAACCTCGAGTGGTACGAGCAGATCGTCACGGAGGGGTTGCACCCGCTGGATTGGGTGGAGGTCGTCGGCATCGTGGTGTCGGCCGTGCCCCCCGTCGCCTTCGCTCGCGCCATCGGTGCGCCGCCCCCAGGGCTGCCCGCACCGCAGCCCGGTGACCCCACCGGCCACGAGGCAGCGGAACTGGCGCCAGCCCGCTTGAACTTCGTCCCGGTGGCGGCCCCGGCCGATCGGATGCCCTCGGTGGTGCAGGCCTTGAGTGCCCTGCCCGACGAGTGGGACAACCTGTGGCAGCTCGCCGAGGCGCAGTACATGAGCGACCGGGCGATGGACGACCCGCTGTGGAACCGGGGCACCCTCAGCCGTCCGCAGATGGAGCTGGTCGCGGGGCGGCTGTCGCTCATCCGCGAATGCTTCTTTTGAACGACGTCCCATGCAGGCATGCTCAGTTGGAGCAGCCAACAGGACGGCACCCCGGCCGACCTCGACGCGCTCGCGTCGGGTGACGGCGACGCCGGGCTGCCCCACGGTGCGCTGCTGATGGCGTTCGCCGAGGCGGCCGCGGGTGTCGACGACGCCGCGCTGGCGGAGGCCCGTGAAGCACTCGTCGACGCCACGAGTGAGGCGTTCATGATCGACGCCGCGGCGGTGGTGGCCAACTTCGAGATGATGACCCGCGTGGCCGACGGCACGGGCGCACTCCACGCCGCGGAGAGAGAAGCGAACGCCACGGCCCTCGCGACCCGCCTCGGGATGGTCGAACGGCCCTGACGTCGGGCCCTCGATTCGTCGTAGGGTCCATTCGGGACTTTTCCCGAGGAGGTTCGCATGCGCACGTGGTGGCGTTCCATCGGCACCTGGCTGAGCCGGCACACGCTGCTCACGCTGGGAGGCGTGCTGGCGTTGACGGCGGTGTTCGCGATCGGGCTGAATCAGCTCGACTTCGCGACCGGTCAGGACAGCTACATCGATCCGGCGTCGCAGGTGGCGAAGGACAATCACGACTACCAGGAGCTGTTCGGCGGCGAGAACATGGTGGTGCTGTTCTCCGTGGACGAGGGCAAGCAGCTCGTCGATCTGTTCACTCCCGCCAACGTCGCCTCGATGAACGAGGTGGAGGAACAGCTCAGTGGCGACCCGGCCGTCGTGTCCGTGGTGTCACCGGTGAAGCTGCTCGAGTGGACGAACGATCTCATCGCCAAGGGCACCGCCAGCGAGATCATCGCCCGCACCATCGAGCGCGACCCCGACGAGGCGAGCAAGGCGCTCCGTCAGGCGGATGCCACGCTGACCACTCTGCGCCTCGGTGCCGCCGGTGAGCAGACCCTCGACAACCCCGACTGGGTGAAGTTCCTTCTCTACGACAACACCGGGTTCACGGTCGACACCGACAACAACCTGGTCGTCCCGACCGACGACCAGCTGCAGGTGCGCAAGGCGTTGCGCGCCTTCATGCCCGACGCACAGCACGCGGTGATGGCCGCTGTGCTGGTGGGCAACGCCCCGCTCGACGACCTGGCCGCCGGCTCCGATGCGGTGAAGGCCGCGTTCGACGGGCGCACCTTCGAGAACGCCGGCGTCATCATCACCGGCACGCCCACCTTCCTGACGGACATCAACGACTACCTCCAGGGCGGCATGCTCACCCTCGGCGGCATCGCCGTGGTCGTGATGATGATCATCCTGATGGTCGCGTTCCGAGTGCGCTGGCGGCTCCTTCCCATGATCGGCATGGTCGTCGGTGTGCTGTGGGGGTTCGGCGCCTTCGGGTTCACCGGCACCAAGCTCTCCCTGGTGACCATCGCCGGTCTGCCGATCCTCATCGGACTCGGCATCGAGTTCTCCATCCAGGTCCACAACCGCATCGAGGAAGAGCGCACCATCGAGCGCGTCGCCGACCCGTACGGCCAGACGCTTTCGTACATGGGGCCGCCGTTGCTGGCCGCCACCATCGCAGCGGTCATCGCCTTCCTCACCGTGAAGATCTCGAAGGTGCCGATGGTGCAGGACTTCGGCGTGCTGCTGTCCATCGGCATCGTGGCCCTGCTGATCGCCGGCATCGTGCTGCCGCTCACCATCATCGGTGGGCGTGAGCGCCGCAAGCCCACCAGCGAAGCGCCGAAGCCGAGCTGGGTGGAGGCAACCGTCCGCATCCTCGGCAGCCTGCCCCGCGTGGCCGTGCTGCCGCTGGTGATCATCGCCATCGGCATTCCCGTGCTCGGCCTCACGTTGGAAGGCGGCACGAAGATCGAGAGCGACCCCATCAACTGGGCCAACCAGGACAGCGTCGCCATCAAGAACGCGCGCACGCTCGAGTCCGAGGTCGGGTTCTCCAGCACGCTCGGCGTGTTCGTGCAGGCCGACCCTGCCGTCGCGTCCGATGGCGTGTTCACCGACCAGATGGGCGCCTTCCAGATGAACCTGGTGGAGAGCCAGCTGGCAGGCAACGCGGAACTCGCCGAGGCATCCAGTCTGGCCACCACCGTCGGCTGGCTCACCGAGGTGCCCTCGGCCACCCCGCTGCCGCCCACCGGCCTCGACATGCTGCAGGCGTACAACACCGCGCCCGACTCGCTGAAGTCGCTGTTGGTGGCCAACGACGGCAATGCCGCGCAGGTGCTGTTCCAGGTGGGACCGTCGTCGCTGGAAGAGCGTTCGGTCGTGCTGCAGAACGTGGAGGCAGGCATCGCCGATCCGGGTGATGCGGCGCTCCTGCCGAAGAACGCCACGGCGACCACCGGTGGTCTCGCCGTGGTGGGCGTGGGGCTGCTCGAGAACATCACGGCCAACCGGGCCGAGCTCACCATCGTTGCCATCCTGTTGGTGGCCGCGTTCATCATCCTCCGGTACCGCGACCTCGCGCGTGGGCTCATCACGATGATCCCCGTGCTGCTGGCCGTGGGCATGTCGGCCGTGCTCGTCCGCCTGCTCGACATCACCCTCAGCCCGCTCACCACCGTGGGCGGTCCACTCGTGGTGGCCACGTGCGCCGAGTTCTCCGTGCTGCTCGTGGACCGGTATGCGGAGCAACGCGCCCGTGGGTTCGACCCCGAGGAGAGCAACCGGGTGGCCGCGGAACGCACCGGTCGAGCGTTCTTCACCTCGGCGCTCACCACGTTGGGCGGGTTCGCGGTGCTGATGTTCAGCACCCTGCCGCTGCTGGCCGACTTCGGCATGGTGGTCACCATCAACATCGCCGTCGCCCTGCTGGCCGCGCTCGTGGTGGTGCCACCGTTGGTGAAGGAGGCCGATCGCCGGCGCCTGTTGCTGATGGGCCCCGCGCATCGTGCCGCCAATGTGCGCCAACGCCGCATCGCGATGGCGCTCACCAGTGCACTGCTCGCGGCCGGTGGACTGGTGCTCGTGCTGCGTGCCAGCAGCGACACCACCGAGGCGGCGGTGGAGCCGAAGATGACGGAGTCGGCCGAGCAGCCGGCCACCACACCGCCGGTCACCACCACACCGCCCACCACGTCGCTCGCACCCGACTCCACGTTGCCTCCCGGCCCGGCCGAGCGTCCCAGCGGTCTCGTGGCCGGCGTGTTCTACGACGGGCTCACCGCCGTGGGTGTGGACCCGGGCGTCGCTCGCTGCGCGGCCGACGACCTGATCGCCACCACCTCCGAGGCCGACCTGTTGGCGATGGGCATCGCCAGCGTGCCGCGCCCCGCCGAGGTGAACGCGTTGCTCGACGGTGCCGCCAAGCGGTGCGGTGTCACGCAGGAGCAGCTCGACGCCGCGGCAGCCGCCGCGGGTTAGTTAGTTAGTCGTCGTCGCGCTGTTCGCGCAGGAACTTCTCGAACTCGGCGGCGAGGTCGTCGCCGGACGGCAACTCGGCCTCCATGCGCCGGTCGTACTCGTGCTCGAGCATCGTCACGTACGCCGACGCGTGGTCGTCCTCCGCGACGGCCTCGTCGTGCAGGCTGCGCCACCGCATCGAGTCCTCGGTGAGCTCGGCGTGTCCGGTGGGCACTCCCAACACGTGCTCGAGATGCCGTAGCAGCGCGGCGGACGACTGCGGGTGCTTCGCGTTGCCCAAGTAGTGCGGCACGCCCACGCGCAACGACACAGCGGGGATGCCGGCGCGGTCGAGCCGCTCCTGGAGCACGCCCACCAACCCGGTGACGCCCTGGTACTGCGGACGCGACAGGCCCAGCGCGCGCACGAGCCCGTCGTTGGTGCTGGACCCCACCACCTGCGACGGGCGAGTGTGCGGCACGGCTTCGGGCGCGGCGCCGACGGTGACCACGACCTCGCACTGCAGCTGCCGCGCGACCTCGATGATCGCATCGGCGAACGTGCCGTACCGCAGGTGCGGTTCCACGCCCGACAGCAGGACGAGGTCGTGTGCCTTCCCGGGAAAGCGGGCCACCCGGAACTCGTTCTCCGGCCACACCACCTGCCGGATCTCGGCGTCGTCGAGCACCACCTGCGGGCGCTCCTGGGTGAAGTCGAAGAACGGGTCGGGATCGATGGACGCGACGATGGGCGCCACCCGATCGTCGGCCAGCGTGTCGATGGCGTCGGTGGCCACCTCGGCGATGTCGAACAGCCCGCGCAGCGCCAGCACCATGATGGGCCGGTGCAGTGGTGCGAGATCTTCGAACGCCGTGGTGAGGACGTTCACGCAAGCGCCTCGACGACGTGGTCGATGCAGCGGGTGAGTGCCAACACGTCGTCGGGCTCCACCGCGGGGAACATGCCCACGCGCAGCTGGTTGCGGCCGAGCTTGCGGTAGCTGTCGGTGTCGACGATGCCGTTGGCCCGCAGCGCCACGTTCACGTCGTGCGCCTCCACCCCGGTGAGGTCGATGGTGCCGACGACGCTGGATCGCTGCATGGGGTCGACCACGAACGGCGAGGCGTAGCTGCTGGCCTCGGCCCACGAGTAGAGGTGCTGTGCGCTCTGCCGGCAGCGATCCACGCACCAGTCGAGCCCGCCATGCTGCAGCATCCACTGGATCTGCTCGTCGAGCAGCACCAGGGTGGACAACGCCGGCGTGTTGTACGTCTGGTTGGCCACCGAGTTGTCGAGCGCGATGAGCAGATCGAGCGACGCCGGCCGCCAGCGCGAGCCGTGCCCGATCTCGCGGATGCGCTCGAGCGCGGCGGGGGAGCAGGCGGCGAGCCACAGGCCGCCGTCGCTGGCGAAACACTTCTGGGGGGCGAAGTAGTACACGTCGACCTCGTCGGGTACCCACGGCAGTCCGCCGGCGGCGGAGGTGGCGTCGACCACCACGAGGGCATCGCTCTCGGGGCGGCGCAGGTGCATCATCACACCGGTGGACGTCTCGTTGTGGGTGAGCGCCACCACGTCGGCGCCGTCATCCGTCGCTCGGATGGCCGGGTGCGTGCCGTAGTCGCTCTTCACCACGATGGGCTCACCCAGGTGCGGGGCCGCGGCCGAGGCCTCGGCGAACTTCGACGAGAACTCGCCGAACACGTAGTGCTCGCTGCGCTCGCGGATGAGTCCGAAGGTGGCGACGTCCCAGAACACGGTGGAGCCGCCGTTGCCGAGCACGATCTCCCAGTCCTTCGGCAGGCCGAAGAGATCCTTCAACCCGGAGCGAACGGACCCCACGAGGTGCTTCACCGGAGCCTGTCGGTGCGAGCTGCCCAACAGGTGGGCGTTCGCCTTCGCGAGCGCGAGTACCTGATCGGGACGCACCTTCGACGGACCACAACCGAAGCGGCCGTCGATGGGGAGCAGCGAGTGGGGGATGGTGATGTCCTGGGGATCGGTCACATCGGACAGTCTCGCGCCAATTCGCCCGAGGTCACCAAACCCCCACAGGTAGCATTCGGCGCGATGAACCGTACGTCTGCTCGCCTCTCCGCCATTGCCGAATCCGCCACCCTCGCCGTCGATGCGAAGGCGAAGGCCCTGCAGGCGAAGGGCGAGAACGTCATCGGGTTCGGTGCCGGCGAACCCGACTTCCCCACCCCGGCCAACATCGTCGAGGCCGCGGCGCGTGCCTGTCACGACCCGAAGATGCACAAGTACTCGCCGGCCGCCGGGCTGCCCGCGCTGCGCGAGGCCGTGGCCGCGAAAACCCTGCGCGACAGCGGGTTCAGCTGCCAGGCCAGCCAGGTGCTCATCACCAACGGCGGCAAGCACGCCGTGTTCACCGCCTTCGCCGCGCTGTGCGACCCGGGCGACGAGGTCATCTGCCCGGCTCCGTACTGGACCACGTACCCCGAGGCCATCACCCTGGCCGGCGGCGTGCCCGTGGTGGTGCAGACCGACGAGACCAGCGGGTTCAAGGTCACTGTCGAGCAGCTCGACGCCGCACTCACCCCGCGCACCAAGGTGTTGCTGTTCGTCAGCCCCGACAACCCCAGCGGCGCCATCTACTCGCCCGAGGAAGTCGAGGCCATCGGCCGCTGGGCCGTCGAGAAGGGCGTGTGGGTGCTCACCGACGAGATCTACGAGCACCTCGTCTACGGCGACAACCGCTTCGTCAGCATGCCCACCGTGGTGCCCGAACTCGCCGACCAGTGCGTCATCGTCAATGGCGTCGCCAAGACCTATGCCATGACCGGCTGGCGCGTGGGCTGGATGATCGGGCCGGCCGACGTGATGAAGGCATCCATCAACTTCCAGTCGCACAGCACCTCGAACGTCACCAACGTGGCGCAGATGGCGGCGCTCGAAGCGGTCAGCGGCGATCTGTCTGCGGTGGCCATGATGCGCGAGGCGTTCGCCCGCCGCGCCACCACCATGCATCGCATGCTCAACGACATCCCCGGCGTCACGGCCATCCAGCCGCAGGGTGCGTTCTACTGCTACCCGAACGTGAAGGGGCTGCTCGGTCGGCCCATCGGCCCCAGCGGCACCGTGTGCGCCACCACGCTGGAACTGGCCGATGCCATCCTGGGAGAGGCGAAGGTCGCCTTCGTGCCCGGTGAGGCATTTGGCACACCTGGCTATGCGCGGTTCAGTTTCGCCATGGCGGATGCCGATATGGAAGAAGGCATTCGACGCATTCACCAATGGGTGACATCTGCCTGACGTCAGTCAGGTGACAGACACTTGTCGGATCGCCGTGCAGGCTGGTCCACATGCAACACAGGTTGATCGAGGTACGGGAGCGGGCGGCACGGCCGTCGGCGGCTCGGCGCGCCACGATCGTGCTCGGCTCCGCGGCCGTGTGCCTGGGCGCTGTGCTCGCCTTCGCCGGCGGTGACGATCTCGCCGGGTCGGGACCCGACATCACGGTGCCGGTGACCACCACCGTCCCGGCAACGACCACCACCGTGCCGGCAACGACCACGGTCGCACCCAGCACCACGCTGCCTGCCCCCACGGATCTGGTGGCCGCGTCGGCCCGGGTGCACGACGTGCCTCGTCTGGTGCTGGCCGACCTGCCGGCGTCGGAGCAGCTGGTGCGCATCTCGAACATCGCCTACGGACCCCTGCCCGAGCAGCAGCTCGACATGTGGCGTTCCTCGGGGCCCCGGTTGCATCCCGGCGCCATCGTGTACGTGCACGGCGGGGCGTGGAACGGCGGCGACAAGGACATCGTGGCCACCCCCTTCGCCACGTTGCTCGAACACCTCATCACCGAAGAGGGCTGGACGGTGTTCTCCATCAACTACCGGGTCGGCGCCGCGTTCCCCGATGCGCTGCTCGACGTGAACCGGGCGGTGCGGTGGGTGAAGGCCCACTCGTACGAGTACGGCATCGACCCGGAGCAGGTCGTCGCCTACGGGCACTCCGCAGGTGGACACCTCGCCGCGATGTTGGGCACCACGTGGAACGACCCGACGCTGCAGCCCGCCGATCTTCCCGCACCGCTCGCCAACGTGTCGCCGCGGCCGGTGGGCGTGGTGAGCCTGTCGGCGCCGCTGGACCCGAAGGCGTGGGGCGACTCCAATCCGAACCCGGCCGACCAGTTCTCGGGTGGTGGGGCGGTGGCCACGTTCGCCGGATGCGTCGGCGAGTGGTACACGTCGTGCACCCCCGAGCAACTGGCTGCCGTCGACGTGTCCACCTACGCCGACCCTGCCGACCCGCCCGTGTACGTCGCCCACGGCGACCTCGACGGCGTCGTCCATCCGTTCGAGCAACAGGGTGCGTTGCTGCGGATGCAGGCGGCCCACGAAGTCGTCTGGTACGACTTCGCCACTGTCGGCGCCGAGGCCGATCGCAACCACGTGATGGACGCGGTGGTCAACGTCGCTGCGCTGCGGGCGTTCCTCGATGCGGTGACGTAACGTCGCCGGCGTGCAGGACTTCGACTTCGACTCGCTCTCGCTCGACTGGCTTCGGGCCAAGCCAGGTGCCAAGTGGGGCCAGAACCGTGAGGTCGTCAACGCGTGGGTGGCCGACATGGACTTCGCGCCGCCTCCGGTGGTGAACGAGGCGTTGCGCGCCATCATCGATGCGGGTGACCTCGGGTATCCGGCGTGGGCGCTCGAGCACTCGCCGGCGCTCGACGCGTTCGTGGCCCGCTCCGAGCAACGGTACGGCTGGCACACCGCGCCCGACGAGTACCGCGAGCTCAACGACGTCACCCAGGGCATCCAGATCGTGCTCGAACACCACACGGTGCCGGGCGACGGCGTCGTGGTACTGCAACCGTCGTACCCGCCGTTCCTGAACACCGTGCGTGACGGCGGTCGGCGAATGGTGCCCGCGTTCGGCGCCCGCGACGCCTCGTCGGTCACCGGGTGGGCGTTCGACTGGGACCGGCTCGAAGCCGATCTCGCGCAGTCACCGGCGAAGGTGCTGCTGCTGTGTCATCCGCACAACCCCACAGGGCACGTCTTCTCCCCGGCCGAACAGCAACACATCGTCGACATGGCCGCGCGCCACGATCTGCTCATCATCTCCGACGAGATCCACGCCGACCTCACGTACGCGCCGCTGGAGCACCGTCCCATCGCGCTGCTCGCGCCGGAACGCACGGTCACCATCCATGCAGCGTCGAAGGCCTTCAACCTCGCTGGGCTGCGCTACGCGGTCCTGCACCTCGGCCCGATCGATCTGCGAGCCAAGGTGCTCGGCGTGGCCAACCACCTGTACGGCGAGCCGAACCTGATGGGCCAGGCTGCCGCCGCGGCCGCATGGACGGTGGGCGACCCATGGCTCGACGACTGTCTCCGCCATCTCGATCACATGCGGCATCTTGCCGTCGACCTGCTCCGCGAGCACCTGCCACAGGTCGTCGCATCGGTGCCGGCGTCCACCTATCTGCTGTGGCTGGACTGTCGTGCGCTGGAACTCGGCGAGGATCCGTCGAAGGAGTTCCTCCGTCGTGGTGTGCGCCTGAGCGACGGTCCCGACTTCGGCGAGTTGGGCCTCGGCCACACCCGGCTGAACTTCGCCACGTCGTCGGGTGTGCTCCGCGAAGTGGTGCAGCGGATGGCTACCGCGCCTGCGCGCTGAGCACCACCAGGCACAGGCACTCGGCCACCTGCTCGGTGGCGCCCAACACATCGCCGCTGATGCCACCGATCTTCCTGCGGGCGAGCATGCCCGTGCCGACCACCGCCACGAGCGCGGCGCCCGTGAGGGCGGCTGCCCACCAGCCCACCGCCAGCGTCGTGATCGCGATGCCGGCGATCACTCCCACGGCGGCTCGCGGGCGGGTGGTGCCCCGTCCGTAGTCGGCGCCGAGGCCGGAGTGGGTGGCCAACTTCATCGAGCCGGCCATCGCGACCGCGGCCACGCGGCCCATCGTGTGTGCGGCGACCGCACCGGTGAACATCGCCCACGGGCCTGGCAGGGACCAGAGCGCGATCATTCGCACGACGATGGAGGCACAGATGGCCGCCACGCCGTAGGTGCCGTGGCGCGAGTCCTTCAGGATCTCGAGTCGACGCTCGACCGTCCACCCTCCTCCGAACGCGTCGGCGATGTCGCCCAGCCCGTCCTCGTGGAACGCCCCGGTGATGAGCAGCCCGACCACCACGGCCACCGCGCCCGCCACGACCGGTGGCACCACGAACCACAACCCGGCCGCGACGCCACCCACCGCCGCACCGATGATGGCGCCGGCGACCGGGACCCACGCGATCGTGTCGGGCAACGACGGCTCGCGGCGCAGTCGGATGGGCACCCTCGTGAGGAACTGGAGGGCGGCGAGGAGGTTCACTCGAACCATTCGCCGAACGTGGGCACGTCGGTGATGCCGACGCACGCCATGGCCACCAGCGGAACGGCCGCCATCGCCCCGGAGCCTTCGCCGAGACGCATGCCCAGGTCGAGCAGCGGGCGCTTGCGCAGGTGCTCGATCACTCGCGAATGGCCGGGCTCTGCGGATCGATGACCCACCAGGCAGTGGTCGAGCGCGCCGCGCTGGGCCACGGCCAACGGCAGCACCGCCGCGGTGACCACGTAGCCGTCGAGCAGCACCGGCAGCTTCCGGTGACGGGCCGCCAGGACCGCCGCGGCCATCGCCACCAGCTCGGCGCCGCCGACCTCGCGGAGCACCTCGAGCGGGTCGTGCACGTGCGCGACACGGGCCACCGCGGCGGCCACCGCCTCGCGCTTGCGGTCCATGCCCTCGTCGTCGACCCCGGTGCCGCGACCCACGAACTCGACCGGCTGCTGAGGGTCGAGCATCGCGGCGGCCACTGCGGCGGCTGCGGTGGTGTTGCCGATGCCCATCTCGCCGATCACCAGCAGGTCGGCATCGAGCGCCTCGACCGCAGCACGGCCTGCCTGCACGCATTCCTCGAAGCGCTCCGGGGACAGCGCCGCCTCCACCCGGATGTCGCCGGTGGGGCGACCCACGCCCACGTCGATGGCATCGACCGTTGCGCCGACGACGCGGGCGAACGCCGACACGGTGCTCTTGCCCGCGCGGTACGCGGCGAGCATGGCGGCGGTGACGTCGATGGGGTAGGCGCTCACGCCGGCCGCGGCCACGCCGTGGTCGGCGGCGAAGATGAGACCGGCGGGCTTGCCGACGTGGGGGTGCGGCGTCTCCTGCCAGCGAGCCATGAAGGCGGCCACCGCGTCGAGTTCGCGCAGCGCGCCGGCGGGGCGGAGGATCTCCACGCCGCGGTCGCGGACCGCGTCGCGCGATTCCAGATCGCCCGTGGGCATGGTGGCCAATGCATCGCGCAGCCAGGTCATGGCAGCAACTCCCAGGGGTCGGTGAGGCGGACGGCACGGCCGGCCACCATGAGCAACGTGGTGTCGGCGATGGCGGCGACGGCCTGGTTCAGGCGGCCGAGCTCGTCGCGGTACTCGCGTCCGAGCGCGGACTCGGGGTGCACGCCCATGCCCACTTCGTTGGTGACCACCACCGTGTCGCCGCCGCGGCCGGCGACGGCGGCGATGAACGCGTCGAAGAACGGCGCGACCTCGTGTGCGAAGAGATTGCCCAGCCACACCGTGAGGCAGTCGACGACGAGGAAGTGATCGTCTGGCACCGCGGCAACGGCGTCGGCGAGGTGCACCGGGCACTCGACGGTGGTCCAGTGAGCGGGACGTTCGGCGCGGTGCCGTTCCACCCGCTGGACGAGATCGTCGTCGAACGGCTCGGCGGTGGCGATGAACGTGACTGGTGCGTGCTGGCGTTCGCCCGTGCGTACCGCGAGTGAGCTCTTGCCACTGCGCACCCCGCCGACGAGCAACGTGAGCATCAGTAGTCGATGCCGCGCTTCGCGAGGATGCCCTGGTCGTACGCGTGCTTCACGTGGTGCATCTCGGTGACCGTGTCGGCGATGTCGATGAGGGCCTGCGGCGCGTCGCGGCCGGTGACGATGACGTTCACCTTCGGCGGACGGTTGACGATGGCGGCGACCACCTCTTCGGTGGAGATCCATCCCCACGTGCACAGGTAGGTGAGCTCGTCGAGGATGACCAGATCGTGCTCGCCGGCGGCGAGCACCTGGGCCGCAGTGGCCCATGCGGCGCGTGCGAGATCGATGTCGTGCTGCAGGTCGTCGGAGTCCCAGGTGAAGCCGCCGCCGAGCGAGTGCCAGGTGACGCCGAGTTGGCGACCCATCTTCTCCTCGCCCACCTTCCAGTCGCCGCTCTTCACGAATTGCAGCACGGCGACCTTCCAGTCGCGGGCCAGCGCACGCAGCATGACGCCGAACGCCGCCGAGCTCTTGCCCTTTCCGTTGCCGGTGTTGACGAGCACGAGGGACTCGGCCTGGCGCCCTCCGGTGGGTCGGGGATCGTCGATGAGGGGCTGGAGGTCGTCGGTGCTCATGGAGGGTTGGAGCATAGGCAACCGCTGCTATGGTTGCCCCGTCCGGCTCGAAACCCGATCCGGATGCATGGTTCGCAGCGAAGTCCGGTGAGATCCCGGCACTGTCCCGCAACGGTGGTTCGTGTTCGACACGACGAGTCCGGTCGCCTGGTGCTGTGCGCGACAACCAGACCCTCGAGGCAAGGGCGGTCCGCGACGGGGCAATCCGTCGAGTTCCCAACTTGTCCTCCCGAACTGGAGGACATGGGTCCTCCGGAAAGCGGAGGATTTTCCGTGAAGCGTTTCACCTCCATCGCCGCCCTGACGGCGTTCATGCTCACCGCGGCCGCGTGCGGTGACGACAGCACGACGTCGTCGTCGAGCAACGACCTCAAGATCGTCAGCCTGTCGCCCACGGCGACCGAGATGCTGTTCGCGATCGGTGCCGGGCCGCAGATCATCGCGGTCGACGATCAGAGCAACTATCCGGCCGAGGCGCTCGACAAGCCGCACGACCTGTCGGGCTTCGAGCCCAACGTCGAGGCCATTGCCGCGCTGAAGCCCGACCTGGTGATCATGCAGGACCCCACCATCCAGGAGCAGCTGGAGGCACTCGGCATCACGGTGTGGATCGGCTCGGCCGCCGCGTCGTTCGACGACGTGTACACCCAGATCGAGCAGCTCGGCGCGGCCACCGAGCACGTCGGTGAAGCTGCCGAGCTGGTGTCGAAGATGCAGACCGACATCGCCGCCGCCGTGGCCGCCGCACCGCAGGCCAAGGGCCTGAAGGTGTACCACGAGCTGGACAACACGTTCTACAGCGTCACCAGCAACACCTTCATCGGTCAGGTGTACGCCCAGTTCGGCATGGTCAACATCGCCGACGAGGCGCAGCCCGGCAACGACTACCCGCAGCTCAACGCCGAGTACATCGTGCAGCAGAACCCCGACCTGGTGTTCCTGGCCGACACGAAGTGCTGCGGCGAGTCGCCCGAGACCGCGGCCACCCGTCCGGGCTGGGATGCCCTCGCCGCCGTGCAGAACGAGGGCGTGATCGGTCTCGACGACGACATCGCATCGCGCTGGGGACCGCGTCTCGTGGACTTCATCACGGCGGTGTCCGACGCCGTGGCCAAGGTGCCGGCGGCCTGACATGTTCGACCGACGTCGCGTCAGCCGATGGTGGATCGCAGGAGCCGTGGTGCTCCTCGCGGTCGCCGTTCTGGTGGGCGCGATGATCGGTCCGGCCGGCACCATCAGCAGCGCCAACTGGGACATCATCTGGAACATCCGCCTGCCGCGCGTCGTGCTGGCAGGTGTGGTGGGGTCGATGCTGTCGCTGTCGGGCGCGAGCTATCAGGGCGTGTTCCGCAACCCGTTGGTCGACCCCTACCTGCTGGGGGCGGCCGCGGGCGCGGGCCTCGGCGCGACGCTCGTGTTCGCGTACGGACGCACCGCCACGAGCGGTTGGCCGGTGGACCCCCTGCCACTGGCCGCCTTCGTCGGTGCGCTCGCCGCGGTGCTCGTCACCTACGTGGTCGGTGCCTCGTTCGGCGGCAGCGGGCTGAGCCTCGTGCTGGCCGGTGTTGCGGTCGCGGCGCTGGGCACCGCCATCCAGCAGTACCTCCTGTTGCGCAACAGCGACGTCATCAAGGAGGTGTACAGCTGGATCAGCGGGCGTGTCAGCACGGCCACGTGGGACGACGTGAAGCTGGTGATGCCGTACGTGTTGGTGTCGTCGGCCGTGTTGCTGGTGCACCGTCGCCAGCTCGACGTGTTGCGGGTGGGCGACGAGGAGGCGATGACCCTCGGCAGCGAGGTGCGCCGAGTGCGCCTGGTGGTGGTCATCGCAGCCACGCTCGGCACGGCCGCGGTGGTCAGCGTGAGCGGGCTCATCGGGTTCGTCGGCATCATGGTGCCGCATCTGGTGCGCCTGGTGGCCGGCTCGTCGTACCGCGTGGTGTTGCCGCTGAGCATCCTCGTCGGAGCGTCGTTCCTCATCCTCGCCGACATCCCCGGTCGCATGATCGAGCACGGTGGCGAGACGCCCATCGGCGTGGTCACCGCGTTGGTCGGTGCGCCGATGTTCATCTTCGTGTTGCGCTCGAGGCGGGTGCCCGCATGAGCTCGCTCGGCTTCGAATGCGTCAACGTCCTCTACGGCGAGCGCGAGGCGGTGTACGCGCTGGACGAGCAGGTGCGCCCGGGCGAGTGGCTGTGCCTCATCGGCCCCAACGGTGCCGGCAAGTCGTCGGTGCTACGAGCGGTTGCGGGCCTCGTGAAGTACCGGGGCAACATCACCGTCGACGGAGCGCCCATCGAGATGCGCTCGCCCCGGCGTCGCGCGCAGATGGTGGCCTATGTGCCGCAGACACCGCTGATGCCCGACGACATGACCGGTGCCGAGTACGTGCTGCTCGGCCGGAACCCGTACGTGGGCTACTTCGGCAGCGAGACCAAGCACGATCGGTCGCTGGTCGCCGACGTGCTGGAGCGGCTGGACCTCGACGAGTTCGGCACACGCCGGTTGGGGACGCTCAGCGGCGGCGAGCGGCAGCGACTGGTCATCGCCCGGGCCATCGCCCAGGAGGCGCCGATCCTGCTGCTCGACGAGCCGACCAGCGCGCTCGACATCGGCCATCAGCAGCAGGCACTGGAGCTGGTGGACCGCCTGCGCCGCGAGCACGGTCTCACCGTGGTGTCGGCCATGCACGACCTGACCCTCGCCGGCCTCTACGCGGATCGACTGTCGTTGTTGCACCAGGGTCACGTGGTGGCCAGCGGCAGTGCCAACCACGTGCTGCGCCCCGACATCCTCAGCGAGTTCTACGGCGTGAGCGTGAGCGTGCACGAACAGGACGACGGCACCGTCGTGGTCGTCCCCAAGCGCGGCCGCTCGTAGCTGCCGTTCCTAGCTGCCGTTCCTAGCTAGGGTCGCGCCATGCTGGCGTGGCTGTTCGTGAGCGCGTTGCTGGGGTACTGGATCGGCAAGAAGAAGGGCTACCCCGAATGGGGTGTGCTGCTCGCCGTGGTGCCCCATCTTCGGCCTGCTCATCATCGCCATCTGCTACCCCAGAGAACCGGACGAGCAGGTCGCGTGAGCGCGCTGGGTCAGGCCGCGTTGGGGTAGTGGATGCGGTGGATGGGCCAGCCGAGTTCGGTGCCGTCGGGGCGGTAGGTGTGCCAGAGGCCGTCGGGATCGCGCCAGGTGCGATAGCCCTTGTTCTTCAGCGGGTTGTGGTGGTCGCACAGGGGTGCACCGTTGCTGGCGGAGGTGGGGCCGGCGTGGGAGAACGGGAGCACGTGATCGGCTTGGCAGTCGGCGGCATGGAGGTGGCAGCCGACCCATCCGCAATGATGCGCGGCGAGCAACACCGCTTCACGCAGGGCGCCGGTGAACAGGCGTTTGCGGCGTCCGAAGTCGAGCACGACCCCGTCGGTGGACAGCACCATCCGCCGCACCCGCCCAACGAGGGCGGCGGCGATCATCGCCCGTGGGTCGATGACCGCGCCGGTGTGGTCTTCGCAGCGGCGGGTGACCGCAGTGGACGGATCCGCCGGGGTGGGTGTGCCTCCGAGCGCTGCTTCCAGATGGTGTTCGAACGTGGCTTGATCGACGACGATGTTGACGGTGACCTCACCACCGGCGTGTTGGGATCCGGCGGCGTCGTCGAACAAGCGACGCAGGGCGTCGAAGCGGCGTTGGGCGGGGGTGCGTTCCATCAACCCCGGATGCATGATGTCGCCGTAGCGGCGGACACCCTCGTCCCATTCGTTGCGCCACTCGATCTCGCAGTAGCGATCGAACACCTCGCGCATGAACACCCCGTCCATCGCCGGGCCCGCGGCGTCGACGAACGATCGTTCACCGATGACCTGCACCGACGCCCGCCGCTGCTGCGCGGCACGATCATGTCGTGAGCGGGCACCATCGGCGTCCGCGAGTTCGACCCAGTGCTGCAAGAACGTGACCAGATCATCGAACGGCAACGACGTCGCCTGACGAGTGAACAATGCGTCCGCGGCCGCGAGATGGTCCCGCACCCGCGGGTTGCCTGCCACAGCGGCGACGGCGTGCATCTGCGCCACACCGACATGACCGGCCAGACACGCGGCAGCGAAGGTGGGCATCGCCTGCATCGCCCGACCCAACTTCGCCAGACGGGAGGCTTCGGCACCGGACCAGTTGCACGCCGCACGCCCCCACCCCGCGACCTGACGGAACCCGTCCTCCACCTGCGCACCCACCGCATCCACCCGCTGCAACAACAACGC
Organism: Actinomycetota bacterium; assembly: GCA_016213625.1. Lineage (GTDB taxonomy): Bacteria > Actinomycetota > Acidimicrobiia > Acidimicrobiales > Ilumatobacteraceae > UBA668. The sequence continues at coordinate 26,222 of JACQZZ010000035.1, forward strand.
CTGACGCGCCTCACCGACACGACGATCGACATCCAACAGATGCGCCACGTGCATCAATGCGGCCGGCGACATCGACACCATCTCGTCGGTGGTGGGCACACCCGTCGCATCCATACCTCCATCATGAACAAGGGGTCTCACAGGGTTTCTCGAAGCGGCAGTCGCCCTTCCCTCCCGGAGTTCGCTGATCGGACTGGCGCATGCGGGCGGAGTCTCGCTCATGGATGAGCGGTTCCGCGCCCGTGGGCGCGGAACCTTTCGTGAATGAACGCGATCGCGCCCAACGTCAGCGACGCGTCAGACCGCGGGGGTGAACCAGGCGTCGCCGCAGAGGATGCGTTCGGCTTCTGCCGGGCCCCACGAGCCACGGAAGTACGGGTGCACGGGGCCGGGCGCGTCGAGCGCGGGTTGCACCACGCGCCAGGTCTGCTCCACGACGTCTTCGCGTGCGAAGCGGCGGGGGAGACCGTCGAGCGCGTCGTCGAGCAGACGCTCGTAGGCCTCACGGCGTTCGCCCAGTGCGGCGGCGAAGTCGACCGCGACGTCGACGTTCTGGCTGTCGAGGTGCTGGCCGGGGGTCTTGGCCTGCAGCGTGAACGTGACGCCGTCCTGCTTGCCGAGGCGGAAGCGCACCAGGTTGCGTTGCGGCTCGGGGCCGCCGGCCTCGTCGAACAACAGGCTCGGCGGCTCGCGGAACTCCACCACCACTTCGGTGGCGGCGGTCTCGAGGCCCTTGCCGCACCGCACGTACCACGGAACGCCGGCCCAGCGCCACGAGTCGATCTCCAACCGCGCGGCCACGAAGGTCTCGACCTGCGAATCGGGTGCCACCCCAGGTTCGTCGCGGTAGCCCACGTACTGGCCGCGCACCATCGCCGACGGGTCGAGCGGGCGCATGGCGGCGAACACCTTCGCCTTCTCGTCCTGCAAGAAGCTGCTCTCGGGACCCACGGGGGGCTCCATCGCCACCAGCGCGAGCACCTGCAGCAGGTGGTTCTGCAGCACATCGCGCACCGTGCCCACACTGTCGTAGAAGCTGCCGCGCCCTTCCACGCCGATGGTCTCGCTCATGGTGATCTGCACACTGCGCACATAGTTGCGGTTCCACACCGGCTCGAGCAGCGTGTTCGAGAAGCGGAACACCAGCAGGTCCTCCACGCTCTCCTTGCCCAGGTAGTGATCGATGCGGAAGATGCGTTCCTCCGGGAACACCGAGTGCAGCAACGTGTTCAGTTCGACGGCCGACGCGAGGTCGCGGCCGAACGGCTTCTCCACCACGATGCGGCCGCGGTCGTTCAACCCCACCGACGCGAGCGACTGCGCCACCGTGGGAAACGCGGTGGGCGGGATGGCCATGTAGAACACCGCGGTCCTGCTGTGGCACGAGTCGAGCGTGTCGCGCAGCGACGTCCACGTGGCGGGGTCGCCGTAGTCGCCCTGGATGAGATCCAGCCGGGCGAGGAGCGACTCGATGACGGACGCCTTCGCCTCGGGGATGGCACCGAGGATGGAGTCGTGCGCGTGTTGGCGGAAGCCTTCGTCGGACCAATCGCTGCGGGCCACACCGATGACCGGCACCTTCAGGTGGCCGTGTTCCTCCATGCGGTACAACGCGGGGAACAACTTGCGCCTGCTGAGATCGCCGGTCGCGCCGAAGAGCACGAGTGCGTCGGCGGCGGGCTGCTGGGCGACGCTCACTTCGACACCTCTGCGTGGCCGCCGAAACCGGCTCGCATCGCCGAGAGCACCTTGTGGGCGACGTCGCCTCGGTCGCGGGAGTACCACCGGTCGAACAGTGAGGCGGCCAGCGTGGGCACCGGCACGCCTTCGTCGATGGCCGCATGGAGCGTCCATCGACCCTCACCCGAGTCGCTGACGTGACCCTGGAACGCATCGAGATTCGGGTCGGCGTGCAGCGCCTGCGCGGTGAGATCCAGCAACCAACTGGACACCACGCTGCCGCGGCGCCACACCTCGGTGATGGCCTCCAGATCGAGGTCGTAGCGGTAGTACTCGGGGTGGGTGAGCGGCGCGGTCTCGGCGTCCTTGGCGTGCGACTCGCTGCCGATGTCGGCCTTGGCGAGCACGTTCAACCCCTCGGCGTAGGCGGCCATCAAGCCGTACTCGATGCCGTTGTGCACCATCTTCACGAAGTGACCGGCGCCGCTGGGGCCGCAGTGCAACCAACCGTGCTCGGCCGGAGCGAGGTCGCCCGTGCGGCCCGGTGTGCGAGGTGCTGCGTCGGCACCGGGAGCGAGCGATTCGAACACGGGGGCCATCTGCTGCACGGCTTCGGCGGGCCCGCCCACCATGAGGCAGTAGCCGCGCTCGAGCCCGAACACTCCGCCGCTCGTTCCGACGTCGAGGTAGTGGATGCCCTTGGCCGCGAGCGGACCCGATCGGTCGACGTCGTCGCGATACCAGGAGTTGCCGCCGTCGATGAGCGTGTCGCCGGGGGACAGCAGCGGTTCGAACACGGCGATGGTGGATGCCACGTACGCGGCCGGCACCATCAGCCAGATGTGGCGCGGCGGCGTGAGCGCGTCGATCACTTCCTGCGGGCTGCGAGCACCCCTGGCACCCTCGGCCTCCATGGCCGTGACGGCGTCGGCGTTCACGTCGTAGGCGATGCATTCGTGCCCGTCGCGCTGTAGCCGTCGCACCATGTTGGCGCCCATGCGCCCCAATCCGACCATCGCAATCTGCATCTGAACAGGTTGCCAGGTTTTCCACGGGTTACCCTCACGGCGATGGATGAACGGCAACGCGACCTCCAGGGGGCCGTCGCAGCCCACCGAATGCTCGAGGCACATCTGGCGACGCTCACCGACGCACAGGTGGCGGGCCCCTCGCTGCTGCCCGATTGGACGGTCGGTCACGTCGTCACCCACATCGCGCGGAACGCCGACGGTGTGCGGTTGATGCTCGAGGGCGCGCTGCGTGGCGAAGTGGCGGCGCAGTACCCCGGAGGGATCGACCAGCGCGCGGCCGACATCGCCGCCGGCGCCGTGCGCGGCGCGGCCGGTGTGGTGTCCGACGTGCGTGCCAGCAACCAGCGACTCGAGGCAGCGTTCGACGCGATGACCGACGAGGCGTGGCAGGGGCAGGGCCGATCCGTGGTCGGGATGGTGCCCGTCGCCGAGCTGCCGTTCCGGCGCTGGCGCGAGACGGTGGTGCATCACGCCGACCTCGGGTTGCAGTACACCTGGCGCGACTGGCCCGCCGAGTACGTGCGGTTGGAACTCCGCACGCAGACCATGTTGTGGAACAGCCGCCAGTCGATGGGGCTCACCGGCCTGCCCGCCGAAGCGCTGGCGGTCGACGAGCACCGGCGCGTCGCCTGGCTCCTGGGCCGTGCCACCATCGAAGGGTTGTCGCCCGCCGGGTTGATGGCATGAGGATCCGCGGTCTGCTGCTGGCCGGCCTCGTCTTCGTGGCACTGCCGTCGTCGCCGGCGTTCGCGCATGCCTCGTTGCAGTCCAGCACCCCGGCAGCGAACTCGGTGCTGGAAGACGGCCCTCCGGCCATCGTGCTCGACTTCGACGAGGAGATCGAAGCACCGCTCGCCGACATCCAACTGTTCGACGGCGACGGTGAACCGGTGGAGTTGGGCAGCCCTCGCGAGGGCGACGACGCCACCATCACCACCGCGTCGGTGCCCGAGCTGAGCGATGGGCTGTACGCCGTCATCTGGCGCGTCACCTCGGCCGACGGCCACGTGGTGAACGGTGCGTTCAGCTTCCAGGTGGGTACCACGGCCACAGGCGACGGGCAGGATCTGCTGGATCAGGTGCGCAACGGCGTCGGTGCCGACCGCGGGCTCACGTGGTTCTACGGCATCGCCCGGTTCCTCGCGCTCGCCGGTGCCATCACCGCGCTCGGCGTTGGCTGGTGGAGCCTCCAGGGCCGACCCGCCATCGGCTCGCGCCGTGCCGTGCGGCGAGCGATGTGGGTCGGATGGGGGCTCCTGGCCGTGGGTTCGGTGGCCGCGTTCCTCGGATTCGCCGCGCAGGTGCAGGGTGGCACGCTGTCGCGGTTGTTCGACACGTCCACGTGGGGAGATGTCGCCAGCACGCAGACCGGTCGCATGCTCGTCCTCCGTGTGGTGCTCACGGTCGTGCTCGGTGTGCTCGGGTGGCGGTACTCGTCGAACGCGCAGGGGTGGTGGCGCGGTGCGGCGCTCGCCGCCGGGCTGCTCACCATCGTCACGTTCTCCATGTCGGGGCACCCCAACTCGCTCTCGCCGCGATGGCTGTGGGTCGTCGTCGACGAGGTACACCTCGGCGCCATCACGCTCTGGCTGGGTGGGCTCATGGCGCTCGCGTTCGTGGGCCGCGAGTGGATGACCGAACCCGAAGCGGTGCGTCCGATCGAACGGTTCTCGCTCATTGCCACCGTGTGCGTGCCCCTCATCGTCGCCACCGGTGTCGCTCAGACCCTGAAGCTCGCCGGTGGGCTCGACGACGTGACTGCCACCGACTGGGGTCGGATGTTGCTCACCAAGGTGATGGTCGTCATCGCGCTCCTCGCGATGGCGGGCGTGTCGCGGTGGCTGCTGCGTCACGACGGTGCCGCATCCATCCGGCGCACGGTCATCGCCGAAGCGGTGCTCGGGCTGGTGGTCGTGGGGCTCGCCGCCGGCATGGTGGGCCAGCCACCTCGGGTGGGCGTGCCCAGCCGCGCGTTCGAGGAGGTCATCACCGCGAACGGCGTCATCGCCTCGGTGTCCATCAGCCCCGGGCAGGTCGGTGCCAACGAGATCCACATCCTGGTCACGCCCCCTGGCGGTTCGCTCACGCCCGTCTCGTCGGCCACCGCTCGCGTGTTGCTGCCGTCGGCCGAACTGCCCGCAGCACCGGTCACTTTGGTGCCCGAGGGTCCCAATCACTTCAGCGGCGCGATCACCTTCCCGCAAGCGGGCGACTGGACCTTCGAGTTGGTGGTGCAGATCACCGAGACCGACAGCGCGCTGTTGAAGGCGACCGTGCCTATTCCCTAGCGAGGCCGAGCCACGCATCCGTGTTGGCGCGGGCCTGGTCGATCATCGCGCCGGACCGCCCCACGTCGAACGTGGTGAGCTCCGACGGCTGGGCGGGGATCTCCACCACCGTCAACTCGGGCGGTGGGCGACGGAGCACGGTTCGGCCGTGTGCTTCCACCCCCAACGAACTGGCTCGGAACAGGATGTCGATGGCGTTGCGTGGCGGCTCACTTGCGGCGAGCGGAGGGATGGACAGCACGAGTGCCGTGGCCGCACCCTGCGCTACCGCGATGTCGAGCGGCACGTCGGCCACCACACCGCCGTCGATGAACGTGCGACCCTGGAAGTGCACGGGCGGATACACGCCCGGGAACGCGCTGCTGGCCAGCACTGCCGTGACCGTGTCGCCCTCGGTGAGTGCCACGCCCTCACCAGAGGACAGGTCGGTGCCGACGATGACCAGGCGCACCGGAGCATCCTCCAGTCGCCGCACACCGAGTTGGTGGCGGAGGAACCGGTCGCCGTGGCGGTTGTCCAGGAACGACGGGTGGCGGCCGGCCACGGCGAGGGCCATGCGATGCGGCTGGAACCGCATCAGGTCGCGACGGCGGATGCTGCGCCAGATGTCCACCAGTCGCTGGATGCCGTCGTCGTCGCTGTTCCACGCGTACAGCGCAGCGTTGACCGACCCGGCGGACACACCGATGAGGAGATCGGGATGCACGCCCGCTCCGGTGAGTGCCTTCAGCACGCCCACCTGGTACGACCCGAGGGCGCCTCCACCGGGCAGCACGAAGGCCAGCGGACGAGGCAGCGCGGCGAGTTCCTCCGGAGTCACGGCATGAAGAGTGTCACACTGTGAGCGCCCATCATGCCGGGGTTGATGACGGCGTACACGTGGCGGGTGACGTGATCGGCCAGCGGGCCGTACTCGCCGCCCGGCAGCGACGCTCGCCAGTCGTCGAACTCCCACATGAACTCCTGCGACGGCAGGTCTGCCTGCGGGTCGGCCGTGGGTGGCATCGCGAAATCGGCGGGCAACGACCCGTCCGCCTTCCACTGCAACGCGATCTTCTCGGCGACGGCGGCGCCTGCGCTGGTGGACGCCAGATCCGCACCGAAACCCGCTTGCCGTGCGGTACCCCTGGGGTCGGGCGCGACGCTGGAGCCGATGATGACCAGGCCCATGGCGGCCCCGGCCCCCACGGCGATGCCTGGGATCGCGGCGGTCAACAGTCCGGCGAGCGTGGTGATCATCTCCCACCCCTTCTGGCGGGTGAGGGACGTCTGTTCCCGGTTGTTCACGATGAGTGCTCCGATCATGGCCATGAAGGCCCCCAACTCGTCGAGGGCGTGTTCCTCGCCGGACGAGATCGATGTGACGAACCCTGCCTGCACACGGTCGGCCCGCTCGACGAATCGCTGGAGCGAGGCCTCGTCCTCGAGCACGAAGCTCAGCAGTCGCTCCCGTCCCTCGTTGCTCAGCGGCCACTGCTGGTTCTGCGGCGAGAACTGCAGCATCCACGGCGACACCAGGTCCACCAGGAAGGCGCGCCAGTTCTCGGGCCGCTCCTGCGCGGTGTAGCAGGCCTCGTCGCAACTGGGATCGGTGGTGGCGAAGTGCTGTACCAGCCGCGGCAGGATCACGCCCGCCTGCTCGGCTGACATGCGGGCCGGGTCGGTGGCGTGCAGCACCAGCCGGTACCCGGCCGCGGTGTCCGATGGGCGGTCGAACAGCACCTCGGGGTGACGGGTCGCGAGCGAGAGGAATCGCGCGGACGCCACCGAGTCGGCAGCCACCAACGGAAACAACACATCGGCGGCGTTCGGCCCCGAGAGCGCGTCCATGTCGGTGATCGGATGCTGCGCGAGGATTCGATCGGCGGCGACTGCGAGGGCCTCTCCGTGCAACCCCAGGAAGCGGACCATGGCCGCTGCTGCATACGGGTTCATCTCCGTCAGCCAGGCAGGTTCGGTCGAGCGTTCCACGTGCGCCATCGCGGCGAACACGCCGTCGAGCTCGGGCACCGTCACCGTCGTGCGTGCATCCACTCCGGCCACGATGCGCGCTCGAAGTCGGCCGAGCGCGTCGCCCCACAGCGCCCACTCGTGGAAGTTGGCGAGGAAGGAAGCGGCCAACACCGGGTCGGCCGCGATGCGCTCGAGCCGACCGGCGAGCCACCGGAGCTCCGCCGGATCGGACACGAACGACGCGGCGTCGGCCCGGTTCATCCGCGCGCCCAACGCGCGGGCTTCCTCGGGTGTCATCAGATCGGAGCCGGAAGGGTCGTCGGTGACCGCCCAGTCGGTGCCGACGGCCATCACGAACGCGAGGGAGTTGCGCAACTCACCCAGATCGGCCGGCAACGCCTTGCCGGTGAGCGACAGCGAGGCAGCCACGCGCCGGGCGAGTGGGAGCCACTGCGTCTCGATCTCGTCGCGCAGCAGGCGCACGGTTCGCAGCGCCTCGTAGGCCGCGGGGTCGTCGCACCGCACGGTCCACAGCTCGTCGAGCGACCGCACCATCGCGGCTGCCAGACCGTGCACCTGGATCGGGTCGAACGCGAGGTAGGTCATCGGAGCTCGATGGCCTGACGCTCGAGGTCGCGGGCGGTGGACAGCAGCAGGTCCACATGGTCCAGCAGCTGGCGTCGCCGGCCGCGGAGGGACTGCTCGCAGGCATACGGCGACGGACCCACCCAGGTGCGGTCGCTCGCTCTCGACGCGAGGGTCAACGCCTCCAGGTGCTGCAGCCGGCGCGCCAGGGTGCGCAGTGCCGTGGCGCGGGCGCGAAGTCGGTCGGCGGGAGTGATGGGCATCTCGCCCACACTGGGTACGACGAGATCAGGAGATCGGCAAAAGCTCGCGCACCACCAGGTGGTGTGGCAGCTGCGTGGCCTCGTCGACGAACCCGTCACCCTCCACCACGAATCCGTGGCGCAGGTAGAACGCGAGCGCGGCGTCGCGAGCGCGAGCCCACACCAGCTCGAATCCCGCGGACGCGGCACGGCGGCAGCCGTCCTCCAACAGCACGCCGCCCAGCCCCGTGCCCTGCAGCGACCGATCGGTGGCCATGCCCCGTAGCTGCACGGCGTGGCGCTCGTGGTGGGGACGCGGCACCCAGCTGGACGTGCCCACCAGTGCGCCGTCGACCTTCAGTCCGAGGTGCCACGACCCGGGCCACTCGTCCTCGGGGAACACGACGTCCTTGGTCGGTGTGTCGAACCGCAGCACGTCCAGCCGCAGCGGGTGCGTCTCGGCCGCGGTGATCTCGACGACCTCCGGCGCGCTCATACGACGATCGACGCCCCTTCGTCCGCCGCCGACTCGTACATCGCGTCGACCAGACGATGGGCTTTCACGGCGGTGTGCAGGTCGGGTGATGCCGCTCGTCCTTCGAGCACGGCGCGCACGAACTCGCCGTCGGGGTTGCTGCTGCCGTCGCGCATCGGCGCCACGGCTGCCTCCAACGCCTCGCCCTCCAGCGATCCGGTGGTGCCGTCGCTGTCGGTCCAGCTGACCGGACCGAACCAGTCGTCGCCCTCGATGACGATGTGGCGCCGCTCGCAGAACACTTCCACCCGGCGCAGGCTGGGGCGAGCGAGGTTGTCGTGCCACACACTGTTCAGCACGCCGGTGGCCCCGTTGGCGAAGCGCAGACTGGCGGTGGCCACGTCCTCGATGCCGTCGAAGCCGTGGAAGTTGGCGGTGTGCGCACTCACCCGGGAGACATCGCCCACGAGGAAGCGCAGCATGTCGACGTCGTGGATGCTGTGCTCGAGCAACGTGCCGGCACCCACCAGCGAACGGTCGCCGCGCCAGGTGCTGGCGTAGTGGCCCTGGATGGGGATGAACTGATCGTCACGGAACACCACGGTCATCACCCGACCCGCGGACGGGTCGTCGATGAGGTGCTTCGACCACAGGTAGGCGGGCGAGAACCGCAGCACGAGGCCCACCTGATGGGTGATGCCGGCGGCCTCGGCCAGCGCGGCCATGCGCTGTGCCTCGGCGGTGGTGAACGCCAACGGCTTCTCGCAGAACACGTGCAGCCCGCGCTCGGTGGCGGCCTCGAGGAGGCGGGGATGGGTGTTGGTCCAGGTGCAGATGTACACCGCGTCGCAGCCGTCGAGCACGTCGTCCTCCGTGTCGCACACGGTGTGACCCGATGCCGCGGCGAAGGCGGCCGCCCGTGCACGATCGGGGTCGAACACGCCGGCGCGCACGACCGGCGCTCCACTGTGTCGCAGGCTCTTGGAGTGATACGTGGCGATGAGTCCGGCGCCGAGGAAGCCGATGCGGAGAGAGGTCACGAGGGGTCAGCTTGCCAGGTGACGACACGGCCGGCGATGGCGGCCGCCTCGTCGTGGTCGTGGGTCACCAGCACCGTCGTGGTGCGGGTGGCGCGCAGCACCTCGGCCAGGTCGGCCACGAGGCGATCGTGCAGTTCGCGGTCCAGCCCCGTGAGCGGCTCGTCGAGCAGCAGCACGGCCGGGCTGGGAGCGAGGGCGCGGGCGAGTGCCACCCGTTTCGCCTCGCCGCCGCTGAGGTTGGTGACGCGACGACCTCCGAATCCCTGGAGTCCCACGAGCGCGAGCAGCTCATCGACCCGGGCAGGGTCGGACCGCCGTTGCATCCGCAGTCCGAAGCCGATGTTCGCGGCGACGTCGAGGTGGGGGAAGAGCTGCTCGTCCTGGAACATCAGGCCGATGTGTCGTCGATGAGGTGCGACCGCGGAGATGTCGGTGCCGTCGAGCCACACCTGTCCCTGGTCGGGCACGAGCAGGCCCGCGATCACGCGCAGGAAGGTGCTCTTGCCCACGCCCGACGGGCCGAGCAGTGCCACCACCTCGCCGGTGTCCACGTGCAGGCTCGCTTCGTGCAACACCGTGCGCTCGCCAAAGGTGACCGTGACGTCACGAACGTCGAGCATGCACTGCCTCCGTCGCCATGATGATCACCGCGGTCACCACCATCAACACCGTGGCCATCGCGAACCCCTGCGCGCGAGGCACCTCACCGGCACGACCCAACAGGCGGTCGATGGCGATGGGCATGCTCTCGGTGCCGGCACGCGTGAGGAACGTGGTGGCGCCGAACTCTCCGAGCGAGATCGCCGCGGCGAAGCCGGCACCGGCCGCCAGCGGTCGAGCGAGTCGTCGCACCTCCACCTCCCACCACGCACGCAGCGGCGACGCACCGAGCGTGATGGCCGCGGCCCGTTGGTCGGCCGGGAACGAACGCAGCACCGGCACCAGGCTGCGCACGACGAAGGGTGTCGCCACCAGGGCGTGACCGAGCGGCACGAGCCACCACGACGCACGCCAGTCGAACGGTGGCCGGTCGAAGGTGATCAGCATGCCGAGACCGATGGTGACGGCCGACGTGCCGAGCGGCAGCATCAGCCCCACGTCGAGCAGACGACCGTGACGGCGGGCGGCGCCGATGGCCAGTGCGGCGGCGCCGCCCAACACCACGCTGATCGCCGTGGCCGCGACGGCGTAGCGCAGCGAGGTGGCCAGCGAACCGAGCGGATCGATGCCCAACGACACGCCGGGGCGAACCTCGTCGTCGCCGAGCGTGCGCCACGCCGCCAGCGACCACACGCCACCGAGACGGAACGAGCGCGTCACGAGCACGACCACTGGCGCGAGCATCGCGACCGCGGTGACCGCGACCACCGCGGTCACGCCCCGCCGCTGCGCAGCGGATCGCGGCCGACGAGTCGCGGCGTCACCGTGCAGTGCCACACGTGCGCGCCGCTGCCATCGCGCCGACCACCAGATGACGACTGCCAGCACCAGCAGTTGCAGTACTGACAGGACGGCTGCCCCGTCGATGTCGCCCAACTGCGTGGCCCGCCGGGCGATCTCCACCTCGAGCGTGGGATGTGCCGCGCCGCCCAGGAGCTTCACCACGCCGAACGAGGTGAAGGTGAACAGGAACACCACCGACGCCGCGGCCCACAGTGCAGGGCGCAGCACGGGGAGCACCACGTGCCGCAACACCTTCGTGGGGGACGCACCCAGCGTGCGAGCGGCAGCGGTGAGGTCGGTGGGCAGCACGGCCCACATCGCGCCCACCAGGCGCACCATCACCGCGATGTTGAAGAACACGTGAGCGACGATCACGGCGCCGGCGGTGCCGTGCCACGATCGAGGCAGGAGCGCGAGGAACGCGGCGCCCACCACCACCGTCGGCAACATGAACGGCACGGTCGCGATGGCCAGCACGGCCCGCCGTCCGGGAAAGTGGTAGCGGGCCAACACGTAGGCGGGCGCGAACCCCAGTACGAGGGTGAGGGCGGTGCTCACGAGGGCCTGCCACAGCGTGAACCACAACACGCGCGGCAGTCCCGGTGCACGCAGGGTGTCGGCCACCGATGCCGGCCCCACCACGCGCGCGAACAGGGTGACGAGGGGCCATGCGTAGAAGAGCGCCAACGCGATGACGGGGAGCGCGGCCAGCGCGGGCACCGTGGCCCGCGGCAGGCGCGTCAGCGCAGCACGATCTCGTTCCACTGGTCCTGCCACTGCTGTCGATTGGCGGCGATGCGGTCCGGGTCCATGGTGTGCGGGTTGTTGCTGATGACCGCGTACTTCGTGAACACGTCGGGCAGCGGCACGTTGTCGGACACCGGGTACACGAACAACGTGAGCGGCATCTCGCGCTGGAACGGTTCGCTGAGGAGGAACTGCACCAGTTGGCGAGCTTCGTCGGGGTGCTTCGACCCTCGCAGCACACCGGCGTACTCCTCCTGGCGGAAGCACGTCTGATCGGCCACGCTGGTGGGTGCGGTGTCCACGGGAGGATCGGCGAACACCACCTCGGCCGGCGGGCTGCTGCCGTAGCTGACCACGAGCGGACGGTCACCGGCCGACCCGGCGGCGCCGCTGAACCGCTCGTAGTACGCGCTGTCCCACGAGTCGACCACCTCCACGCCGTTGGCGCGCAGCTCGGTCCAGTACTGCTGCCAACCGTCGTCGCCGAACTCGTCGATGGTGGCGAGCAGGAACGCCAACCCCGGCGACGAGGTGGACGGGTTCTCCACGACGAGCAGGTCCCGGTACTCCGGCCGAAGCAGATCCTCGAGGGTGTCGGGCGGTTCGATGCCCTCGTCGGTGAACCAGGCGATGTCGTAGTTGACGCACACGTCGCCGAAGTTCACGGGTGACGGGTTGCCGTCGAAGATCTGGCCGTCGGTCGCGGCCGAGAGGAACGTGTTGTCGACCCCCCACATCACGTCGCCCTCGGGGTTGCCGGCCGTGAGGACGGCCTTGGACACCATGGTGCCGGTGTCGCCTGCGGTGACGATGTCCACCGAGATGCCGGTGTCGTCGGTGAAGGTCTGCAGGGCTTCATTGAGCGGCGTGCCGTCCTTCGGGAACGAGTCGTAGGCGACGAGGGTGATGGCCACGGGACCGCCGTCGTTGTCGTCGCCACACGCGACGACGCCCATCAGGAGCAGGATGACAGCGGCGAGCTTCACGGCACCACCACCGTCACCACGCCGGTCGTGCACGTCACCATCGTCTGTTCCTCCGCTTCGTTGCTCACCCCGCGCGCCTCGCCCGCGCCCAGGTCGGCGTCGTCCAATGTCCATCGCGCGCCGCGCACCGACACGCCACTGGCGGGTCCGTGGAGCGCGAGCACCGAGAACGTGGCGCCCGGGTCGAGGTCGAGCGACACCTTGCGTCCGGGGTGCACCACGGCGACCTCGGTGCCGCCCAGGTACCCGCGCACCTGGCGGAAGTGCGCCAGCCGCGGGTGCCCCAACGCCAGCAGCGTGCCGAGCGTGTGGTCCAGCCGGTCGCCTGACCCACCGAGCACCAGGAGGTGGGTCGCTCCATCGCGCCCGGCCGCGGTGGCCAGCGCGAGTTCGGTGTCGGTGAGGTCCTTGTCGGTGGGTTGCTGATCGATCACCAGCTCGTGTGCGTACGCCCACATCCGCCCGGCGGCGCTGATGCTGTCGAGGTCGCCCACCAACGCATCGGGTCGAATGCCCGCTGCCACGGCGTGGTCGAGCCCGCTGTCGGCCGCGATGACGAATGCACCTTCGGGGACGGACGCGACGGCTTCCGCCGAGAGCTCTCCACCACCGATGATGACCACCACGTGCGTCATTGACCAATCCCTCCGCTGGCATTACCCAGATCAGGTTCTCGGGTCGATGGCCTTCACCACCCTCTCAGCCCGTTCAGCGAGCTCCCCGTGTTTCGTGACTCGACTCTACCCCCGGCGAGTCTGCAGCGTGACCGCCGCGAGACCGATGATCACGAGCGCCATGCCCACGATCTGCCAACCGTTCACCACGCTTCCGAGGAACAGCACCGACCACACCACGGCCAACGCCGGCTGCGACACCTGCAGCATGCTGATGACCCCGATGGGCACCGACTTCTGCGCGTAGACCATCAGCCCGTGGGCGATGGTGCCGGTGAGCAGCGCCAACAGCACGATGAAGATCACCGATCGCCACGTGACCTGGGTGAGCGAGCCGGGGAAGACGAACAGACCGAGCGGCAGTGTGACCAGCGTGGCGATGGGGGTGATGGCCGCCATGACGGCGGCGACGGAACGGCCTTGGCGCAGGCTGCGACTGGTGAGCAGGTAGGCGGCCCACAGGCACACCGCGCAGCCGATCCAGGCCACACCGCCCCACGAGAACTCTCCGGTGGTCGGTGCGTTGAACAGCACCAACCCCAGGCCCACCAACGAGATCAGGCCGTACACGAGCGCTCCGAGCCGAGTGCGCTCCTTGAACATGATGGCCCCGAGCGGCACCACCAGCAGCGGGGTGAGCGCACCGGTGAACTCGGCGGATGCCACCGTGGTCTTGGTGACACCGGTGAAGAAGAAGGTGATGTTCAGGCCGAACGCGACGCCGGGCCAGAGGGACACCTTCAGGTCGGTCCAGTTCAGCCAGCGGCCTTCGGTGGCGCGCAACACCCCGATCCAGATGCCGCTGCAGAGCAGCATCCGCCAGAAGGCGATGGTGACACCCGGGGTGTGCGACAGCTTGACGAGCGTGGAGCCCAGGCTGAAGGAGACGATGACCACCCCGAGAGCGACGAGGCCCAGTGTGCGTCCGCGTGCGTCGCGGTTCACTCCTCCAGCTTCCGTCGGATGTCGGGTTCGATGTAGACCATCTCGGCCAGTGGGACCGCCGCACGCAACGCCGTCTCGGTGTCGTCGATGGCCTGCGCCAGCTCGGGCACGCTGAGGGAGTGGTCGTAGTCGATCTTCGCGGCCACCAGCAGCTGATCCGGGCCGAGGTGCATGGTGCGCAGGTGGATGAGCCCGTTCACCTTCGGTGCGCCGTTGATCGACGCGTGGATGGCGTCGAGATGCTCGTCGCTGGCTGCTTCGCCGATGAGCAGGCCCTTCATCTCGACCGCGAGGATCATCGCGATCACCACGAGCAGGATGCCGATGGCGATGGAGCCCACCGCATCCCAACGTGCATCGCCCGTGATCTCGGCCATGGTGAGGCCGAAGAGGGCGAAGAACAGACCGGTCTCGGCGCCCACGTCCTCCAACAGCACGACCGGCAGCTCAGGGGCCTTGGCAGTGCGGATGAACTGCCACCAGCCGCGATCGCCGCGCACGTGGTTGGCTTCCTTCACCGCAGTGCGCAGCGAGAACGTCTCGAGCACGATGGACACGCCGAGGATGACGTACGCGACCATCGCGCTCTCGATCTCGTGCGGGTTGCCCAGCTTCTGGATGCCCTCGTAGAGCGCGAAGAGGCCACCCATGCTGAACAGCACGAGCGCCACCACGAACGACCAGAAGTAGCGCTCGGGGCCGTAGCCGAACGGGTGGGCCCGGTCGGCCGGGCGCTTGCCGCGCTTCCCACCGAACATGAGCAACGCCTGGTTGCCCGTGTCGGCGACACTGTGTCCGGCTTCGGCCAAGAGACCGGCCGAACCCGTGATGAGGAAGCCCACGAACTTGGCGATGGCGATGCCGAGGTTCGCGAAGAACGCGGCGATGATGGCTTTGCGGCTGCCGTCTTGCACGCCGGCCAGACTAGAGGCCCACGACCACGACTCGCGTGGTGCGCGTGGGTGAGAATGGCGCCATGAGCGAACTGAACGGTCGTGTGGTGTTGGTGACGGGTGGCGGTCGTGGCATCGGCCGCGGCATCAGCGAGTTGTTGGCCGCGCACGGTGCGACCGTGGCGGTGAACTATCGCAGCGATGCGGACGCCGCCGCCGACACGGTGGCCGCCATCACCGCCGCCGGCGGCGCGGCCAAGGCGTACGCGGCATCGGTCGACGACGTCGACCAGTGCGCGGCCATCGTGCAATCGGTCATCGACGACTTCGGCGGCATCGACGTGCTCGTGTGCAACGCCGGCATCGCGTCACGTGGCCGGGCCGTTGCCGACACCGACCCCGAGGAGATGGCCCGCGTGGTGGCCACCCACGCCTTCGGGCCGCATCACCTCAGCCGTCTGGCCATCCCGTCGTTGCGTCAGCGCGCAGCGGCCACCGGGCGCGCCGACATCGTGATGATCTCGTCGGTGGCCACCAGCCACATGGCGGCCAACGGCGCTCCGTACAACATGGGCAAGGCGGCGATGGAAGCCCTGGCCTTCACGCTGGCGAGGGAGGAGCGGCCGCATCACATCCACGTGAACGTCGTGGCACCTGGCCTCGTGGAGACCGACATGGGTGTGCGCCTGAGCCGAGCGATGACCGGCAACCGCGAACTGCAGGACCTGCGGTCACTCGATGCGGCGTCGCCATTCGGCCGCGTGTGCCAGCCCAGCGACATCGCCAAGGTGGTGTTGTGGTTGTGCAGCGACGGAGCCGGCTACGTGACCGGACAGCGCATCGAGGTCGACGGCGGAGGCCGCTGACCCTTACTTGGGAACGGTGTCGCCCTGACGGGGCAGCTCGATGAACGTGCGGCCGGGGGTGAGCTCCATCACGTTGCCGGCGTCGTCGGTGAGCGTGAACGGCTGCGTGCGATCGGCGCGGGTCCAGGTGCCGTGTTGCATGGTGCCGCCCGAGAACACCCACGCCTCACCGCTGCCGGTGCTGACCGCATCGGGGCTGCCGGAGATGCCCGGGTTGTACACCATCGACAGCACGACCACGTTGTTCGTGGTGAGCGGATCGCCGCTGCGGTCCTTGTCGGTCTTGCCGTTCTGGACGCGGTCGTAGAGGCCGGTGCCGGCGTTCCATGTCCAGTCGATCTTGTACGAATCCATCTTCAGGTTCACCCCGGCCGACGGTGTGCCGGCGGGTGCTTCGTCGGCGTCGCGGTAGGCGAACTGCTGCTGGGGCACGCCGGCGTTCTCGAAGGTGAGCGCGAACACCTTGTCGACGTTGAACATCAGCGTGAACTCGCTGGGGCTGTCGTCGTTGGTGCGGTAGCAGGTGCCTTGGCAGCGGAACTGGCTGAGGTCGACGAGGTCGCTGTTCTCCACCTCGGCGGTGACGGTCTTGTTGCCGCCGGCCCAGGCGAACACGGGCTTGTTGAACGCGCCGAACAGGTCGACGTCCTGGCGGCGGCCCGAACGGATGGGCCCGACCTCGGACGCCGACTGGCTGTGGTACACGAAGGCGAACCGCGACACGTTGGCGTTGATGATCTCTTCGTAGATGATGTCGGCGGCGAGGCTGCCGCGCTGCGGGTGGGCGTCGTAGTTGCCCACCTTCACCACGACGGCCGGACGGGTGAGGCCGGCGGGGTCGGTGAGGGGCAGTCCGGTGAGCGGCCACACGGGGGCCGGGGCCTCGGTGGTGGTGCTGGCCGGTTCGGTGGTGGTGGACTCGGGCACGGTGCCCTCGGTGGTGGAGGGCAGCGAGTCGATGGCGATGGTGTCGCCGGCCGTCGTGGCCCCACCACTGTCGCTCCCGCCGCCGCAGGCGGCCACGACCAGGCCGGCAACGAGGAGAGTGGCGGGGAACAATCGAGACAAACGCATCCCGAAAGTGTGGCAGACCCCTCCGCACAAATGGCGGCAGCGTCGCGTGACAGGTATCGCACCTGCTACACCATCTCGTCATGCGTGATCCTCGCTACGACGTGCTGTTCGAACCGGTGGTCATCGGCCCGAAAGTGGCCCGAAACCGGTTCTTCCAGGTGCCGCACTGCAACGGCATGGGCCACCGTCACCCCACGTCACTGGCCGCGATGCGCGGGGCGAAGGCGGAGGGCGGATGGGCCGTGGTCTGCACCGAAGAGGTGGAGATCCACCACACCACCTCGCTCGACGGCGCGGTGGAGGGCCGGCTGTGGGACGACGCCGACGTGCCCGTGCACCGTCGCATCGTCGACGAGGTGCACTTTCACGGGTCGCTGGCCGGCATCGAACTGGTGCACAGCGGGCTGAACGCGAACAATGCGTATCCGCGGGTGGCCGCGTTGGGGCCGTCGGCTCGGCCGCTCACCTCCGGCATCCCGGCCCAGGGCCGGGCGATGACCCTGCACGACATCGAGCAACTTCGCGAGTGGCATCGGGCGGCGGTTCGGCGCTCGCTGGAGGCCGGCTACGACCTGGTGTACGTGTACGCAGCACACGGACTCACCATCTTCCAGCAGTTCCTCAGCCGTCGCCACAACGATCGCACCGACGCCTACGGCGGGTCGCTGGCGAACCGGGCGCGCCTGCTGCGCGAGGTGGTGGAGGACACGCTGGAACTGTGCGCCGGCAAGGCCGCGGTGGCGGTGCGGCTGTGCGTCGACGAACTCATCGGTGACGCCGGCCTGCAGCGCGACGAGATCGAGGAGCTGTTCTCGCTGATGGGTGAGATGCCCGACCTGTGGGACCTGATGGTGGGCGAGTGGGACTTCGACTCCAGCACCTCGCGGTTCGAGCAGGAGGGCTACACCGAGCCCTGGGTGGAGGGGCTGAAGGCGCTCACCTCCAAGCCGGTCGTCATCGTCGGGCGGTTCACCTCACCGGACACGATGGTGCGGCTCGTGCGGAATGGCATCACCGACTTCATCGGCGCGGCGCGTCCGTCCATCGCCGATCCGTTCCTTCCTGCGAAGATCGAGGAAGGGCGCCTCGACGACATCCGCGAGTGCATCGGCTGCAACATCTGCGTGGCCGCCGACTGGATGGTGGTGCCCATCCGCTGCACGCAGAACTCCTCGATGGGTGAGGAGTGGCGCCGCGGGTGGCATCCCGAGCGCATCCGCCCGAAGGCGTCGGACGCGAAGGTGCTCGTGGTGGGCGGTGGACCTGCCGGGTTGGAGGCGGCGCTGTGGCTGGGCCGGCGTGGATACGAGGTCGTGCTCACCGAGGCCTCCCGGGTGCTGGGTGGCCGCGTGGCCAGAGAGTCGAAGTTGCCAGGGTTGTCGGAGTGGGCGCGGGTGGTCGATCACCGTCTGCTGCAACTGGCCAAGCTGCCCAACGTGATGGTCACGCTGGAGAGCCCGATGGCCGCCGACGAGATCGTCGGCTACGACTTCACCCACGTCGCCGTCGCCACGGGTGCCACCTGGCGCACCGACGGCGTGGGTGTGTGGCATCACACACCCGTGTTCACCGACGCATTCGCCGTGGACGCATTGCTGGGCGGCGAACGGCCCGCGGGCAAGCGGGTCACCGTGTTCGACGACGACCACTACTACCTCGCCGGGGTGCTGGCCGAACGGCTGGCCAAGGACGGCCACGACGTCACGCTCGTGACCCCCGAGGCACGGGTGTCGGCGTGGACGGTGAACACCATGGAACAGGCGCGTATCCACCGACGACTGGTGGAGGCCGGCGTCGTGCTCGTGCTGAACACCACGGTGCTCCAGCACACCGACGGGGCAGCCGTGCTGGCCGACACGTTCACGGGCCGCGAACACGCCATCGCCAGCGACGCATTGATCAGCGTCACCTGCCGCACACCCAACGATCGACTGGTGGAGGAACTACGCGGGCGCATCACGGTGCAAGCGGTGGGCGATGCCTGGAACCCGGGCATCATCGCCGATGCGGTGTTCGACGGACGTCGCTACGCGGAGGAGTTCGATGCTCCGCCGACTGACCCCGGTTCGACCCCGTTCCTCCGGGAGATTATTCAGCTCGCCTGACATAGCCTGTGCGGCGTGAGCCCCCTCGCCCCCGACACCACGCACCAGATCATCACCATCACGCCCGAAGCCATCAGCGAGCTCTCGAAGCTGCGCGACACCGAACCCGACGCCGACCGTCTGGGCCTGCGGCTGGAGATCATCAGCAAGCCGGGTGAGGACTTCCAGTACGACCTCAGCTTCGACGTCATCACCAAGGCGGCGTTCACCGACGAGGTGCGCACGCACACGGCCGAGGGCGTGTCGTTGAAGGTCATCATCCCGTCCTCGTCCATCGACCTGCTCGAAGGTGCCACGCTCGACCACTCGGCGAACGCCGGCCTCGTCATCCGCAACCCGAACAAGCCGCAGGCGCCGGAAGTGGAAGGCCTCATCCGCGACGACGAGCTCAGCGCGCAGATCGAGACGCTGGTGTCCACCGAGGTGAACCCGGCGCTGGCTGCACACGGCGGTTTCGTCACCTACGTGGGGCACGACAACGAGGGCACCGCCTACCTCACCATGGGCGGCGGGTGCCACGGGTGCAGCATGAGCCGCATGACCATGCTCGACGGTGTGCAGACGATGATCGTCGAGCAGATCCCCGCCATCGAGCGGGTGCGCGACCTCACCGATCACTCATCCGGCGAGAACCCCTTCTACCACTGAGTCGCTCACGGCACCGGCGGTCACGTCGGCCTCGGTGAACAGGATGGGGCGGAACCGCTGTTCGCCGAACAGCGCGGTCTGGGCCGTGAAGTTCGGGTCCGCCGGATCGTCGGGCTGGCCGTAGGTGAGGATTGCTTCCGCGACCGGACCGTCGGAGGTGAACTCCAGGGTCATCACGAAGCTGTTGCCGTAGGTGACTGGGTAGCCGGTCGTGCGATACGACCGTCCCTCCACCCGGCTGCCCACGTCGCCGGCGGGTGCGAGCGTGTTCGAGCCGCTGCAGCAGCCGACGATGGAGATGGCACCCTCGAAGCCTTCGCCGCCCGGCACCGACACCGGGTCGGTCACGTTCCGGCCGTCCTTCTGCACGTCGCCGAGCGCGATGTCGAGCGCCCACCCTTGCGACTGCAGCGACATCATCGCCACCGCGATGTTGTTCACGATGGTGGTGTTCTCGGCGAGCGTGTTCGGTGTGCCCACAGGGTCGGCGGGGTCGAACGGCACGGCATAGAGATCACCGGCGTTCTGCAGTGCATCACCGGAGAACGCGTTGATGAACTCGCGCCACAGCACGGCACCCTTGGACTCCGGGTTCAGGCGACCGTCCCACGCCTTCAGCACGGCGCACGCGGGCAGGATGTCGAACGGCTTGCCTTCCACGAGCACCACCTGCTGGCTCTCGCAGGTGGCCACGACGTCGGCGAGCAGCAGGTCGGCGTGGAGCGCACGGTTCGAGTACCACGCCTCCTGCACCTCGGTGAGCGAGAACTCGTTGTCGACGCCACGCAGGTCGGGGTCGAGCAGGAGCCGGGCGTTCTCGCGAGTGCGCGGACTCTGCGGCACACCTTCGGGGCCGGTGAGCGGCGAGAACCCGGTGAGCAGTTCGGCGGGGTTGGCCAGCCAGTGCGAGTCGTTGGCGTTGAAGATGAAGTCGTCGCGTTCGAGTTGCGGCTGCGCCGAGAACGGCAGGAGGCCTGGCCGCGTCGCGGCGGGGTCGTCGACCCACTCGTTCACCGGGTCGCTGCCGTTCAGCAGGATGGCACCGTTGTCGAGCACCAACTTGGCCGTGCCACCCGCGGCGACCGCGGCCTGCCAGCCGGCGATGGCCTCGGGCGACAGGTTGGGGGTGGACGCGGTGTCGGCGTACCAGGCCCGCCCGTCGGCGGAGGTGGCCATCGTGTTGACCCACGGGACGCCGTTGTAGGTGCGGTGGGCGTCGATGAACTCGTCCATGCTCGTGGCCGCGTCCATCGCGAAGAACTGGCCGAGCACCTCGGTGTTGTCGATGTTCGCGTCGCGCATCGTGTACGCCTTCTCGCCGGTCCAGCCGAACGGCAGGTCGAGCATGGGGCCGTAGTGGCTGTTCCACATCGTGCGCGTCTGCTCGCCCCCGCCCTTCACCTCGACGGTGATCTCCTCGGAGGTCATGTCCTTGGTCTCGGTGCCGTACCGGTACGTGGTGGGCGACGACGGGTCGAGGTCCAGTTCGTACAGCGTCATCCGGTAGCCGGCCGACACGGTGTGGGTCCATGCCACGGCGTCGTTGAAGCCGATGAGCACACCCGGAGCGCCGGTGAGGGTGACGCCGTACACGTTCAGCTCGCCCGTGGTCAGCGTCAGCTGGCTCTCCCACAGTCGCTTCTCGCCTTCCCACGGGAAGTGGGGGTTGGCCAGCAGCAGCCCGCCGTCGCTCTCGCTGGCGGCCGCGCCGATGGCCCAGCCGTTGCTGCCCAGGTTGGCGGGCAGGCCGAGGCGCCCGAGCGGCGCGGCGGTGGTCTCGAGTGTGGTCGTGTCGGCCGGGGTCGTGTCGGGGGTCGGGGTCGCTTCCGGCGGCTGGGCAGTGGCGATCGGGTCGATGAGGACGCCGCCGCTGGCGAACAGCACCACGTCGTTCATGTTGGCGTAGAGGTCTGTGGTGGTGACGGCCTGCACCCACGGCTCACCGGCGCACCAGCCGTTGGGGCCTTCGTCCTCGAGTTGCTGGTTGAACCCGGCCACGTAGCCGACCACCATCTGCTGCACGTTGTCGGGAACGTCGGCGAACTTCTCGTCGGCGTCCTCCCACAGGTGCAGGTGTCGATAGGCGAAGTCGCTGTTCAGGTTGGCGTCGCCGTCGCCCGGGCCGAACCACTTGCTGCGCTCACCGCGTACCTTGATCACCTGGTCGAGCAGCGTGCACGCGCGGTCCTGCGCGTAGGCGTAGCCCTGCCCGAACCCGAGGCCACCCCAGTCGTCGGCGGTGATGTGCGGAATGCCGTACTCCGTGCGCACGATGCGCGCCTGGTACCCCGGTGCCGCGGCCTCGGTGGTGGTGCTGGCCGCGTCGGTGGTGGCGACGGTGGTAGTAGGTGAGGAGTCGGTGGAGTCGTTGGAGCACGCCGCGATGAGCAGCGCCGCCGCCAGGACCCCCGTCCAGCGTGTGGTGCGCATGGACGAACCGTACTCCCGTCGGGCGCGATTCCTGTCGACCCCGAGCGTCCTCGCGCCCACGGGCGCGTCCTCACTCATCCCCGAGCGAAGTCGCGCCCGACCTGGAGTGGTCAGCCGAGGGAGGTGGTGGTGGTGCCCATGGGTTCGAGCGCCGTGATCGGGACGGTGTTGGTCGTGGTGGGCGAGAACGGGGGGATCGTGTTGAACGCCGTGCTCAGGGACTCGAACCCGATCGTGGTGTCGACGAACTCGACGGTCGACGGTGGGATGGTGGTCACGCCAGGCGACACCTGCTCACACGACAAGAACACGTCGCGGCCGAACTCGTCGGAGCCCACGCGGTCGGTGCAGTGCCAGGTCCATCCCGATCCCTGTTCGCACGGGACCTGGTAGGTCTCGAGGCCAGTCGTCGTCGTGGACTCGAGGGCGGTCACCGGAATGGTGAAGGGCGCGGTCGTGGGCACGATGGTGGTGGCGAAGGAGTAGCAGGCGATGGTGGTGGCGGTCGGTTCCTCGCCCGCATCCGCACCCACGCCGGTCTGTTCGCCGGGGTGGCGGGTGGCCAGCACGGCCACGGCGCCCGCGCCGGTGATGGCTGCGCAGCCCACCAGGGCGGCGTTGCGGCGGGTGTGGCGGCGGCGGGCACGCCAGCGCACGTCGACCAGCGAGGGGGTGATGTCGTGGGGGACGTGGCGCGACTGGAAGGCGTCGTGCAGGGTGCGGTCGAGTTCGTTCATGGGGACACCTCGGTGCGGAGTCGGGCGAGTGCCCGGTGGAGGGTGGACTTCACGGTGCCGAGGGGGATGCCGAGCGTGTCGGCGATCTCCTGGTCGGACAGTTGCAGCTCGTAGCGCAGCATCACCACGTTGCGCTGCTTGGTGGGCAGGCGGCGTACGGCGTCGACGACATGGTTGAAGCCGAGCGAGCCGTACTCCTCCGCCGGCGGGGGTTGCCGGCGCAGCAGTCGACGGCGGCGCAACACCTTGCGGCCGCCGTTCAGCACGCACACGCGCAGGTAGGCCTCGGGATGCTCCAGCACGCGGTAGCGGAGGAACACCGCGGCGAACGCCTCCTGCACCACCTCTTCGGCCTGCTCGGGTGCGTCGACCAATGCGGTGGCCAGGCGCACCATGGGTCGGAACTCGCGTTGGTAGAGCGATTCGAAGGGCTCGGTGACGGTGATCGTGTCGCGTGCCATGGGGATCGCTGCGTCGCTCATTCACCCGTACCGAGTCGTGAACCCCACGATCGGTTCCATCGGGCTCAGAGGAAGTCGATGATCGCGTCGACCAGCGTGGGCAGGTCGGGGCCGAGTGTGGCGACGTGGCCGCTGTTCGGCAGCCGCAGGCGTCGAACCGGACCGCCGAGGTTCTCGGCAATGACATCGGCCGACATGGGGTCGACCACGTCGTCGTGTTCGCTGCTCACCAGCAGCACCTGCGCGTTCACCGAGTCGAGGTCGATGGCGTGCACGCCCTGCACCATCTCGATGAGCGCGGTGATGGGGAGGCGGGTGTAGCCGGCCTCGCCGGGGGCGAGTTCGGGCGCGTCCACCCAGTCGTGACCGCGAGAGCGTCGCCACTCGAGCCCCTCGATGGCGTCTTCGTCGGCGACGGGCGGGTTGATGGCCACGACGGTGGTGACGTGGTGGTTCACCGCGGCCACGGTGAGGGCGAGCGAGGCGCCCATCGACTGCCCCACCAGCACCTCGGTGTGGGGGACGGCCGCCAGCCACTCGCTCCAGCCCACCTCCACCAGGTCGTCGGGGTCGGTGCCGTGGCCGGGCAGGGTGACGGTCTGCACCGTGTGTCCCCGCTCGCGCAACGCGTCGGCCAATGGCTGCATGGTGGCCGCCGTGCCGCCGAGTCCGTGGATCAACCCGATGACGGCCATCAGTCGGCCAGCGCCTGCTGGAAGTCCGCGAGCAGATCGGCGGGGTCCTCCAGGCCGACCGACACCCGGAGCAGGCCGGGCGTCACGCCCTGCGCGGCGGCTTCCTCGGGGGTGAGGCTGGCGTGGGTGGTGGTGGCCGGGTGGCACACGAGTGTCTCCGGCCCGCCGAGCGACGTGGCCACGCGGAGCAAGCGGACCTTCGACAGGAACTGGTCGACAGCAGGCACACCCCCAGCGAGTTCGAGCGCGAACACCGTGCCGAAGTGGCGCATCTGGCGCTTGGCCAGGTCGTGCTGGGGGTGCGTGTGCAGCCCGGGGTAGTGCACCGCGGTGACCAGTGGATGACGCTGCAGCGATTCGCCCAGGAACTGCGCGCTGGCCGACTGGTGGTTCGTACGCACCGCCAAGGTGCGGATGCCGCGCAACGCGTTGAGCGCGTCGAACGGCGACGGCGTGGCGCCGTGCAGCACGCTGTAGGCCCACACCGCGTCGACCAGCTCGCGTTCGCCGCTGATGACACCGAGCGTGGCGTCGTTGTGGCCGGCGATGCCCTTCGTGGCCGAGTGCAGCGACAGGTGCACGCCGTGAGCCAACGGCTGCTGCCCCAGCGGCGTGGCGAATGTGGAGTCGACCACCGTGATGGGACCGCGCAACGCGCCGAGCTCGTCCATGTCGACGAGTTGCAGGCACGGGTTCGACGGGGTCTCGGCCAGCACCATCATCGTGCGACCGGGGCGGATCGCAGCGGCGAACGCGCCTGGCTCGGTGCCGTCGACGAAGGTGACCTCGATGCCGAACCGGGCGCACGGGCCCTGCAGGAACGCGAGCGTGGCCGCGTACAGGTTGCGCTGCGCCACGATGTGGTCGCCGCTGCTGCACAGCCCCAGCACCACCGAACTGATGGCACCCATGCCGCTGGCGAACGCGAGCGATGCCTCGGCACCCTCCAGTTCGGCCACGGCATCCTCGAACGAACGGACCGTGGGGTTGCTGTATCGGCTGTAGAACTCGCCCGACCGCATGCCGGTCGCGCGGCGGCGCGCGTCGGTCATGTTCTCGGACTGCCAGACGCTGCTCGCCCACAGTGCCGGGGCCAGCGAGCGCCCGCTGTGTGCACGACCACTGGTGATGGCCCGGGTCGCGGGCTGGTGCGAAGTGTCGTCGGGCATCTGGTACAGGCTACGCCACCGATCTACGCTGCCGCTCATGACAATCGACTTGGGCGTGCTGTACCGGACGTGTCGCGAACGGGTGACCGAGCTGGTCAGTGGGGCCGACCCCGACCTGGCGGTGCCGGCCACGCCCGGGTGGACGGTGCACGACGTGATCGCCCACCTGTCGGGCATCAGCGAGGACGCCGCCAACGGCAACATGGCCGGCGCTCCCGGCGAGGAGTGGACCGGGGCACAGGTGACCCGCCATCGCGACACGCCGATGGCCGACCTGCTGGCGATGTGGGGCGAGTACGCCCCTGGCATGGAGGCGTTCTTCTCGTCGCCGAACGGTGCGGCCATGTCGGCCGGCGTGTTCGACATCCACACCCACGAGGCCGATCTGCGCCACGCGCTCGGACTGCCGTTCCACATCCCTGCCGACGCGCTCGCGTGGGCGGGTGAGCACATGCGCTCGGGGTTCGCCGAGGCCGTGGCCGCTGCGGGGCTACCTCCCGTCGAGCTGCCCATCAGCGACGTCGAGTGGTTCCGAGCCCGACTCGGTCGGCGCACCGAGGCCGAGGTGCGTGCCTTCCCGTGGCCGGCCGACCCGGAGCCCTACCTGGACCACTTCTTCATCTTCGGCCGGGCCGCACACACCCTCGGGGAGGCCGCGTGATCGGTCGCCTCGACGA
Organism: Actinomycetota bacterium; assembly: GCA_016213625.1. GTDB lineage: Bacteria > Actinomycetota > Acidimicrobiia > Acidimicrobiales > Ilumatobacteraceae > UBA668. The sequence goes on from JACQZZ010000035.1 coordinate 52,066, forward strand.
GGTGGTCATCGACTGTCACGACCCCATGGTGCTCGCCGAGTTCTGGCAGCACCTGCTCGGCGGCTACGTCGTCCGCCAGAGCCACGAATGGGTCGCGCTCGAACCACCCACCGGTCTCACCGTGTCGTTCCAGTTGGTACCGGAGACCAAGACGGTGAAGAACCGCGTGCACCTCGACATCGACGTCGCGGATCTCGACGTCGCGGTGAAAGCCGCCGAAGCGGTGGGTGCCACACGTCTGGGCGATGTGGTCTACGACGAACTCGGCGGCTTCCAGGTGATGGCCGACCCCGAGGGCAACGAGTTCTGCTTCATCAACGGCCCCACCGCCATCACGGCGTAGGGGTCACAGCTCGACGGTGCCGGCCACACAGGTGACGGCGTCGCCGCCGACCCACACCTGACCACTCGGATCGGTGGCGATGTGCACGCGGCCCGCTCGACCCAGACGGGCACCTTGCGACGCGACATATGGAGCAGTCACCCGGCCGGACTCGATGAGCCACTGCGCGGCCGAGGCGTTGAGGCTGCCGGTGACGGGGTCTTCGAACGTGATGGCGCCGTCGGGGAAGAAGCCACGCACCTCGTAGGCGAAGTCGTGGCCGTCGGGATACGGGCCGATGACACCGAGCTTGAGCGCCGTGTTCGCCACATCGATGGCCAGCACGTCGTCGGCCGATCGCAGGAGGATGCCCGCCCATCCCGGACCGTTGTCGATCCACGCCGAGTCGACGATCGCGTCGGGTGGCACGCCGAGCGCGCGGGCGGCCTCGGCGAGGGTGTCGAGGTCGAGTGGGCCGCCGCGGAGCAGTGGCGGCGCCGCAAAGGCAAGTCGATCGCCACGATCGATGCGCACCAGGCCGACGCCGCACTCCTGGACGACCGCACCAGGTGACGTCGGCGTGCCGCCCGCCTCCAGCCACGCGTGGCACGTGCCAATGGTGGGGTGCCCGGCGAACGGCAGCTCGGTGGACGTGGTGAAGATGCGCACGCGGTAGTCGGCGTCGGCCGAGGTGGGCGGTAGGACGAACGTCGTCTCGGAGAAGTTGGTCCAGTTGGCGAACCGCTGCATCTCGTCGTCGGTGAGGCCGTCGCCGTCGATGACGACCGCCAGCGGGTTGCCGCGATACGGGACCTCGGTGAAGACGTCGACCTCGGCGAATCGGCGGCGCATCGTCACTGCCCCGAGCGCAGCAGTCGGCCCGGCAGTTCGCCGGTGAACTCGTCGTCGGCGACGGTCTGCACGCCGCCGAGCCAGGTGGCCACGTAACCGTTGGCCTTCTGCACCAGGCGACGCCCGCCGGCGGGCAGGTCGTGCGCCATGCGTGCGGGGCCGAAGCTGAGGTGGTCGTAATCGATGAGGTTCAGGTCGGCGCGCATGCCCGGCGCCACCACACCGCGATCGCCGAGTCCGTAGAGCGCGGCGGTCTGCGCGGTCTGTCGGTGCACGATGTACTCGAGCGGCAACTTCGGCCCGCGGGATCGGTCGCGGGTCCAGTGGGTGAGCATGAACGTGGGCACGCCACCGTCGCAGATGGCGCCGCAGTGGGCACCGGCATCGCTGAGCCCGAGTCGGGTGTACTGGTGCTGGGTGGCCTCGTAGGTCATCGACAGGTCGCCGTAGCTGTAGTTGAAGAACGGCGCGTAGAGCATGCCGTTGCCGTCGAGCGACGTGAGCTGATCGAGGATGAGTTGCATCGCCGGCACACCCTGCGCCCGGGCGAGTGCGCCGACGCTCGTGTCGGGTCCGGGCTCGTAGTCGATGTTGCCGTCCTCTGGGATCCACATGCGGTCGACCTTGCTCAGCACCGCCGCCTGCATGAAGCCGCCGTCGTCGGGCACGTCCTCGATGATGCGGCGGCGCCGCTCGGGCTCGGCGAGTGCGGCGAGCTGCTAGGCCAGCGGGAGGTGGGCGATCTCCTGGTACGCCGGGTGGAACAGCAGCGGGTGCACGCTGCCCTGCAGGCAGTAGAGGATGCCGATGGTGCGGCCGGCCACCTGGGCGAAGATGGGCAGGCCGTCCTGATGTGCCTGGTCGAGCAGCCCCATCACCTCACGCCACACATGGGGCGCGCTGTCGGGCTGGTTCACGTTCACGCTCACCGGTTGACCGGTGAGCGCGGCCAGTCGGCGCATCCACGGCCATTCCTTCACCGGGACGTACGCATGGTCGGGTGCGAACTGGAACACCCCGCGGCCCACGCGGCGGATGGCCGCGCCGATGCCGAGCAGCTCGCGCTCGTCGGCGTTGGTGCCGGGCACCAGCTCGCCGTCCTTCGCACGGTGCAGCGGGGTGCGGCTGGTGCTGAACCCGAACGCGCCCGCGCGCAGCGCTTCCTCCACCAGTGCCGCCATCGCCGAGATGTCGTCGTTCGATGCAGGCCCGTCGTCCATGCTGCGCTCGCCCATCACGTAGGCGCGCAGGGGGCCGTGCCCGATCTGCGCGCCGACGTCGAGTACTCGCGGCATCTCGGCCAGACGATCGAGGTACTCGGGGAAGCTCTCCCAACCCCAGGTGATGCCCTCGGTGAGCGCCGAGCCGGGGATGTCCTCCACGCCCTCCATCAGTTGGATCAGCCAGTCGTGCTGGTCGGGTCTGGCCGGCGCGAAACCCACACCGCAGTTGCCCATCACCACGGTGGTGACGCCGTGCCAACTGCTGGGCGTGACCCACGGGTCCCAGCTGACCTGGGCGTCGTAGTGGGTGTGCACGTCGACGAACCCCGGGGTGACCAGGCGACCATCGGCGTCGACGGTGCGCGTGCCGGCGGTGATGGACCCTGCGGGCTCGACGGCGGTGATGATGTCGCCGTCGACGGCGATGTCGGCGTGGCGACCGGGCGTCCCGCTGCCGTCGACGAGGAACCCGTTGCTGATGACGAGATCGTGGCTCACGCCAGCATTCTCACATGCTCGTGCAGCAGCCCGTTCGACGAGATGGCGGTGTCGCTGGTGAACGTGCGCACTCCGTGCCGGTCGGTGAACGTGCCGCCCGCTTCCTCCACCACCACCATCACGGCGGCGAGGTCGTACTCCTGCAGTCCGACCGCGTCGACAGCCAGGTCGACGGCGCCCTCGGCCACCAGCATGTGCTGCCAGAAGTCACCGAACCCGCGGGCTCGATAGCTGCGCTGCTGCAGCTTCACCAGTTCGTCGGTGAGGCCGAGTTCGTCCCAGCCTGGCGCGAAAGTGACACAGACCTGGGCCTCGTCGAGCGCGGCCACCTTCGACACCTGGAGGCGGCGACCGTCGGCGAACGCGCCGAGCCCCCTGGCTGCCCACCACCGTCGGCCCATCGCCGGTGCGGAGACGACGCCCACGACGGCACCGTGTTCGGCGTGGGTGAGCGAGATGAGCGAGGCCCACACCGGAATGCCGCGAACGAAGTTGCTCGTGCCGTCGATGGGGTCGATGATCCATCGCCACGGGCTGTTCGCATCGCCGACCAGACCGTGCTCCTCGCCGAACAACCCGTGAGCCGGTCGGTGTGCGAGCACCTCGGCGGCGATGGCCGTCTCGGTGTCGCGGTCGGCCTCGGTGACCTCGGTGCGGTTCGCCTTCCAGTCGAGACTGAACGAGCGGTTCGTGTAGTGCGGCAGCGTGATCTCGTCGGCCAGGTCGGCCAGTTGGATCGCGAACTGCAATTCGGAGAACGCGTCGAAGTCGGGAATGGCGGTGGGGGTGGTCACGCCCGCAGGCTACGCGAGCAGCCGACGAGCGGCCGCAGCGATACCGGCGGCGTCGAGGCCGAGCTGGGCGATGATGTCGTCGGCCGAGCCCTGCGGGAGGAACTTCGCCGGGATGCCCAGCACCTGCACCGGCACCGTGGAAGCGAGCTCGTGCACCTGATCGGCGATGGTCATGCCGATGCCCCCGTCGCGAATGCCGTCCTCCACGGTGACGACCGCGCCATGGGCTGCGGCGTCGGCGATCATCTCCGGGTCGAGCGGCGCGCAGGACCGCACGTCCCAGACCGTGGCGTCGATGCCGTGCTGGACCAGCAGGGCTGCGGCGTCGATGGCCTCGCTGACCATCTTTCCCACGGCGAGGATGGCAAGGGAGTTGGTGCCGTCGAGGGCCTTGCGTGCGTGCAGGCCGACACCCACTTCGTGCTCGCTGACGTGGCGAGCGGTGCCGCGAGGCCACCGCAGCACCACCGGGCCCTCGTCGGCGAGGGTGAGCGCGTCGTGCAGCATGGCTGCCAGGTCTTCGGCGCTCGACGGTGCGAGCACCCGCATGCCCGGCACCTTCGCCATCAAAGCCATGTCGTACATGCCGTGGTGGCTGGCGCCGTCGGGCCCGGTGATGCCGGCCCGGTCGAGGCAGAACACCACGGGCAGACGGTGCAGCGCCACGTCGTAGACCACTTGGTCCCAGGCCCGGTTGAGGAAGGTGGAGTAGATGGCCACCACGGGGCGCAGGCCACCCATGGCCATGCCGGCCGCACCCGTGACCGCGTGTTGCTCGGCGATGCCGACGTCGAAGAAGCGGTCGGGGAAGCGCGCCTGGAAGGGCAGCAGGCCGGTGGGGCCGGGCATGGCGGCGGTGACGGCCACCACTCGCGAGTCGGCCTCGGCTTCCTTGATGATCGCTTCGGCGAAGGCCTGCGTGTACCCGGTGACCACCGCAGGTGGCGGGCCGATGGCCGGGTCGAAGACGGGGGCGTCGTGCAGGTGCTTCTCGTCGTCGTCCTCGGCGGGGGAGTAGCCCCGACCCTTCTGGGTGAGCACGTGCACCACGATGGGGCCTTCGGCCGACAGCTCGACCGCGTTGCGGAACGTCTCTTCGAGTGCGGCGATGTCGTGGCCGTCGACGGGCCCGACGTAGCGCACGCCCAGCGCCTCGAAGAACGACGGCGGCTGCAGGAACTCGCGCACCGCGGCCTTCATCGCCTCGACCGACTTCTCGGCCTGCTGGCCCACGTACGGAAGGTCGCGCAGGAACTGTTCCAGTCGGCGCTGGCGGCGCACGTACACCGGGTTGAGGCGAATGTCGGTGAGCGCGTGCGACAGCTTCTCGGTGATGCGGTCGGGCAGCGAGGGATGATCCATCTCTGCCTGCTCGCGAGCCGTGGGGCCGGCCGTGAGGTTGCTGATGGTGGGGGCGTAGCTGCGACCGTTGTCGTTGAGGACGATGATGACGCGCTGCTTGCTGTGGCCGATGTTGTTCAGCGCTTCGTACGCCATGCCACCGGTGATGGAACCGTCGCCGATGACGCCGACGATGTGGCGATGGTGGTTGGTGCCGAGGTCGCGACCCACCGCGAGCCCATAGGCGTAGCTGAGCACCGTGGAGGCGTGGCTGTTCTCGATGAAGTCGTGCGGGCTCTCTTCGCGGTTCGGGTAGCCCGACAGGCCACCGGCCTGGCGAAGGTTCTCGAACCCGGCCTGACGACCGGTGACCATCTTGTGCACGTAGGCCTGGTGTCCGGTGTCCCACAACACGGCGTCGGTGGGCGACTCGAACACCCGGTGGAGTGCCAGTGTGAGCTCGACCACGCCCAGGTTGCTCCCCAGGTGACCCGCGTTCTCGGCCACCGCCTGCACGATGAAGTCGCGGATCTCGCCGGCCAGGTCGGCGAGTTCGGGGTAGCTCAGTTCGCGGAGGTCGGCGGGCTGCCGGATCTTGTCGAGGGCCATGGCGGCGACCACGCTACCCCCGCACCGTCCGGCCCCGATCATCGGTCCGACCGCGGGTTACGGTGGCGGAATGTCCAAGAGCGAACAGGTACTCGCCGGTCAGGTGGCCCTCGTCACCGGGGGTGGCAGCGGCATCGGGTTGGCGTGCGCCACCGCGCTCGCGGCCGACGGTGCCATCGTGGTGCTGGCCGGTCGGAACGGGGAGAAGCTGGCCAACGCGGCGAGCGAGCTGCGGGCCACCGGGGCGGTGGTGCACACGGCCGTGTGCGACGTCACCGACGAGGCAGCGGTGCAGTCGGCGTGCGACGACGCGGCGGCCGCCGGACAGTTCACGATGGTCGTGGCGAACGCCGGCACTGGGGCGGCCTCGCCGCTGCACCTCACGTCGCTCGACGAGTGGAACCAGGTGATGAACACCAACCTCACCGGGGCGTTCCTCACCATCAAGCACTCGGCTGCACATCTCGCCGCGTCGGGCGGCGGCAGCATCGTGGCCATCTCGTCCATCGCCGCGCCGCTCACGCACCGCTACATGACCCCGTATTGCGTCAGCAAGGCGGGTCTGGAGATGCTGGTGAAGCAAGCGGCTGATGAACTCGGCATCGTCGGGGTGCGCGCCAACGCGGTGCGGCCCGGCCTGGTACCCACCGACATCTCGGTCGGGCTCACGAGCACCGAGAGCATCGTGGCCGACTATCTCGACCAGATGCCGCTGCAGCGTCTTGGTCACGTCGACGACATCGCCCAGGCGGTGCGGTTCCTGCTCGGCCCCGAATCGAGCTGGATCACCGGCCAGTGCATCAGTTGCGACGGCGGGCACACGCTGCGACGAGGACCCAACCTCACACCGTTGATGGAGATGGCGCTCGGCGAGCACGCACACCCCGGGGTCGTGGCGTGAGCGGCCTGTTCGATCTCACTGGGCACGTCGCCCTCGTCACCGGTGGCAACAGTGGCATCGGGTTGGGCATGGCCGACGCACTCGCAGCACAGGGCGCCGACGTGGCCATCTGGGGCACGAACCCCACCAAGAACGAAGCCGCTGCGGCGCAGCTGCAGGCGCACGGGCGCCGCGTGTTCCACCTCGTGTGCGACGTGGGCGATCATCAGGCCGTGATCGACGGCATGGCGGCCACGGTGCACGAACTCGGTCGCGTCGACAGCTGCTTCGTCAACGCCGGTGTCGGTGGCCACGCCGAGAGCTTCGCCACGATGAGCGACGAGGAATGGCACCGCGTGCTGCGGGTGAACCTCGACGGTGCGTTCTACACCGCGCAGGAAGCGGTGAAGCAGATGGTGGCCCAGTCGCCGCAGGGTGGCTCCATCGTGTTCACCACCTCCGGCTCGGCGTTCTTCGGTCAGCAACGCGGGCAGCACTACGGCGGCAGCAAGGCCGCGTTGAACGCGATGATGAAGGGCATCGCGGTCGAGCACGCCCGCCATGGCATTCGTGCCAACTCGGTGTTGCCCGGCTGGGTGGAGAGCGACATGACCGCGCCGGCCTTCGGCTGGGACAAGTTCGTCAGCAATGTGATGCCCCGCATCCCGATGCGCCGGTGGGGCACCCCCGCCGACTTCGGTGGGCTGGCGGTGTACCTGGCCAGCAACGCGAGCAGCTGGCACACGGGCGACGTCATCACGATCGACGGCGGCTACCACTCGTTCTGAAACACTGGGGCGATGACGTCCTACGACACTCGTCGCGTGGAGGGCCACGCCGGCCAGCAGGCCATCGCCGCCCTCATGGCATTCGGCACCGACACCATGTTCACCCTCAACGGCGGCCACATCTGGCCGCTCTACGACGCGGCCCGCGATCAGGGGATGAAGGTGGTCGACACGCGTCACGAGCAGACGGCCACGTTCGCCGCCGAGGCGTACGCCAAGCTCACTCGTCGTCCCGGTTTCGCCGCGCTCACCGCGGGTCCCGGCATCACCAACGGCACGTCGGCGGTCACGTCGGCATGGTTCAACGGGTCGCCGCTGGTGGTGCTCGGCGGTCGCGCGCCAGAGCTGCGCTGGGGCAGCGGCTCCCTGCAGGAGTTCGACCACGTTCCGGTGATGACGCCCATCACCAAGTCGGCCGCCACGGTGAAGGACGCCACGCAGGCGGGCGCGATGGTGCACGCCGCAGCCCGGCTGAGCATGACCCCGCATCGTGGGCCCACGTTCCTCGACTTCCCGCTGGATCTGTTCGGACCGGCCGCCGGCGATGTGCCCCTGCCCGACGAGTGCGTGGGCCTGGGCATCGCGCCGAATGAGGAGGCCGTCGCCGAACTCGCCGCGCTCGTCGCCGGCGCCGAGCGGCCAGCGTTCATCGTGGGCAGCGACGTCTACTGGGACGGTGCGTGGGAACCGCTGCGTGCAGCGGCGGAACACCTGCGCGTGCCGTGCTTCTTCAACGGCCTCGGCCGCGGCACGCTGCCCGCCGACCACGAGTTGGCGTTCCTGCGCACCCGCGGTCTGCTGAAGGCTCGGGCAGATCTCGTGGTGGTGCTCGGCACGCCGCTCGACTTCCGCCTCGGCTTCGGCCGCTTCGGCAACGCACGCGTCGCCCATGTCGTCGATGCACCCAGCCAGCAGGCGCCGCACGTCGAGGTGCTCACCGTGGCCGGCGACTCGAACATGGTGTTGCGTGCGCTCGCCGACTACTCGGGCGCCCGAGTGGATCACGACGGATGGGTGGCCGAACTGCGCGCCGCCGAGGAAGCAGGTCGTCAGTCCGACCAGGCGCTGCTGTCGGTGGCCGACGCGCCCATCAAGCCCAGCCGCATCTACGGCGAGCTCGGCCGTCGCCTCGCACGCGACGCAGTGGTCATCTGCGACGGCGGCGACTTCGCCAGCTACGCGGGCAAGTTCGTCGAGGTGTTCGAGCCGGGTTGCTGGCTCGACACCGGCCCGTATGGCTGCCTCGGCAACGGCCCGGGCTACGCCATCGCCGCGCGCACGGTTCGGCCGAGCAGCCAGATCGTGCTGCTGCTGGGCGACGGCGCCGCCGGGTTCAGCCTGATGGACGTCGACACGATGGTGCGCCACCAGTTGCCTGTGGTGATGATCGTGGGCAACAACGGCATGTGGGGTCTCGAGAAGCACCCGATGCAAGCCATCTACGGCTGGGACATGGCGTGCGACCTGCAGCCCGGTCTTCGCTACGACGACGTGGTGAAGGCCCTCGGTGGTGCGGGCGAGACCGTGAGCGATCCGGCGCAGATCGGGCCGGCGCTCGACCGAGCCTTCGCCTCGGGCGTTCCGTACATGGTGAACGTGCTCACGGATCCGAACGACGTGTACCCACGCACCAGCAACCTCGGGTGATGGCCAGCGCCTCAGGTGCAGCCGCTGCCGGGAGCGGCGACGACGTTGCCGTGCGCGTCGAGGTCCATGATCGGTGATGCCACCACGAGGTAGTTGGGCACCAGCGCCATCTCGTCCGGGGGCGGTGAGCCCTCCAGGAGGTCGTACGCCTCGACGGCTCGTTCCATGTCCTGGCGAGCGGTGTGGCACGCGGCCGCGTTGTTGGTCTGGTCGGCCTTCATCGTCGCGCACGACGAGAGCAGGACGACGAGGATGACCCCGGTGCGTCTCATTGCGTCTTGTCCATGAATCGGTCGACCTCCACCAGCACGCGGGTGACGCGCCCAGCGGCCACCAGCCCTTTGGTATCGGACGCCGAAACCATGAACGTGAGCCTTCTTCCCTCGATCTTCTCGAGTATGGCCTCGGCCTCCACCGTGCCGCCCACCGGCGTGGGTTGCAGATGGTCGAGTTGCACGCGCATTCCCACCGTGGTGGTGCCCTCGGCGAGGTGACCCGTGAGGGCCGCGCAGGTGGCCTGCTCGCAGAGCGCGACGACGCGCGGCGTGGCCAGCACTGCCACCGACCCCGAACCCATGGCGATGGCCGTGTCGGCCTCGGTGACCACCATGCTCGCGAGGCCTTTCAGGCCCACCACTGCACTCACGGAGCGTCACGCTACGCCTCGCACGAGGGGATCGGCGAACTTGCTGTCGGTAGAGTTCGCCGGGTGATCGACAGCGACGTGTTGGAACGGGTACTGGCCACGGCGGTGCGCACCGGCGCCGACTTCGCCGAGGTGTACGCAGAGGACAAGCGATCCACGAGCGCCGGCCTCGACGACGGGCGAGTGGAACAGGTGAACAGCGGTCGCGACCGCGGAGCCGGCATCCGAGTGGTGAAGGGCGACACCACCGGCTTCGCGCACACGGCGGACCTCAGCGAAGCCGGGTTGCTGGCCGCCGCCGAAGCAGCGGCCGCCGCGGCCAGTCAGGGCGATGGGGTCACCCGCACCATCGCGCTCACCCGCGGCCCGCAGCGCACCGTCAGCCCGGTGGCGCAGTACCCCGACGACATCCCCAAGGCCGCCAAGGTGGAGCTGCTGCAGCGCATGGACCAGGCGGCCCGCGGCGCCGGTGGCTCCATCGTGCAGGTGAGCGCCGGGTACGGCGACAGCCACAAGCACATCCTGGTGGCCAACACCGATGGCGTGTTCATCACCGACGAGCAGGTGCGCACCCTGGTGCGCGTCAGCGTCGTGGCCGACGGCGACACCGGCATGCAGACCGGGTATCAGAGCGCCGGCCACACCATCGGCTTCGAACTGTTCGGCCAGGTCGACGTGGAGGATCTGGCACGCGACGCTGCCCGTCAGGCGCTCACCAAGCTCAACGCGCGTCCCGCCCCCAGCGGTGCGTTGCCGGTGGTCATCAAGCGCGGCAGTGGTGGCGTGCTGTTCCACGAGGCGTGTGGTCACGGCCTCGAGGCCGATCTGGTGGCCAAGGGTGGCAGCGTCTACCGCGGCAAGCAGGGCGAACTCGTCGCCTCGCCGCTGGTCACGCTCGTCGACGACGGCACGATGACCGGCGAGTGGGGCGCCATCTCGTACGACGACGAGGGCCACGCCAGCCAGTACAACGTGCTCATCCAGGACGGCGTGCTCACCGACTACATGTGGGACTACCTCCGGGCCAAGAAGGAGGGTCGTCCGCAGAGCGGCAACGGCCGCCGGCAGAGCTACCAGCACCTACCGATGGTGCGCATGACCAACACCTACGTGCTGAACGGCACCGAGGAACCCGACGACATCGTGCGGGCCACGGAGTACGGCGTGTACGTGGCCAAGCTCGGTGGCGGCAGCGTGAACACCGCCTCGGGCGACTTCGTGTTCGGCATGACCGAGGCCTACCTCATCGAGGACGGACAGATCACCGAGCCGCTACGCGAGGGCAACCTCATCGGCAACGGACCGCAGGTGCTGCTCGACATCGACCTGTTGGGCAACGACTTCGCGATGGGCAACCCGGGCACGTGCGGCAAGGACGGTCAGGGCGTGCCGGTCGGCGACGGCCAACCCACGCTGCGGGTGAAGAGCCTCACCATCGGCGGGACCGCGGCATGAGCGAGGAACTGCAGGAACTGGCCGACCGTGTGGTCGCGCAAGCGCACGCCGGCGAGCAGGTGGAGGCGTACGTGTCGCGCGATGTCGAGACCGACATCCGTGTGTACGGCGGCGAGGTCGAGCACTTCGTCAGCGCACAGAGCGAGGGCATCGGCATCCGCGTCATCAAGGACGGGCGCACGGGCTTCGCCTATGCGGGCACGCTCGATCCCACCGCCATCGCCGAGGTGCTGGCCGAAGCGCGCGACAACGTCGCGTTCGGCACGCCCGACGAGTGGGCGGGCCTGGCCGAGCCCGACGGCGTCGAGATGGTGCCGCAGGAGCTGTGGAACGAAGCGCTCGCCGACTACGCCACCGATCGCAAGATCGCGCTGGCCAAGGAGCTCGAGCGGCTCACGCTCGCGGGCGATTCGCGAGTGCGAGTCGACGACGCCAACTACGCCGATGTCGCTGTCGAGAGCGCGGTGGCCTCCACCACCGGGTTGCGCCGAGCGGGTCGCGAGAACGGGTGCTACGTCAGCGTCAGCACCCTGGCCGACGACGGCGACGAGACGCAGACCGGGTTCGGCTTCAGCGTCGGCCGGTCGCCCGACGAGTTCGACCTGCACAAGGCCGCAACCGAGGCCGCCGATCGCGCCACTCGGCTGTTGGGCGCCACCAAGCCGTCCAGCAAGCGGGTCACCGTGGTGTTCGACCCGTATGTCACGGCGATGCTGCTCGGCATCATCTCCAGCACGCTCAACGGCGAGGCCGTCGCCAAGGGTCGCAGCCTGTTCAAGGACCGCGTGGGCGACACCGTGGCCAGCCCACTGTTCACACTGGTCGACGACCCCACCAACCCGCTGGCCTACACCGCCACCGATCTCGACGGCGAGGGCCTGGCTGCCCGGCGCAACAGCCTCATCACCGATGGCGTGTTGCAGGGTTTCGTGCACAACAGCTACAGCGCCCGCCGTGCCGGCACGAAGAGCACCGGCAACGCGGTACGCGGCGGGTTCAAGGGCACGCCCGGTGTCGGGTGCCTGGCGCTGCAGTTGCAGCCCGGTACCCGCGATCAGGCGGCCATCGTTGCCGACGTCGACGACGGTGTGCTCATCCAGACCGTGCAGGGGCTGCACAGTGGCGTGAACCCCATCAGTGGCGACTTCTCCGTCGGGGCCAGCGGCCTGGTCATCAACAACGGCACGGTCGGCGCGCCCATCCGCGAGTTCACGCTCGCGTCCACCCTGCAGCGCATGCTGCTCGACGTGGTGGAGGTGGGCGGCGATGTCGACTGGCTGCCCATGCGCGCGGCCGGTGTCAGCCTGGTGATCCGCGACATCACACTGTCGGGCGCCTGAGGGCTTCCTCCACCGATCGGCAGGTGATGCCGAGTGCGGCGGCCTTGCTGGTGTCGAGCACCACCCGCGCGGGACGATGCTGGCCACTCTCGGCCAGCGTGGTGGTGAGCAGCCGAGTCTCGTCGAGGCTCAGATGGCGAGCGAAGGCGGCAGCGAGTTCGGCGCGGCTCAACACCTGCGGCCCTGCGACGTGCAGCGGGCCGTCGACCTCGGGCATCTCGGCCAGACGGATCAAGGCGTCGGCCACGTCGGCCGCGTGCACGGGGCAGCGGTACTCGTCGGTGAAGTACGTCGTCGGTTGCCCGCCCGTGAGCGCCTCGGTCACTGCGTGCTGACCGGGCGACAGCTGGTCGGTGCCGTACAACAGCGAAGTGCGCACCATGACGGCATTCGGGTGCGCTCGATGGACCTCGAGCTCGGCCTCGGCCTTCCACTTGCCGTAGTCCATGGTGGCGTCGGGTACGTCGATCTCGGTGTACGGCGTGTCGCGTCCGGCGAACACGACGTCGGTGGACAGGTGGATGAGTCGCGCTCCTGCGGCCGCCGCTGCCGACGCCACATTGCGGCTGCCGTCGACGATGGCACGACGATCGTCGCGCCGGTAGGCGAGGTGGACCACCACGTCGGGCTCCCACGAGCGCATCTCGTGCCGCACACGCTCGAGGTTGCACACGTCGAGCGAGGAGTGCGGCGGCGCGAACACCTGCCACCCCTGCTCGCGGTGGGACATTAGGTGTCGGCCCAGGAAGCCGGAGGCCCCGGTGATCATCAGCGTGCCCTTGTTGCGCCGGAACAATCGCATCCGGCGAACCCTAGGCGGACCGCGTGACGACCTGCTCGACCCTGCGAGTCGTTCGCCCGGTCATGCACGCAGATCGGCAGATGTGTGCGGGTCAACGAGTTGGGGATCAGGTGTCGGCGTCGTCGGTGCCGCCGTGGCCAAAGAAGTGGTGATGCTCCAGCTTCCACACAAGCGGCATCGCAATGGCCAGAGCGACCACAGCACCGATCCAGCCGAAGATGACTCCGACGATCCCCACGATGGCGACCGTCAGGAGGAGTTGGCGGCGCGCTGCATCGGACTTGGCGTACGGGAGCACCTTCAATCCGGCGTCGGGATTCGACCGGATGTCGTCCATCGCTCGCTGGTTGCCACGATCGAGCCAGCCGATGAGGCGATGTCGCGCCATCACGCCTTCCGCCCTGATCGCTTCACCATGGGCGCACATTGCCTCAACTCAGCTGGGATGTCCAGCGAGCAGATCGGCAGCTCTGCGCTCGATCTGGGTGCATCCACGCGACCCCGGGGTGGCATGGAAGCACCCAGAAGCTTGATCTGCTCGACCTGTCGCGGCCTGATCACGGCGGACACTGGTCGCCGCGTGACGAGTTCGGGCGGAAGGCTCGCGGTACGGTGGACGGTCGTGCCGGCACCCCATCCCGAGGCCATCGAGCGTCATCCGCATCTGGCCGAGCCGTTGCCGGCCGGGTGGGTGCGCGTCGATCTGCACAGCCACACGATGTGGAGCGGCGACAGCACCACCACGCCCGACGAAGTGGCCGAGTCGGTGGTGGCCAGCGGTATCGACGTGCTGTGCATCACCGATCACAACGCCATTCGTGGTGCCGTCGAGTTGAGCGGCTCGCTGCCGTGCCGGGTGATCGTGGGCGAGGAGCTGCGCACGCATGCCGGCGAGATCATCGGGCTGTTCCTCAACGAGCGCATCCCGATGGGCACGCCGCCGGCCGAGGCGGCGAGGACGATCCGTGAGCAGGGTGGCGTGGTCTACGTGCCGCACCCGTTCGACCCGATGCGGCGCAACATGGCCGAGCCCGCGCTGTACGAACTGGCCCACGCCGGGCTGCTCGACGCGGTGGAGGTGTTCAACGCCAAGACCTCGTTGCGCAGCCTGAACGAGCGGGCCGCCCACTTCGCGCAGGAGTTCGACCTGGCGGCCGGAGCCGGCAGCGACGGGCACGTGCCGAACGCCCTGGGTGCCGCCTACGTCGAGATGCCCGACTTCGACGGCCCCGCCGACTTCCTGTCCAAACTGCGCCAGGGTCGCATCGTGGGCCACCACTGGGACGAGCACCGGCCCTGGTCGCCGCGCATCCTCCCCAGCGTGTCCACCGAGTAGAACTGCATCCCGTGCCCATCATCCACGCCATCGTGCTCGGTCTCGTCCAGGGACTCGCCGAGTTCCTGCCCATCTCGTCGAGCGGACACCTGCTCATCGTGCCGTGGCTGTTCGGGTGGAACGACTTCGTCGACCCGTCCATCGAGAAGGCGTTCGACGTGGCGCTGCACCTCGGCACGCTCGTGGCCGTGTGCGCCTACTTCCGCAAGGACCTCGTGGTCTACGTGCGCGAGGGCCTTCGGCTGGTGGTGAAACGCGAGAAGCCGGTGAACCCCGAGGGTCGCCTCGCATGGCTGCTGGTGCTGTCGTCCATCCCCGCCGCGATGGTCGGCGCGGTGGCCGAGAAGACCATCGACGAGAAGTTGGGCACGCCGTTGCTCATCGCCGCCTCCCTCGTGGTGTTCGGCTTGCTGCTGCTCTGGGCCGACCGGCGCAAGGGCGATCGCGTGCTCGACGAGTACACGATGGCCGACTCGCTGAAGGTGGGCGCAGCGCAGGTGCTGGCCCTGAACCCGGGCACGTCGCGCAGCGGCATCACCATCACCGCTGCTCGCTACTTGGGCTTCAATCGCGACTCGGCAGCGAGGGCCAGCTTCCTGATGGCCATCCCGGTGACGGCCGGCGCGGTGGCGTTCAAGCTGTTCAAGCTGTTCAAGGACGGCATCCCCGAGGGCCTGGCCATCCCGATGGCGGTGGGCATCATCACGTCGGGCATCTCCGGCTGGTTCGCCGTGTGGGGCACCCTGAAGCTGGTGCGCACCCGCACGTTCACGCCGTTCGTCATCTACCGGTTCGTGCTGGCGGGCCTCATCGTGGTGCTGGTGATCACGGGCTTCCGATCCGCCTAGCCTGACGGGGTGAGCTCCCTCGTCGTCCAGACCGTGCCCCTGGGTTTCCAGTGGGCCACCGCCGATCCGTTCCTGTTCTGCGTGCACCATCTCGACCACTACCCGGCGGGGAACGCCGAGTTCGGGCCGCAGGCGTCGCTGGCCGGTCGCAACATCGGCAGCGATTTCGAGCCGAAGGACGGCTGGCGGATGTACCACGGCAGCACCGTGCCCGGCTTCCCCGAGCACCCGCACCGCGGGTTCGAGACCATCACCTTCGCCCGGAAGGGATTCATCGACCACAGCGACTCCATGGGTGCCGCCGCTCGTTTCGGCCGCGGCGACGTGCAGTGGATGACCGCGGGCGCCGGCGTGGTGCACAGCGAGATGTTCCCCCTGCTGTCGGCCACCGACGACAACACGGTCGAGCTGTTCCAGATCTGGATGAACCTGCCGGCGGCCGACAAGATGGTCGAGCCGTACTTCACCATGCTGTGGGCCGAGTCCATCCCGTCGCACCGCCACGTCGACGCAGCGGGTGCGGGCACCACCGTCACCGTCATCGCCGGCACCTTCGAGGGCCTCGTGCCGCCCACGCCGCCGCCGGCCTCGTGGGCCTCGCGTGCCGAGGCCGATGTGGCCATCTGGCACCTGGTGATGGAGCCGGGCGCCGACATCTCGCTGCCGCCGGCCGCGAGCGACGACACGGTGCGGGTGCTGTACGTGTTCGAAGGCTCAGTGGCCGTCGACGGCCAGCATGCCGACACCGACACCGGCGTGGTGGTGGAATCAGCGGTGGCGGCGCCCCTGGTGGCCGGGCCGAGCGGTGCGGAGATCCTGATGCTGCAGGCGCGCCCCATCGGTGAGCCGGTGGCGCAGTACGGACCGTTCGTGATGAACACCCAGCAGGAGATCGAGCAGGCGTTCGCCGACTATCGGGCCACGGGGTTCGGTGGGTGGCCGTGGGAGCGTCCCGATCCGGTGCACGGCGGCGACGCGGTGCGCTTCGCCCGGCACGCCGACGGCCGGCGCGAGGTGCCTCAGGCCGACGGCGCGGGCGTGGCGAAGTCGTCGTAGGCGGCGAGGGCCCGCGGGCCGTACACGGTGGCGGGGCCACCGTTCATGAGGATGGCGACACCGATGGTCTCGGCCACCTCGGCGCGGGTGGCGCCCTTCTTGAACGCACCTCGTGCGTGTGAGGCGATGCAGCCGTCGCAGCGCTGGCTGACGGCGATGGCCAGCGCGATGAGCTCCTTCGTCTTGCCGTCCACGGCACCCGGCGCCATGGCCGCGTCGTGGAGTTCGGCGAAGCCCTTCATCACGTCGGGGATGGCCTGGCGCATCTCGCGGGCGAGCGGTGCCAGCTCTCGCTGCACGTCGAGGCCCCATTGGTGTGCGTGATCACTCATACCCCCAAGGGTATCCTGGTCCTGGCGGGAAGCGCCAGGGACCATGGACCCGATAGAACCGTGGAATGCATCCCGCAACCGTCGCAGTGTCCACCGGT
Source organism: Actinomycetota bacterium (assembly GCA_016213625.1). Lineage (GTDB taxonomy): Bacteria > Actinomycetota > Acidimicrobiia > Acidimicrobiales > Ilumatobacteraceae > UBA668. The sequence continues at coordinate 68,933 of JACQZZ010000035.1, forward strand.
CGTCCCGAAGGGGTCGGCCAGCCGCTGAACCACCCCATCGTGCTCGCCAGCAACTTCCGTGGCGAGGCGGGCGACTACTCCCGCACACACGGCACGCCCACGTGGCATGCGCTCGAGGCCGCCGTGGGCGCGCTGGAGGGCGGCGACGCACTGGCCTTCTCGTCGGGCATGGCCGCCGCGGCCGGCGCGCTGTTCGCCCTGGCACCACGGGTGCTCGTGCTGCCGACCAACTCGTACCTCGGCGTGCGTTCATTGGTGGCCGACCTGGTGGAGCAGGGCCGTCTGGAGGTGAGGTTCGTCGACATCGCCGACACCTCCGCGGTGGTGGCCGCCACGCAGGGCGCAGACCAGCAACCGGCCGACACGGTGTGGGTGGAGACGCCCACCAATCCCACCCTCGACGTCGCCGACGTGCCCGCCATCTGCGCAGCCGCGGCGGCAGCCGGCGCCAAGGTCGTGGTGGACAACACGTTCGCCACCCCGGTGTGTGCGCAGCCGTTGGGCGACGGCGCCACCATCGTGGTGCACAGCGGCACCAAGTTCATCGGTGGCCACAGCGATCTGCTGATGGGGCTCGCCATCACGGCCGATCGGGCGGTGTACGACCGGCTGCACCACACGCGGCTGGTGAACGGCAGCACCCCCGGCGCGCTGGAAGCATTCCTCGCCCTCCGCGGTCTGCGCACCCTGCCGCTGCGGATGGAGCGGGCACAGCAGAACGCGGTGGAACTCGTCGACCGGCTGCGTGCTCACCCGGCGGTGCACGCGGTGCGCTATCCGGGCTTCGGCGCGATGGTGTCGTTCGAGCTCGTCGGCGGTGCCGAGGCCGCCGACGCCGCATGTCGTGCCGTGCAGTTGGTGGTCCCGGCCACCAGCCTCGGCGGGGTGGAGACCACGATGGAACGCCGTCAGAAGTACGCCGGCGACGCGCACGTGCCGCCCGGGCTCATCCGCATGAGCGTGGGCATCGAGCACGTCGACGATGTGTGGGCCGACCTGGCCCAGGCGTTGGACTACTCGCCCAGTCCCAGCGCGTCGTAGGCGAGCGCCTTGGCGGCCTTGTAGTCGGCCTTGCCGTTGGGTGCACGCGGCACCTGGCTCACGAACACGACGCGCTTGGGCGCCTTGTAGTGGGCCAGGTCGCCCTTCACGCCGGCGATCACCGCGGCCTCGTCGGGTTCGGCTCCGTCGGCCAGTGAGGCCACGGCGGTGACTGCCTGCCCGAAGCGCTCGTCGTCGATACCCACCACGAGGCAGTCGACCACGCCATCGACGCGCTTCACGGCCTCCTCCACCTCTTCGGGGAAGATCTTCTCGCCGCCGGAGTTGATGACCTGGCTGCCGCGTCCGAGCAGGATGAGCGAACCGTCGGCGGCCACCATGGCCATGTCGCCGGGGAACGAGTAGCGCACGCCGTCGATGGTGCGGAAGGTGCGGGCCGACTTCTCGGTGTCCTCGAAGTAGCCCAGCGGCACCATGCCGCCCGCCGCCACCATGCCCACTTCCTCGGAGCCGGGCGTCACCTCGCGGTCGTCGTCGGTGAACACCTTGGTGGTGGGGTTGCGGGTGAACTTGGCGGTGCTCGGCGGCACACCCTTCATCGAGATGCTGTTGCCCATGCTGCCCTCGGACGAGCCGATGGCGTCGAGCAGGATGACCTGTTCGATGCGGTCGAGCAGCGCCTCCTTCACCTCCGCGGTCCACATCACGCCGGAGGAGATGATCATCTTCAGGCTCGACAGGTCGTAGGGGTTGCCCGCCTCGATGGCCGCGTCGATGGCGGCGATGATGGGCTTCGAGAACGCGTCGCCGACGATGGTCATGTTGGTGACCTTCTCGCGCTGGATGGTGGTGAGGATCTCGTCGGCATCGAGCGAACGGCTCTCGAGGGTGACGACGCGAGCGCCGCCCAGCTGCGGGATCATCGCGCCCAACCACACACCGGTGCCGTGCATCAACGGCGCACACGGCATCGAGATGAGCGCACCGCCACCGGCGACGACCTCGGCCACCATCGGTGCGATGTCGGCGGCGTCGGTGGGCGGCGTGAGCCCGATGAGCGGGAACCCGAGCGTGGCGAAGGCACGGGTGAGGCCGCCCATGTCGTACATCACGCCCTTGGGCATGCCGGTGGTGCCACCGGTGTAGAGCATGTAGACGTCGTCCTCGCTGCGCTCGATGCGCGGCATCGGCGCCGTGTTGGCGATGACCTCTTCGTAGCGACGCGCGGTGGCCACCTGTCCGTCGCCGCCGTCGTCGACCTCGATGAGCAGCTTCAGCTTCGGCAGGCGCGCCGTGATGCGATCGACGCGGTCGCCGAGGGACGAGTGGAAGACGAGCGCCTCCGCGTCGGCGTTGTCGAGCAGGTACACCAGCTCCTCGTCGAGGTAGCGATAGTTCACGTTGATGGGCACGCCGCGCATCTTGAAGGCGCCGAAGTGAGCCTCCAGGTACTCGTTGCCGTTGTAGAGGTACAGGCCGATCTTGGAATCGGGCCCGAGCCCGGCGGCGGTGTACGCGGCCGCGATGCGGGCGGCCCGGTCCTCGTACTCGCGCCACGTGAAGCGACGTTGTCCATGCACGACGGCGACGTCGTCGGGCAGCGTGTCGGCGATGGATTCCCAGACTGAGGCGAAGTGATACTCCATGGCCGGATGGTAGGTCACCCCACCGACTTGCCGTACATCTCTCCCAGCGGATCGCTGATCAGCTCGAGGCGCTCGCCGTCGGGTCCACGGAAGTAGAGCGACGACCCGTCGACGTGGGCGACCTCGATGCCGGCCGCCTCGAGGCGTGCCTTGGCTGCCTCCCACTCGCTGCGCTCCATGGAGATGGCCAGGTGGTGATGGCCGCCGAGCACCTCCATGTACGGGCCGAGGTCGAGGCCGGGCAGGTCGAAGTAGGCGAGACAGTTGCCGTGGCCGATGTCGAAGAAGAAGTGGGTGGAGCCCTCGTAGTCGCGGTTCTCGAACATCTCGATCACCGGGAAGCCGAGGATGCCGTCGTAGAACTTCACCGTGCGCTCGACGTCGCTGCAGATGTGGGCGGCGTGGTGCACGCCTCGCGCCGACGACGCAGGTCGTTCGCCGCGGGGCTTGATGTACTGCGCCGCCAACTCCTGTCGACGTGCCGTCAATGCCTCGCGTTCTGTGTCGTTCACTCCGTGGCCCATACCAACAGTTCAGCACCTTCCGGGCCCGCGGTGAACACGAGCGACCCCTCGTCGGTGAGGCGGACCGCGTCGCCGGTGCCCAACGCACCCACCGACTCCAGGTCGCCGCTGCCGAGCGCCACGAACACGTGCACGTGCGGTGCGTCGGGAACGATGGCCGAGGCACCCGGCCCGGGCCGGCCACCCCACAGCTCGGCGTGCTGCTGGTGGATGTGGATGGTGCCGGGGTGCCCCTGGCCGCTGGCGAGGCGCACCAGCCCGCCCAGCCCGAGCTCCGCGTTCAGGTCGCGCTGTTCGTAGCCGGGCTGCACGCCCTGCGTATCGGGGAGCACCCACATCTGGATGAAGTGCACGGGCTCGTCGGGACTCGCGTTCATCTCGCTGTGGCGGATGCCGGCGCCGGCGCTCATCCGCTGGGCGAGACCGGGATAGAGCACGCCGTGGTTGCCCTCGCTGTCGCGGTGCTCGACCCGACCGGAGAGCACCCAGGTGACGATCTCCATGTCGCGGTGGCCGTGGGTGCCGACGCCCTGGCCGGGTGCCACGACGTCGTCGTTGTTCACCAGGAGCAGGCCATGCTGAGTGTGCATGGGTGAAAAGTGCGGGCCGAAGTTGAACGAATGCCGGGAGTGCAGCCAGCCGACGTCGGTGAGGAATCGCTCGTCGGCGCGCTGGACGGTGATGGTCATGGAGTTGCTCCTCTCGGGCGGGCGACGTCTTCGATCATCGGCCACAGCGCATCGCTGTCGAAGCCGAGAGCCCAGAATGCCACGCCGCCGATGCGCTCGCTGCGGGCCAGGTCGACGCGGGCTCGGGCACCTTCCTCGTCGATGAAGTGGACCTGGCGGCGCTGTGTGCAGGAGGCGCCTGTGTCGGTGACCTCCAGGTCGTAGGCGAACGTCGCCTCCTGGGTGGTCGGATCGTGCACCGGGGTGGCGCCCCGCTTGGCGATCAGTTCGTCCATGTTCCGCATGGTGGTCTCCACCGTGCCCTCGGCGGAGGTGGGGCAGGTGCCGGTGGTGCCGACCACCCAGTTGCGCCCATAGAGGCCGATGCCCAACACGAGCTTGGTGTCGTCGCCGACCGCCTTCTTCGCTGCGCGCACGGCGGTGCGGACCCATTCGTACGGGGCGATCGGCCCGGGCTCGCCGACGCTGTAGTCGTAGCCCATGATGCGAATTCGATCGACGATGTCGCCCATCGCGGCGTAGTCGTACACCCAGTACCCGCTGTCGCCGTTGCGCTCGCTGTCGTAGATGGGTGGCACGCTGACCGTGAGCACCTTGCCCGCTGCGTGCAGTCGCTCTGCCAGCGCGTCGAGGAAGGCGACCCAATTGGCGCGGGTGGCCTCCCACGAGGCGCGGTCGTCGGCGAAGGCGAACTGCTCGTAGTCCAGGTCGATGCCGTCGAACTGGTTCGACTCCACCAGGTTCACGATGGCGGCGATGTGTGCATCACGTTGTTCGGGCGAGGCCAGCACCGCCGCCATGCCCCCGGCGGGCATGCCGTCGGAGATGGACGGCACCATGGCACCACCGGTGTCGGTGATGGCGGCGATGAGTGGCAGCGACTGGTCGGCGCCGATGGTGCCCGCGAGTCCGATGGTCGTGGCGTCGGTGGCCTCGTACCAGAACGGCGACACCTCGTGCAGGAGCGCACCGTGCGCCTGCACCGATGGTGTGGCGGTGTCGAGTGCCCAGTAGGGCGCCCACGCGCTGAAGGGGATGTCGACGAGTGGCGGCGGTGCGTCGGGTGTGCGGAGCGCGAAGGCCGCAGCTGCGCCACCGCCGGCGATGGCCACCAGGGCGACCAACGGGACCCAGGGGCGTCGCTTCTTCCGGTGGGTGGCCTCGGCGGCGAGCCCGAGCTCGGCCTTCGGGATCTCGACCAGCGAGCGATAGCGGGTGTAGCCCTTGCCCTCGGGGATGTCGACCACGTTGGGGATCGCGAACGTGTGGCACCCGGCGGCGACGGCGCTCTTCACGCCCGTTGGCGAGTCCTCGATGGCCACGCAGTCCTTCGCCCGCACGCCGAGTGCGGCCGCGGCGGCGAGGTAGGGCTCGGGGTGCGGCTTGCCGTTGGTCACCTCGTCGCCCGTGATGACCACGGTGAACGAGCCGGGCGGCAGCGACTTCACGATGGCCTCGGCGAACCGCCGCCAACTCATCGTGACCAGCGCGGTGGGGATGCCGGCGGCGCGCAGCTGGGCCAGCAGGTCCTTGGCACCCGGGCGCCACGGCACGTTGCGCTGCACCCGCAGGATCACGCCGTCGAGCAGCCGGTTGACGATGTCGTCGATGGGCAGGTCGACCCCGCCGCGGTCGCGGATGATCGCGGCCGAGTCGCGGAGGTCCTTGCCGACCAGAGAATGCGCCTTCTCGTCGCTCCACTCACCGCCGAACTCGGCGACCAGTTCGTACTCGGTCTCGATCCAGTACGGCTCGGTGTCGACGATGGTGCCGTCCATGTCCCAGAGGACGGCGGCGGGATGGGCACTCACAATGGGGAGACCCTAGCGGCGGGGTGTCAGAGCGACAGGGCAGCTCGGCGGCCCTCGAGCACGGCTTCGAGGATGGTGCGCGGGGCAACACAGTCACCTGCCTGGTACTGAGCGTCGGGGAGTGGCTCGGTGGGCAGGCGGAATCCGCAATCCACGACCGCGACGCATTCCACCGTGCGGCGCTCTCCGCTGAACCGGTCTTCCAGTTCCACCTCACCGGGGCGCACCACCCGCAGCAGGGAACGCCGCTCGATGCGTGCCCCTCGCTGGGCCAGGCGGGTGTTGGCCGGTGCGAGGTCGCCGGTGCGGGACAGCTCGTTGCCGGCGATCTGGTCCTGGGTGACCAGCACCGCCCGATCACCGAGCTGCTCGGCGAGTGCCACGGCGATGGGCCCACCGATGGGGTCGAACAGCACGATCGCGCCCGCCACCGGCCAGGGTGCATCGGCACCGTGGAACACGGCCTGCCACGCGTCGAGCACGTCGACCACCGTTGCCCCATCGGCCACCTGGAACGGCACGGTGCCCGGCACGGCGCCGGTGCACTGCACGATCACTTCGTCGGCGGTGGCGTCGATGCGGTCACTGCGCAGTTCGACGCGCACGCCGGCGTCCTCCACGGCTCGGGCCAACCAGTCGACCAACGGTGCGGCGTGGGGCAGCAATGCCGCGACACCACCGAGCTGGTCGGAGCGCTCGACGAGGCGGACGTGGTGACCGCGGGTGGCTGCGATGCGAGCGGTCTCCATGCCCGCCACGCCGCCGCCGACGATGACGACGTCGCGGGGACGCGGCGAGACGGCGAGCCAGTTCGGGTCGTCGGTCTCGTGGCCGCTGGAGGGTTCCCCGACGCAGGTGACGATGGGGTTGCGCCCGTCGCGCACCTGACACGTCTGATTGCAACGGATGCAGGGGCGGATGCGATCGATGAGCTTGTCGGCCAACTTCTCGACCAGGTCGGGGTCGGCGATCTGGCCGCGGGTGATCTCGGCGGCGTCGGCCACCTTCTCGGCGAGCGCCCAACCGGCGGTGGCCACGTCGAGCGAGCCCTGCAGGAACACGGGAGTGGTGGGCAGCACCGCCTTCACGGCCTGGCAGACCGCGATGTTGAAGCCCGGCGGCTCGTGGAAGTCGGGGCGGGTCTTCTCGACGGAGAAGATGGAGCCACGCACCACCACCACGTAGTCGATGCCCTCGGCCACCAGTTCGGCGGCGATGGCAGGCGCCATCTCGGGCGTGATGCCGGCCCACGGGGCCAGCTCGTCACACGACAGACGCAGGCCGACCACGGCGTCGCCCACGGCGGCGCGCACTACGCGGATGACCTGCTTGGCGAACAGCGTGCGCTCTGCCCATTCGTCGCCGCGGTGATTGGTGAGGCCGCTGAGGAACTGCCGCACCAGGCTGTGCTGCCCGGCGTTGATCTCCACCCCGTCGCATCCGGCTGCCACCGCAGTGGCCGCGGCGTCGGCGAAGCCCTGCACGACCGCGGCGATGTCGTCGGCCTCCATCCACTTCGGCACTTCGCGAGCATTCACCTCGGGCACCCGGCTGGGGGCCCACAGCTCGCGCTGGCTGTACGCGCTGCTGCCTTGCCCACCGGCGTGGTCGAGCGAGGCGAGAACGGTGGCGCCGTGTGCATGACAGGCGGTGGCGATGGCCGCCCAGCCATCGGCACACGCGGACGCCAATGGTGCGCGTTCGTACGGCCAGTCGCTGGGGTGCACGCTGGCGCCCTCGGTCACGATGACGCCGCAACCGCCTCTCGCCCGCCGCTCGTAGTACGCGGTGTGGCGCGCGGTGAAGCGACGGTGGTCGTCACCGAGATTGGTGACGTGGGGCCCGAACATCACCCGGTTGCGGGCGGTGACGCTGCCCAGCTGCAAGGGCGCGAGCAACGGCATGGTCAGTTGCACTCGTTCATTTCACTCACCCCGCCGACGCTAGTCGGGTCGGGACGTGGAGAGCTCAGTGCCGCGGAGCAGCCGTTTGATGTTGCTGCCGTGGCGCAGCAGGAGCAGTGCGTTGATCGCGATCATCGTGGCGATCTCCCAGCGGGGAACGTGGAACAGCAACGCCAGCACCGGCAGGCCGATGATGAGCGCGATCGATGCCACCGACGACTTCTTGGTGAGCTTCAACACGGCGATCCAGACCACACCGAGGATCGCCGAGATGGCCGGCTGCATGACGAACATCGCTCCCGCCATGGTGGCGACGCCCTTGCCACCCTTGAAGCGTCGCGTCACCGGGAACATGTGACCCAGCACGCTCGCGGCGATCATCGCGTACGCCACCTTGTCGTCGCCGGCCACGAACGTGCCCACCAACGCGGGGATGATGCCCTTCAGCGCGTCGAGCGCGAAGACGGTGATGCCCCACTTGCGGCCCATGACGCGCGAGACGTTGCTGGCGCCCGGGTTCCCCGAGCCGACCTTGGTGATGTCGATGCCGCGGCTGCGGGCCACCATGACCGCGCTGGGGAACGTGCCCAGGAAGTACGACGGAACGATCAGCAACCACCACATCAGTGGTGCACGTTAGGTGAGGACGGGCCGTCGATCGGGCTTGGTGTGATCCGCGGCGGGCCGCGGCTTCAGCAACACGGGAACAGCGGCCAGCTCGGCCAGCGCCACCTCACCGTCGCCGCCCACGCACTCGGGGTCGGGACCGTCGAGCGGCAGGCCGGTGAAGAACTTGGCGGCCATGCAGCCGCCCTGGCACGCGTCGAACGCGCCGCAGCTCGCGCACGCACCGGCCGATTGCGGCTCGCGGAGCGAGGTGAACAGTTCGCTCTGCTTCCACACCGCGCTGAACCCACCGGGGTCGCGCACGTTGCCGGCACGGAACTCGTCGTGGATGACGAATGGACACGCGTACACGTCGCCCACCGGGTCGATGAGACACACCACTCGACCGGCACCACACATGTTGAGTCCGGGCAACGGGTCGCCCAGCGCGTTGAGGTGGAAGAACGAGTCGCCCGTGAGCACGCCCTCGCCGTGCGCCATGAGCCACTGGTAGATCTCGCGCTGCTGGGCGTTGGTGGGGTGGAGGTGGTCCCAGCTGTCGACCCCGCGGCCGCTGGGGCGCAGGCGGGTGACACGGAGTTGCGCGCCATAGCTGTCGGCCAACGCCTTGAACTGATTCAGCTGCGGCACGTTCTGGCGGGTGACGACGACGCTGATCTTGAACGGCCCGAAGTCGGCGGCCGCCAGGTTGTCCATCGCCCGCCGGGCCATGTCGTAGCTGCCCGCGCCGCGCACCGCGTCGTTGGTGGCGGCATCGACGCCGTCGAGGCTGATCTGGATGTCCAGGTAGTCCATGCCCGCCAGCCGCCGGGCCTTCTCGGCGTCGATGAACGCGCCGTTCGTGGAGAACTTCACGCCGATGCCCTGGGCCACCGAGTACTCGACCAGCTCGAAGAAGTCGCGGCGCACCATGGGCTCGCCGCCACCGATGTTGATGTAGAAGACCTGCAGGTCGCGCAACTCGTCGATGACCCGTTTGGCTTCGGCGGTGGACAGCTCGTGCGGATCGCGCTGGCCCGACGATGACAGGCAGTGGACACACTGCAGGTTGCACGCGTACGTGAGCTCCCACGTGAGGCAGATGGGTGCGTCGAGCCCGCTCTTGAGCTGGTTGACCAGTGACTCAGCGCTCATCGGTGGTGCGCTCCCTGACGATGTCGGAGTTCAAGAGTGACTCGAACGCCTTGGCGAACGACGGCCAGCGTCGCTGGTCGACACCACACGCCTCCAGCGTGTCGGCGAGCGTGGCGTGCTGCGACAGCGCGCGGGCGACCGCGACCATGTCGGTGTGCTGCAGGAACACGAGCCGGCGATTGCCGTAGTGGTACACGAGGGCACCGAACGGCTCGGGGCGAACCGCGGCCTGCGGGTGCAGTTCGAGCGAACGACCCAGCAGATCGTTCAGCAGATCAGTAGACACCGCACATGCCGTCGATGGAGATCTCCTCCACCAACAGCTCTTCCTCGACCAGGGGCTCCTGGTCGGCGGTGGTCTCGGTGACGACGTCGTGCTCCATTCGTCCGAGCGTAACGCAGCCCGCGACCGTTCACGCCCTCGGGCGGGCGGGACCCAGCCAACGGGCCGGCAGCCGGCCGATGAGGATCGGCAGCACGAGAATGGCGACCACCCAGGCCAGCCACATCGAGTGGAACGGCCACGCCGTGGGCCATGGTTCGGCGTCCTTCGGATCGCTCGCGACATGGGCGATCCATCCGTACCACGCCGCGGCGACGGCCGACATGGCGACGGCAACGGGGAACGCCATCCAGAAGAACAACGAGAACGCCGCCATGCCTGCGGCCGCGGCCGGCACCACCCACACCCAGGGCACGCCACCGGACGCCTGCAGCCAGTCGTGATGGATGGTGAACCACAGGCCCGCCGCGACACCGGCGAGCGCGAGCAGGTAGGGCGGGCCGGTGCGTGGCCACCGCCGGATCGGCTTGATGCCGAACTCGACCAGTGCGGTCACCGCCAGGCAGAGCACCACGCCGCCGTACCACCAGGCCCAGCGTTCGGTGGCGCCGTCCTGACGCGAGGCGGCCAGGACACACAGCGTCCATGCCATCGCAGCGGTGGCCCAGCGTCCGGCCAATGCGAAGCCGGCGAGGGCGAGCACGACGGGTCGCAGCAGCACCAGCGCCGCCTTCTTCGCCGGGGGCTGGTTCACTGCGACCACCCGGGTGGCGGTGATCGCGGCCTTGATGGTGGTGCTGGTGAGTCGTCGCCCGCCCAGGAGCGACACCAGTCGACGATCGAGTTTGGCCCACTGCTCGAACGGTTCCTCCGTGGCGAACTCGGCCAGGAGTTGGCGCTGACGTTCCTCGATCAGCCAGTCGCGGATGGCCTTCTGCGTGGTGGTGTTGGACCGGAGGTGCTCGGGGAGGAACGAGTGGGCGCTGCGCAGCGATGCGACCGCATCGTCGTCGAGTACCGCGTCGACGAGCGCGGGCACGCTGTCGAGCCGTCCCCAGCGGAGGTCGTTTCCCCGCCAACGACGGTCGAAGAATGCGCCGAGGTGATGGAGCTGCTTCCCGGCGATGCGGTCGCCGAAGCGCCGACGATTGGCGGCAGCGGCTCCGGGGGTGTCCCCGACGAACTTCCGCGATGCCATCGTGTCCACGTTGCCGGCGATGCGCACGAAGTCGATGTGCAGATCGCTGGCGATGGGTTCGGCGCGGAGCGGAAGGAGGGCATCGGCCACCTCGCGGGCGGCGTTCGAGCGGTTGGGTTGTTGCGTCAGCCATCGCAGCACACGACACCCGAGGCCGTCGCCTTCTGCGGGCTGCAGCGACGACAGCGCATGTGCGAGGAGTTGCTCCAGTTCACCCAGCAGCGTGCGGCCGCCGACGCGAGGTTCGGGCAGCTCCCACGACGCCAGGCCGCGCCACACCGCATCGCCGAGATCGTTGGGCACCGTGAAGGCGGCGAGTTCGGCGTAGGAGCGTTCGAGGCGCTCGGCAGGTGCGGCGGCCGTGTCGGCCGAACCGTCGAGCATGCGGCCCAGCTGGAAGCTCGTGACGAGGTGGCAGACGAGTTGGAGCTCGTTCAGGTGATGCAAGGTGGGACCGAGATCCAGGCTCGATGACTCCTGCAACGCCATGCGTGTCACCCGCTGCATCGCCGACACCGTGCGGTGCACTCGGTCGGCGACCAAGATGTTCGGATTCGCATCGACCACATCGCGAAAGGCATGTGCGAGGGCGTCCTTGGTGACGGTGTCGTCGGGCGAGTCCAGCAGCGGAGCCACCCGCGGGTGAGCGGGCGCGTGCCAGAGCAGCTCCGAGGCGGGGTCGACCGCTGCCCGCAACAGTTGGGCTGCGGTCATCGCTCGCACCTGCCCTGACGCGGCGGTCGCGCCCGCGTCGATGGCGCCGCCGAGCACGCGCTCGAGCGCCACCCTGGCCTGTGCGTCGCGGCGAGCGACGGCATCGTTGTGGTGCCGCAGCAGCTCGATGTCTTCGCGGATGGTCTCGGAGCGCTTGCCTGAGAAGCTGCGCGCCACCTTCACCACGGTGTCGGGGTCGGCCGGCGGGGCACCGGGGGCGCTGCCGTCGCCACCAGGGTCGGGGTGCAGATACAGGAGCACTCGTCGCGTGCGACCGGTGGCCGGGATGTGCGAGATGGCGCGGATCGCACGGCCGATGGGCACGTTGTCGATCACCCCGCCGTCCATGATCTCCACCGAGTCACGGTCGTCGCGGAACGCACCGACGAGGCGGCTGCCGAACGTGTCGCGTCGGAACGTGACGGGTTCGAACAGGCCCGGCAGGCTCGACGTCGCGCGGCCGATGGACGCGAGCGCGGTGAGGTTGTCGACGACGTTGGGCCAGTCGGTGAAGCCGTCGAGTCCCCGGCTCGCCGGACCGCGACGCGCGACGTGGAAGTAGGCGTCGCTGCGCGATTCCATGATGGGCGCTCCGGGCACATCGCGCATGGCGACCGCGTTGCCGCGCACGAGTGTGGCGCTGGCGAACACGGCGAGAGCCTGTGTGGGCGCGTCGCCCGTCCGCTCGCGTTCGGCATCCTCGAGCGCGTCGTGCAGACGGTGCAGGAAGTACTGCCCGTCGAGGACGGACCGCCGATCGCGCGAGAGCGCGACCGAGGGAGGCTTCACCAACTGCTCGATGTCGGCGGCGTCCATCCACAATGCGAAGAACTTCTCGAACGGACGGTTGGCCTGGATGGCGGCTGCGAGCATCACCGCGTTCAGGCCACCGGCGCTCGCGCCCGCCATCACGTCGACCTGTGCCGAGCGTTGATAGTCGGCCGCCTCGAGGAGCTCCCCCCAGAATCCTTCACCGCGACGCAGTTCATCGATCTCCGCCACGGCACCGCCGATCCACACGCAGAGGCTGACGCCGCCGTTCATGGACAGGGCGAAGCGAAGCTGACGCCGCTGGGCGTCGTCGGGTCCCATTCGGGCATTGTGGCCCAGATTCGGTCGCTGTCAATCGCCGCTAGCGTGGCGTCCCCTGTGACGTCGGACGAGATTTTCGATCCGTTCCCCGAACTGCGCGCGGAACGTGAGTACTTGACGTTTTCGCGCGCCTCGCGAGACCGAATGGTCGAGAAGTTCCTCGCGCTCGACCCCGATGCGTCGGCCGACGAGATCACCAAGGAGTACATCGAGGTCACGGTCGCCGAGGCGTTGGAAGACCTTCGCACGCCGGGCGCGGGTGAGTTCTTCGGGCGCATCACCGAGGAAGGCGTCGCGGGCGACCAGTGGTACATCGGTCGTCGGCACATCGAGGACGAACGACACGAACCGGTCGTCGTCGACTGGCGAGCACCCATCGCCGCGCCCTTCTATCGCGCCACGCACGCCGACTCCTTCGGGCTCGCGCACCGGCGCCGGTTCACCCTGGCCGATGGCGACCTCACCGCGTACCTCGACGAGCAACTCGACGATCCCGATCACGACACGGCAGGCTCGGGCATCCCCGATCCCGTGCTGGCCGAGATCGGCGCGGCTCGTACCGGTGCGATGCGCGAGATCGTCGCCACCATCCAGGCCGAGCAGGACGTCGTCATCCGTGCGCCGCTGCAGCAGGTGCTGGTGGTGCAGGGCGGTCCCGGCACCGGCAAGACCGCGGTCGGTCTGCACCGCGCCGCGTTCTTGCTGTTCGAGCACCGTCGGCGACTTGTGCGCGACGGCGTGCTGGTGGTTGGTCCCAACAGAGTGTTCCTCGACTACATCGGCAACGTGCTGCCGTCACTCGGTGAGCGCAGCGTGCAGCAGCGCACCGCGCTCGACCTGTGTGTGCCGAAGGTGGAGATCACGGGTGTCGACTCGACCGACGAGCGTCGGCGCAAGGGCAGCGAGGCCATGCTGGCCGAGCTGGAGGCAGCGAGCACACAGCACGTGACGGTGCCGCCCGAGGATCTGCGCATCCCGCTGGGGGCCCGAACGCTGGTCATCACACGCGATGAGATCGGGGAGTGGTTCGAGCAGGCGTTGCACGCCACTGCGCCGGTGAACAAGCGCCGCGACTCGCTGAAGGGACTGGTACAGCGCGACATGCTGCGCCGGTACGACCGCGACGACGTGTGGGAGAAGGCGCCGGCACTGCGCGCCGCGCTCACCAAGGCGTGGCCCACCGCACAGCCGATCAAGTTGATCGACTCGCTGCTGCCCGGCCCGAGTGGCAAGCGGCGCCGGTGGACCCTGGCCGATCAGTTCCTGGTCGACGAGGCCAACTCGCTGTTGGTGGGCACGCCGTTCACCTACGGACACGTGGTGGTCGACGAGTCGCAGGACCACAGCGCGGTCGCGCTGCGGTGCATCGGTCGACGCAGCCCGGGCGGATCGATGACCATCCTCGGCGATCTGGCGCAGAGCACCACCCCGGCCGGGCAACAGGACTGGGACGACGTGGTGCGCCTCCTGCGCGCCGAGGCTGCCGAGGTGGCCCATCTCACCATCGGCTACCGCGTGCCGGCACCCATCCTCGACGTGGCCAATCGGCTCCTTCCGTTCACCGGCGTCACCACACAGGCGAGCCGTTCGGTGCGTGCCGAGGGTGATGCGCCGTCGCTGCGCTTGGTGGATGCGGACGAACTCGCTGCAGCGGTGGCCGCGGAGGTGCGCGATGTCCGTCATCGGCACCACAACAGCGGGGTCGTCGCGCCCGAAGCGCTGTTCCCCGCCATCGCCGACGCGTTGGAATCCATCGGGTTGCGCGCTGTCGACCGTGTGCACGACCTGGGCCACGACGACGTCCCGGTGGTCCACGCGGAAGCCGTGAAAGGCCTCGAGTTCGATGGCGTGGTGGTGGTGAACCCGCACGAGATCTTCGACGGCACCGAGCGCGGTGCCCGCCTGCTCTATGTGGCGATGACCCGAGCCGTGCAGGTGCTGCACTTCGTGGCGTCGGCCCCGCTCCCCCGGGCACTCGACGGCACTGCCTGACGGGGGTGACCATCGCCCCTAGGTGATGCAGGAGGCCCGGCGCACGCTGAAGGTGTGGACCGGCGCTGGATGCACGTGGGCCTGGTGGTGTTGCTCGGGGTCGCGATCGTCGGTGTGGTGGCTGCGACGAGGGAACCTCGACCGCGCGACTCCGTTCCTCTCGCGATCGACGGTGTACACGGCAATTGGACCGTCGGCCCCTTCGTGCTCGACGCCTCGACCACGATCGGATCTGCCGGTGGGGTTCTGAAGGTCGCCGATGGCGAGCTGGCGGGGCTTACCCTCACCGTGCCGAGCGGGGCGTTGGCCGATGGCACGACGACCACCGTCGAGCACGCGGCGATCCTCGGTCACAGCTGGGGTGCTGCCGTGCAGCCCGTGACACCGGCGATCAGGATCGAGATCGGGTCGCAGTACTCCGAACGATTGCTCACTGTGTCGGTGCCGCTCGACCTGTCGACGGGCGAACTCGCGATGGGCTTGTACGTGGCCGACGATGGCACGCTCGAGGGCATGCCGCTCGCCGGTGGTGACCAGCGGATGCTCGACGTGGCGACTCGGCACTTCTCCACCTGGTTCGTCTCGAAGTATCTGCCGTCCGAACTCCCCGACGAGATCTACACCGGCTACCAGATGGCGCGCGACAACTGGCAGTTCGAGAACAACGGCAGCTTCGTGGAGCCCAACGGCATCTGCGCCGGCATGGTGCTGACGAGTGCCTGGTACTACCTCGAGCACTTCAAGAACATCGACGGGGCGGTGTCGCTCTACAACCAGTTCGACTACCCGCACGGACCGTCGACGACAGGATTCGACCTCGACGACGCGCACGCCTACCGGTTCGCGTCGATGGTGCAGTCCGACATGGCTGGTTGGGTGGGCGACTGGGCGACGTCGTTCAGACAGGCGAGGTTCACCGCGGCCCAGAATTGGCAGTTCCATGCCTTCCGCTACGCGATGTACCTGACCGGCGAACCGCAGTACGTGACCATGGCTGACTGGTCCCGACGCGGCCATGCGGTGCTCGCCTACGGGGCAACGATGGGAGAGCGGTTGGTGCAACAGGCCAACAGTTCGGTGTGGCATGCGGGCGGTGAGCTGTGGATTGCCGATCCCAACTACCCACGCCAATTGAACAGCATCACGTTCGACGCGCAGACCAACGAGTTCGTGCCGTACAGCACAGCGTTGCGCGCCGATGGGGATCCTGATGCATTTCCCTACATCGGATATGGAGCGAAGTCGGCGTTCGCCAACTGGCCGCAGATCGCGACGAGGTACACCCAGATGCTCGACGGCACGATCGGGGCGGGCATGTTCCCGTCGATCATCGTGTACCAGTGGATCGTCGACCCGGCGACGGGTGCGGGCAACTGGTACCCGACGTCGAATCCCGTGGTGGAGCCCGACGGCACGGTGACCCTGGGGTTCACGGTGACTGGATTGCAGGTGGGTGCTCGAATCAACGCGTTCGTGTTCGAGCCTGCGGCCACGAGGTACCTCGATGACAGCAAGGCGACGGCCGTCGACAGCAGCGGCACCGGCACCATCACGAAGGTCGCTGTCGTGAGCCCAGGTCTGGCCGGGCACACCTACAAGGTGGTGGTGATGGCCGAGGCGCCGGCCGGCGACCAGGGCACGCTCGAGATGTCGTGGGTGGATGCGATCCCGCTCGAGGTGACTGCGCCACCGCCGCCCACCACCGTGGTCACCGTGCCACCGACCGACGCCCCGACGGTGCCTCCCACCGTCGGTCCGACGACTCCGCCACCGCAGGTGCCGACGACGCTCTATCCGTGCCCGGAGCAGTGCCCGCCGGGAATCCTCGGGGTGGAATGCAGCCTGCACTGCGGCTCGATCTCCGAATGAGTCGGGCGGCCGGAGCATCGATCAGGCCTGGAGGACCACCATGAACTGACCGCCGCCGGGCTCGGACGACGCGCGCACCGCCAGGTCGGGGGCGAGGCGAGACAAGCGATCGGCGAGCCACGCGGCAGCGTCGTCGGCATCCGACTTCGTGGGGCAGCGAGCCACCACCGATCGACCGCCCTTGCGCTGCAGCATCTCGGCGGTCTCGAACAGCGGGGCCGGGTCCAACACGAACAGGTGCTCGGCCCAGGGGACCACCGGAGCGACGGCGCCCTTCCGGGTGTTGCACCCGCGGTGGGCGAGTCGCTCGTGGGCCACGCCCTTGGCCTTGCTCTTCGCCTTGGTGACGATGGCATCGACGCTCGGGCCGCGCGGGTCGTTCACCGACATCTGCGGGTCGACGGGTTCGTCGCACAGCCAGCAGCGCCAGCCATCGCGGTCGCCCACCTCATCGACTCGGCTCACTTCGCGGCGTCCTCGGCCAGGGTGTACGCGACGAGCGCGTTGGCGTGGCCGTGACCCATGACGTGCTCGGTCTTCAACAGGTTGACGAGCTCCATGTGCTTGAGCGCGGGGTGCTGGCGGATGACTGCCTGCCACTCGCTGATCGGGCGGCCGTACTTCTTCTCGATCGACGGGAAGTACGAGGCCGGGCCGGTGACCTTGTCTGCCATGACGTCTCCTTCGGGTAGAGCGGAGTCCGAGCGTACGCCGTCGTGGTAAGCCTGCGCGATGGACGACATCGTGTACCTCACCGAGGCCGACGTGCGGATGCTCACCGACATGGCGACATTGCGCGAGCACCTGCGCGTCGCGTTCGGACTGTTCTCGGCGGGGAAGGCCGACGTGCCGCCGCGCATCGCGGCGCGCTCGGCCGACGGGTTGCTGGCGGCGATGCCCGGCTATCTGGAGGGTGTGGGACTGGTGGTCAAGGCGGTCAGCGTGTTCGCCGGCAACCACGGCACCGACATCCCGTCGCACCAGGGATTGATCATCGTGTGCGATGAGCACACGGGCACGCCCCTCGCCGTGATGGACGGTGCGTCGGTCACCGCGCTGCGCACGGCCGCCAGCGCGGCGGTCGCCGCGGACCTGCTCGCTCGCCAGGACTCGACCGTGCTCGCCATCATCGGGGGTGGTGTGCAGGGGCACTCGCACCTGCAGGCGTTCGCCGGCATCCGGCCGTGGTCGTCGGTGCGCGTGGCATCGCGTTCGAAGGGGTCGGCGTTCGCGCTCGCCGCCCGTCACCCGTCGGCAAAGGCGATGTCGTTCGAGGAGGCGGTACGCGGCGCCGACGTGGTGTGCCTCACCACCGACGCCGACGAGCCGGTCATCGACCCGGCGTGGGTGTCGCCCGGCGCGCACGTGGGCAGCGTGGGCAACCGCGCGGAGCTGCATGCTGGGTTCCTCGGCGGCACGGTGTTCGTGGAGTGGACGGGCGCCGCCGCATCGCCGCCGCCGGCCGGCGCGACGGAGTTGCAGGGCATCGACCTCGCCCGGGTGGTGGAGATCGGCCGTGTCGTGAACGGGGACCACCGAGGCCGGAGCGACCACGACGAGGTCACGGTGTACAAGAGCACCGGCCATGCCATCGAGGACGCCGCTGCCGCGAGGCTGGTGCTCGACGCTGCCATCGAGACCGGGGTGGGGCTGCGACTTCCCCGCTGAGCACGTCCGCATGGTGCCCGGGGTGGTGGGCGCGTTATGGTGCGCCACGCAGCGCGGACCCGCTGCATTGCCTGAACACACCGGGGGTAACCGTGAAGACCAAGGCCGCAATTCTTCGTGCTCGCAACACGCCGTGGAGCGTGGAGGAGATCGAGCTCGATCCGCCGAAGGCCGGCGAAGTGCTCGTCAAGATCGTCGCCAGCGGCATGTGCCACAGCGACGAGCACCTCATGACCGGCGACCTCGCTGGCGCCACCCCCGAGCCGCCGCTCATCGGTGGCCACGAGGGCGCGGGCGTGGTGCTCGAAGTGGGTCCCGGGGTGTTCAGCGTCGTCCCGGGCGATCACGTGGTGTTCGGCTTCGTGCCGGCGTGTGGTCGGTGCCCCAGCTGCGCCAGCGGCCACAGCAACCTGTGCGACATGGGTGCCATCACCGCCACCGGCATGCAGCTCAGCGACGGCACCGCCCGCCACCACGACAAGGACGGCAACGACCTCGCGCTCGGCATCGGGGCGCTCGGCACCTTCGCCCACCACACGGTGGTGCACGAGGCCAGCTGCATCAAGATCGACAAGGACCTGCCGCTCGACAAGGCCTGCCTGCTCGGCTGCGGCGTCGTCACCGGTTGGGGCTCGGCCGTGTACGCCGCCGACGTGCAGCCCGGCGACATGGTGGCCGTGGTCGGCTGCGGCGGCATCGGCAGCAACGCCATCCAGGGCGCCAAGCTCGCCGGCGCCGCGGTCATCGCCGCCATCGACCCCATCGAGTTCAAGCGCGAGAAGGCCATGGAGTTCGGCGCGACGCACACCCACGCGTCCATCCAGGACGCGATGGCGGCGCTGGGCGACACCACCTGGAGTCGTGGCTTCGACAAGGTCATCATGACCTGCGGCGTCGGCAACGGCGACGTGCTCGGCGAGGCGTTCTGGCTGGGTGGCAAGCGCAGCAAGATCGTCGTCACCAACATCCACCCGGTGGGCGAGGCCAGCATCGCCATCCCGGCCGCGTTCCTCACCGTGTTCGAGAAGCAGCTCATCGGCTCGCTGTTCGGTTCGGGCAACCCGCGCAAGGACATCCCGCGCCTGCTCGAGCTGTACACGCAGGGCCAGCTCGATCTCGACGGCCTCGTCACCAAGACGTACCCGATCGAGGGCATCAACGACGGCTACGACGCGATGAACGCCGGCGAGAACATCCGCGGCGTGCTCGTGTACGAGCACTGACCAGTCCTGTCGGAGGGGCGCCCGGGCACGATGGCCCGGGCGCCCTTTCGTTATGGTGCACCCATTCGCCAGTCGTGACCGTGGGGGTAGAGCGATGAAGTGTCGAGCAGCCGTGTTGCACGGGGTGGGCCAGCAGTGGCAGATCGAGGAACTCACGGTCGACCCGCCGATCGCCGGTGAGGTGCTCGTGAAGTGGAGCGTGGCCGGCCTGTGCCACAGCGACGAGCACTTCGTCACCGGCGACATGGTGCCGCCCGCCGAGATGCTCGAGGCCGCCGGCATGCCACCGTTCTTCCCGGTGATCGCCGGGCACGAGGGCTCGGGTGTCATCGTCGAGGTGGGCCCGGGTGTCACGAGCGTGGCGGTCGGCGATCACGTGTCGGCCAGCTTCATCCCGTCGTGCGGTCGTTGCCGCTACTGCAGCAGCGGTCGCCAGAACCTCTGCGACGCAGGTGCCGGCGCCATGGGCAAGGGCCAGATCTCCGACGGCACGGTGCGTCACTTCGTGAACGGTGAACCGGTCACGATGATGGCCAAGCTGGGCACGTTCGCCGAGTACAGCTGCGTGTCGGAGGCCTCGGTCATCAAGGTCGACGCCGACCTGCCGCTCGACGCGGTCGCGCTGGTCAGCTGCGGCGTGGCCACCGGCTGGGGGTCCGCCACCAAGCGCGCCGACGTGCGTCCCGGCGACACCGTCGTGGTCGTGGGCATCGGTGGTATCGGCATCAACGCGGTGCAGGGCGCGGCAATGGCCGGTGCCAAGCGCGTCATCGCGGTCGATCCCGTGGAGTTCAAGCGCGAGACGGCGATGGAGATGGGCGCCACGCACACCTTCGCCTCCATGGAGGAGGCGTTCCCCGTGGTCACCGAACTCACCGAAGGGCAGATGGCCGACAAGGTGATCATGACCCCTGGCGTGATGTACGGGAACCTCATGCAGTTGGGCACGGCACTCGCCGGCAAGGGCGGCACCATCGTGGTCACCGCGGTGGCACCCATCACCCAGACCGAGAGCTCGGTGAACCTGTTCGAGCTGGCGATGTACAACAAGGAGATCAAGGGCACCATCTTCGGCTCCCTCAATCCGCGCAGCGACATCCCGAACCTGCTGTCGCTGTATCGCGAGGGGCAGCTCAAGCTCGACGAGCTGATCACCCGCCGCTATTCGCTCGATCAGATCAACGAGGGCTACCAGGCGATGCGCGACGGTCAGAACATTCGCGGCGTCATCGTGTATGACTGAGTTCCATGACTGTACAACAGGGTCTGATGCAGCGGGTGCACACCCGCGTGGTGGGCCGGGCCCGAGAGATCGAACTGGTGGTGGCCGCGTGGGCCGCCGATCGACACGTGCTGCTCGAAGGGCCTCCCGGTACGGGCAAGAGCACGTTGCTGCGCGCCGTCGCCGGAGAGCTGGGCCTCGGGTTCGAGTTCGTGGAGGGCAACGCCGAGCTCACCCCGGCGCGTCTCGTCGGGCACTTCGATCCGGCACGTGTGCTCACCGACGGCTACGACCCCGAGGTGTTCGTCGACGGGCCGCTCGTCACCGCGATGCGCGACGGGTCCTTGCTCTACGTGGAGGAGATCAACCGCATTCCGGAGGAGACACTCAACGTGCTCATCACGGTGATGAGCGAGCGTGAACTGCACGTCCCCCGCCTGGGTCGCGTGGCCGCAGCGCACGGCTTCCGTCTCGTGGCGGCGATGAACCCGTTCGACGCCATCGGCACCGCGCGCATCAGCAGCGCCGTGTACGACCGCGTGTGCCGTCTGTCGGTCGACTACCAGGACGCGCCCGACGAGGCGTCCATCGTGCACAGCGCGCTGCCGCACGCGAAGGTCGATCCGGTGTGGCTGCACAACGTGGTCGACGTAGTGCGTCGCACTCGCACCCACCCCGACGTGCGCATCGGCTCGTCGGTGCGCGGCGCCATCGACACGGTGGCCGTGGCCACCTCGCTCGCCGGCCTGCGCGGTTCGTCGCCGCAGGACCCCGCTGTGGGACTCGATGCCGCGCTGGTCGCGCTCAGCGGCCGGCTCCGCCTGCGCGAGGGCTGCAACCGCAGTGCCGAGACCATCGTCACCGAGATCTGGACCGAGGTGTTCGGCACCCAGCCCGAGAAGGGTGACGGGGGCGGCGGCGAGGGAAAAGCCCTCGCCCCGACGGGGGCCACGACCGCCAGTTGAGTCCTCCGCCCTCCGTGAAGGAGGGCGACGAGGCCGATGCCGAGGTGGCCAAGAACCAGAAGAAGACCACGTCGAGGCGCGACCTGGCGAAGAACCCGCGGTTCGAGCAGGTGTCGCCAGAGGTGGGTGAACTGGACGAGGACGCCATCGACGAGGGGTTGCGCGACGACCCCGACGAGACGTTGTCGATGCTGGCCGACCTGGTGGGCGCCACCGACGAGAAGCTGCGCGCGCTGGCGCGTCGGCTCGCAGGTCGGCTGTTCCTCGACGTGGCTCGTCGCGGACCGGTGCGCCCGCGTGGCATTGGCACGCTCACCGAGATGCCGTACCGGCCCGACGGCGGCGACCTCGACATCGACGCCAGCCTGGAGGCCATCGTCGAGGCCGGCCGAGGTGCCATCGACGTGGAACGGTTGAAGGTGCGCGGCTGGGTGAAGCCAGGCACCGCGCTGTGCCTGCTGGTGGATCGCAGCGGGTCGATGGGTGGCAAGCCGCTGGCCACTGCCGCGGTGGCTGCGGCCACGGTGGCATGCCGCTCGCCGCAGGACTACAGCGTGCTCGCGTTCGGCAAGGACGTGGTGGTGTGCAAGGGGCAGCAGACACCGAAGCCCAGCGACCTCGTCGTCACCGACTTGCTGTCGCTCCGCGGCTACGGCACCACCGACCTGGCCGGGGCGCTGCACATCGCGGGCGATCAACTCCGCCGCAGCAACGCCGGCCGCAAGGTGGTGGTCGTGCTCAGCGACTGTCGCAGCACGGTCGACGGCGACCCGGTGGCGGCGGCGGCGGGTCTCGACGAGGTGGTGGTCATCGCCCCCGAGAGCGACGACGACGAGGCACAAGCGTTCGCCGCCCGCGTGGGCGCCCGCATCACCACGGTGGGCGGACCGTCGGAAGTGGCCGACGCCATCGGTCGAGTCCTCGACCGCACCTAGGGGTTCAGCAGACCACGTCTTCGCTGGGGACGATGTCGCCCTTCACGTTCTCCTCCGGGCCGACCACGGTGGTCTCCGTCAAGGGTGCTGTCGTTGGGGCCGCGGTGGGGGTCACGGAGGTGGTGGAACCGCCCGCCGCAGAGGTGGTGGTGGTCGCCGTCGTGGTGGTGGTGGTGGTGGTCTCGAACACCTGCGTGGGTGCCGCTGCCAGCGGGGCGAGCCCCTGGAACATGGCCAGGATGGCCTTCATGTTGTCGCCGTTCACCTTCGGCTGCAGCACCGAATTGCCGCTCACCGTCATCGGGCTGGCCTCGATCTGGTAGGTGGTGATGCCCTTGGGGTCCACATCGCGCAGCACGCCGGCGAACTTCAGCATGTCGTTCACCGTGAAGCCGTCCTCGGTGACGATGTCGGTCTGCAGCGACTTGATGAGCGCCTGCGCCACCGCGGGGTCGAACAAGCCCTTGTTCAACGCCGACTGCAGCACGCGGCGCAGGAAGTCCTGTTGACGCGAGATGCGGCCGAGGTCGCTGGCGCGGTCCTCGTGCGTCTCGCCCGCCTCGTCGACCCACTTGAGGTGACGAGAACGCACGTAGGCGAGTGCCTCGTCGCCACCGAAGGTGTGGCAGCCGGCGGTCGGGATGTCGATGCCCACATTGCGATCGAGCACCGGTGTGTCGAACGGCACCGCCACACCACCGACGGCGTCGACGATGCGCTTGAACGCACAGAAGTCGACCTGGATGTAGTGGTCGACGACGATGCCGAAGTTGTCGTACAACGTCTGCGCGAGCACGGAGTAGTCGTCCTTGACGTAGGCGCTGTTGATGCGGCTCTTGCCCTTGCCGGGAATCTGCACCCACAGGTCGCGGGGGAACGACAGCACCGCGGCGCGCCGCGTGCTGGGGTCGACGCGCATGACCATGATGGTGTCGCTGCGGTTGCCGATGTTCTGGCGGTCGGGGTCGGCGGCGCCTGCCCACGGTGAGTTCAGGTCGACGCAGGCGTTGGCATCGGAGCCGGTGATGAGGAAGTTCTTTGCCTCTGGGTCGGCGGTCGGGAAGGTGCCGGGCGTGGTGCTCGGAGTGGCGGCGCCCGGCACGGTGGAGGCGGGAGCGACAGAGCCCGTGGACAGGGAGGTGTTCACCTCGACCTTGGCGGTCTGCAGACGGTTGTCGAGCTGTCGCTTGCCGTACAACAGCACGCCGGCACCGGCGATGCAGGCGATGACCACAACGATGTTGAGGGCGAGGATGGCCTTCTGCGCGGTGGTGTGACGGGTGTGAAAGGGCGCCGGCTGATCGGCGACGGGGGTGTCCATGGCGAGTCGAAGGCTACCCCTTGCGCGTTCTTCGTTATCGTCGCGGCGTGCTGTCGAACGAAACCCCGGCGTGGCTCGTGCGCGTCGACGAGTTGCATCTGCTCGTGCCGCTGCGCATCGCCTTCGCCCTGCTGTTCGCGTATGTGCTCACGTTGTTGGTCCAGCGGGCCGTCCGCCGGTTCGTGAAACGGACCATCGAACTGCCAGGTGTCGACAAGGCGCGAGCCGATTCGCGCCAGCGGGCATTGGCGGGCGCGCTCCGCGGTGCACTCATCGGCGTCATCTGGACCATCGCGTGCATCACCATCATCGGCGAGTTGGGCATCAACATCGGCGCGTTCGTGGCCACGGCCACGGTCGTCGGTGGCGCCGTCGCGTTCGGTGCGCAGCAGCTGGTGCGCGACGTCATCGCCGGTCTGTTCGTGCTCTCCGAGGACCAGTACGGCGTGGGCGACCAGGTCGATCTCGGCCACGCGTCGGGCACCGTCGAGCGCATCACCCTGCGGTCGGTGCGCCTGCGCGACGGCATGGGTGGCATCTGGCACGTCCCCCACGGCGGGGTGCTCAGGGTGGCGAACCTGTCGAAGGCGTCGATGGCCGTGCTCGATCTGGAAGTCGCGCGCACGATGACCCTCGCCGAGCTCGACGCCGAGGCGGCGGCGTTGTGCGACCTGCTGGTGGCCGACCCGGTGGCGGGCGAGAACCTCGTCGACACGCCTCGGCCCGTCGGACTCGTCAACGTCACCGACGATCGGCTGGTGTACCGCATCGCTGTCAGCACGGTGTCGGGCACACAGGACGCGGTGAAGCGCCGGATGCGCATCCTCGCCCTGCAGGCGTTCGAGGCCGGTCGGCTCGATGCCCCCTCCGCGGCGGCCCCCATCGTGCAGGTGCACGCGGTGCCGCCGACCGAGGAGTGACGACCCGCTAGCTGGGCTCCGCCGGTGCCAGAGTGACGGCCACCGACAGGGTGTCGGCGTCGGCCCACTGGAGCTCGGCCACCGAGCCGGCGTCCGACAGGTCGACCTGCGCGGCGCGCACGAGGGCGAGGACGTCGGCGGGTCCACTGACCACGGCCAGTGACACGGCGGCCTTCTGGCTGGCCTTGGCCTCGGTCTTGGCACGACGGATGGCGGCGAGCACTTCGCTCACCGGTTCCAGCATGGACGCGTCGCGGTCGGTGCCCGCGGTGGGCCACGACTGGGAGTGGACCGAGCCTTCCTGCCACCAGCTCCACACCTCGTCGGTGACGAACGGCAGGAACGGGGCGAACAGACGGTGCACCGTGTGCAGGGCAGCTCGCAACGCGGCGAGTGCTGATGCCTGACCGGCCTCGCCGTGGACGGCGTAGGCGCGGCCCTTGACCAGCTCGACGTAGTCGTCGCAGAACCACCAGAAGAACTGCTCGACGAGCTCGAGCGCGCGTGCGTAGTCGAAGCCCTCGAACGCGTCGGTGGCATCGGCGACCACGCCATCGAGGCGGGCGAGCATCGCCAGGTCGATGGCTTCGGTGGCGGCAGCGCCGGGGGTGGGCTCGCCGAAGGACAGCACGAACTTGGTGGCGTTGAGCAGCTTGGTGGCCAACTTGCGGCCGATCTTCATCTGCCCCTCGTCGAGTGCGGTGTCGACCCCCGGGCGACCGCTCGCCGACCAGTAGCGAATGGCGTCGGTGCCGTACTGCTCGAGGAGGTGCATCGGGGTGACCACGTTGCCCTTGCTCTTCGACATCTTCTTGCGGTCGGGGTCGAGGATCCAGCCGCTGAGCGCAGCGTTGTGCCACGGTGCCATGCCGTGCTCGTGGTGGCTGCGCACCATCGTGGCGAACAGCCAGGTGCGGATGATGTCGTGGCCCTGCGGCCGCACGTCGTAGGGGAAGACCTGGCCGAAGACCGACTCGTCGCCCTCTTCCCATCCGCCGGCGATGTGCGGCGTGAGGGACGACGTGGCCCACGTGTCCATCACGTCGGGGTCGCCGATGAACCCGCCGGGCACGCCGCGCTGGTCGTTGGTGAAGCCCTCGGGGCAGTCGGTGCTGGGGTCCACCGGCAAGCGGTGCTCGGCGGGCACGAGCACGTCGTCGTGGTTCGGGTTGCCGTCGGCGTCGAGCCGGTACCACAGCGGGATCGGCACGCCGAAGAACCGCTGGCGGCTGACCAGCCAGTCGCCGTTCAGGCCGCCCACCCAGTTGTCGTAGCGGTGCTGCATGTACGGCGGGTGCCACGTGAGCTCGCCACCGCGAGTCACGAGGGCGTCGCGCAGCTCGGTGTCGCGGCCGCCGTTGCGGATGTACCACTGTCGGGTGGCGACGATCTCGAGCGGTCGGTGCCCGCGTTCGTAGAACTTCACCGGATGGGTGATGGGCCGTGCCTCGCCGAGCATCTCGCCCGACGCCTGCAGCAGCTCGACCATCTTCTTCTGCGCCTGTTTCGGGGCGAGGCCAGCGATCTGCGCGTACGCCTCCTGGCCCTCGGGCGCGGTGATCCACCCCGGGCACTCGGTGGCGAAGCGACCGTCGAACCCGATGAGCGCCCGCGACGGGAGGTTCAGCTCGCGCCACCAGGTGACGTCGGTGACGTCGCCGAAGGTGCAGATCATCGCGATGCCCGTGCCCTTCTCGGGGTCGGCCAACGGGTGGGCCAACACGGGCACTTCGACGTGGAAGATGGGCGTGCGCACGGTGGTGCCGAAGTACGGCTGGAACCGCGCATCGTCGGGGTGCGCCACCATGGCCACGCAGCTGGCGAGCAACTCGGGGCGGGTGGTGTCGATGACCAGATCGCCACCGACGTCGCCCTCCGACACGGTGCGGTGGAACGCCACCTGGTGGTAGGCGCCCGGCATGTCGCGGTCTTCCATCTCGGCCTGCGCGACGGCAGTGCGCTCGTCGATGTCGTACAACGTGGGCGCGTCCTGCTGGTAGGCCTCGCCTCGCTCGAGGTTTCGCAGGAACGCACGCTGGCTGACGCGGCGGGCGCGCTCGCCGATGGTGGTGTACAGCAGCGACCAGTCGACACTGAGGCCGAGGCGTCGGAACAGTTCCTCGAACACCTGCTCGTCGAGCAGCGTGATCTCGCGGCAGAGTTCGACGAAGTTCGGCCGGCTCACCGGGATCGCGCGGTGGTCCTTCGGCACGTCGCCGTTGAACGGCGCGATGAACGACGGGTCGTGCGGCAGCGACGGATCGCATCGCACACCGGTGACGTTCTGCACGCGGCGCTCGGTGGCCAGACCGTTGTCGTCGAACCCGATGGGGTAGAAGACCTGCTTGCCGCGCATGCGCTGGAAGCGGGCGATGGTGTCGGTGTGCGTGTAGCTGAACACGTGACCGATGTGCAGCGACCCGCTGACGGTGGGCGGCGGCGTGTCGATGGCGAATACCTGGTCGCGACTCGCGGAACGGTCGAAGCGGTAGGTGCCATCGGCTTCCCACTGCTGCATCCAGCGTGTCTCGATGCCGTCGAGGGACGGCTTGTCAGGGATGTTCGCCATAGTTCGCCAAGGCTACCGAAACGACCGGCCCGCGGCCCCTGCCGTTTGGCGGGGTCGCGGGCCGGTCGTCCGGGGAGGGATGGGAGGGAGGAGAATGAGAGGGCTGTGTGGATCAGAGGTTCACGGGAATGAGCACACGGTTGATGCCGTGGGCGATGCCGTTCGAGGCCTTGATGTTGGGGAAGATCACTCGGGGGTCACGGAGGTCGGGGTCGCCGTCCATCAGGATGACCCGGTTCTTGCCCTGCACGTCGACCGTGATGATGTTGCCCTGCAGGGTCTTCAGCTCGGCGCCATCCGACTTGGTGGCCGCCTTGTAGTCCACTCGGGCGCCGGGGACGATGTGGTACGTCAGCACGGTCTTCACCGTGTCGGTGCCCAGCGTGGCCACCGCGGCGAACACGTCGCTCTCCTTGAAGACCTTCTTACCGGTGAGGTCCTTCACCAGGAGGCGGAAGGCGTAGTCGGTGGGCAGGAACACGGTGTAGTCACCCGGGTTGCTGGCGGCCTCGACCAGGTCGGGGAACAGCAACAGGGCCTGGGTGACGATGTCGAAGTCGTTGGGGTTCCGGTCGAAGCCGTTGGCTGCGTCCTTCTTGCTGTCGGACAGCAGGATCTGGGCGAGCGACAGGTTCGAGGTGTTCTTGGCGGGGGCGGCCTGCACCATCGCAGGGATGGCGACGGCGGCGGCCATGCTGATGCCGAGGGCGGCGAGCAGGCGGCGGGCGAGCGGGGTGCGCTGCATTGGAGGACTCCTTGGTGGGGTGGGGTGGGGTGGGGCTTCGGGAGGGCATTTAGTACTCAATGACCACTGCTCCTACTTCGGAGTCGCCGCACCGCCGGATGGGTGGAAACCTCGGGTTCTTCCACGGACCCACCTCGTAGGCTGTCGACCCATGCTGCACCTGTACGACTCCGCCACCCGAGAGGTACGTGAGCTCGCCCTGCGCGAGCCCGGCACGGTGAGCATCTACCTGTGTGGCCCCACGGTGTACGGCCCGCCCCACCTCGGTCACGGCCGGGCCACGCTCGTCTACGACGTGCTGCGGCGGTATCTCGAGTGGACCGGACTGCACGTCCGGTTGGCCAGCAACATCACCGACATCGACGACAGCATCATCAACCGCGCCAACCGCGAGAACCGGCCGTGGCAGGACATCACGCACAAGTGCGAGGCGGTGTGGTTCGAGGCGATGGGGAAGTTGGGAGTCGCCCGGCCCAGCGACGTGCCCCACGCCACCGAGTACGTCGAGCAGATGGTCGCGATGATCGGCGAACTCGTCGACATCGGGCGCGCCTACAACACCGACGACGGTGTGTACCTCAGCGTCGAATCTGTGGAGGACTACGGCCTCCTGGCCAATCAGCGCCTCAGCGACATGATCGAGGGCGGCGGCGATCGCGAAGTGTTCGGTGCCGGCAACAAGCGCCACCCGGCCGACTTCGTGCTGTGGAAGCTGGCGAAGCCCGGTGAGCCGTCGTGGCCGTCGCCGTGGGGTGATGGTCGTCCGGGGTGGCACAGCGAGTGCGTGGTGATGAGCCTCGATCTGTTGGGCGAGGGATTCGACCTGCACTGCGGTGGCATGGACCTGAAGTTCCCCCACCACGAGAACGAGCGGGCGCAGGCGGTCGCGCTCGGCAAGCGGTTCGCCAACCACTGGATGCACAACGGCTTCGTGGTCGACGCCGAGGGCGAGAAGATGTCGAAGAGCCTCGGCAACGTGGCCAACCTGCTCGATCTGATGGAGCAGTACGACCCGCGTGCGTACCGCATGCTGTTGTTGCAGTCGCACTATCGCGGCCCGGTCACGGTGGGGCAGGACAACATCGACGCTGCGGTGAACTCGCTCGCCGGCCTCGATGCGTTCGCGGCCCGCACGTCGTCGATCGACGTGGCCGAACCCGATGCCGACGTGTTGGCCAAGTTCCGCGATCGCATGGACGACGACCTCGACACGCCGGCTGCCACGGCCCTGCTGTTCGACACGGTGCGCCGCGCCAACATCGCCGTCGATGCGGAGGCGCCCGAGGCCGGGTCGCTCATCGCTGCGGTGCACGAGATGTGCACGGCCTTCGGCCTGGTGCTGAACGCCGGCGGCGACGTGCCCGCCGACATCGCGGCGAAAGCCGCCGCGCTCGACGCTGCCCGTGCCGCGAAGGACTTCGCCACCGCCGACGCCCTCCGCGCCGAACTGCAGGCCGATGGCTGGACCGTCGAGACCACCAAGACCGGCACCCAAGTCCGCCGCTGACCCCAACCGCCTTCCGCCATCGCTGTCACGGATCCCCTCGCTCAGCGAGTGGATCCATGCCTGCGGTGTGGTGTCACACCCCTCCGTCACAGTCCTCGGATGGATACGCGCTTTCGATCCATTGCGGCCGTCGCCGCCAGTCAGCACTCCGTCGTCTCCACCGACCAACTCACCCGACTCGGGCTGAGTCAGCAGGCTCGCTCCCGCTGGGTGGCGAAAGGTGCGCTCGAGCAACTCGGGCCACGGTCATTCGCCATCGCCGGTTCTGACGACACCTGGTTGCGGCGGCTCGCAGGGGCATTCCTCGATCTCGAGGGTGCGGGCGTCGTCGCCGGCCGAAGTGGCGCACGTTTGATGTCGCTCGATGGGTTCACGGCGGACGTCCCGGAGCTGTTGGTGCCGCGAGCCTTTCGAAACCGGTCGATCTCGGGCGTGCTGCGGTCCACATCGCTGCCCATCGAGTCTCGGGACGTGCAGCGCATCGGGATGTTCGTCGTTGCTCGAGCCGAGCGACTCATCCTCGACGGCCCGCTCTTCGGCTTCGGCCGCGCTGAGATCGAGAATGCCATCGACTCGTCGATCAGACGACGGCTCGTGTCCGAGCAACGGCTCCGAACGCGGGTCATCGCGGACCACAGGAGCGGTGTGAATGGCAGCCGCACCCTGCTCGACGCGTTGGTCGACTCCGGCGGCGAAAGCCGTTTGGAGCGGATGTTCCTCCAACTGTGTCGAGCGGCGCGGCTGCCGCGCCCCATCGTGCAGAAGTCGTATCGAGAGGGCGGCCGAACGATCGCGCGGGTCGATGCCGAGTTCCCGGGCGACATCGTGGTCGAGGTGGCCGGCCACGGTACGCACGCCACGCGACAACAACGTCAGCGCGACGCGCAACGTCACACTGAGCTCACCCTGCGTGGAAAGCGGGTCCTCACGTTCACCTACGAGGATGTGCGCGATCGTCCTGATTGGGTGATCCGGGTCCTCCTCGTGGCCCTTCGAGCGGCCGCATAGGCGAGCGCAGTCACGGATCCACTCGGGAATCGAGTGGATCCGTGACTGCGGTCGGGTTGCGGGGTGAATCTCCGATAGAACGGTGAATCGTGTCAGGCCGCGGCGAGAGAGGGGAGCGCACCCCGTTCCCCAAGGGGTACTGGACCATCTGGACCACGGTCGCGCTCGACCTGGTGGGGTTCGGCATCGTCGTGCCCATCCTCGGCGTCTATGCCGAGCGGTTCGGGGCGTCGGGGTATGCGGTGGGCTGGCTGTTCGCCACCTTCTCGCTCGCCCAGTTCGTATTCGCGCCCCTGCTGGGTCGGTTGAGCGACCGCATCGGGCGCAAGCCGGTCATCGTCATCTCGCTCATCGGCACCGCGATCGGCAGCTTCGTCACCGGCGCGGCCGGCGCGCTCTGGGTGTTGTTCCTCGGCCGCGCCATCGACGGTGCGAGTGGCGCCAGCCTCTCTGTCGCGCAGGCTGCGGTGGCCGACATGGCCGAGCCGGCGCAGCGGCCCCGGCTGGTGGGCATGCTCGGCGCCGCCTTCGGCGTGGGGTTCGTCCTCGGCCCGGCCATCGGTGGTCTCGCGTCGCTCGGCGGTCCGCACGTGCCGTTCTACGTGGCGGGTGCGCTGGCCACCATCAACGCCGTCGCCGCCATCATCCGCCTTCCCGAGACCAAGCGGGCGGCCGCACCGCCCCGTCGCCGAGGGTTCGCCTTCCCCACGGAACCGGCGCTGCGCCGGTTGGCGCTGCTCGGGTTCCTCACCACGTTCGCGTTCGTCGCCTTCGAGGCCACGTTCTCGCTCTTCGGCAGTGCTCGCTTCGACCTCACCGAAGGCTCGACGGCTGCGGTGTTCCTCGGCATCGGTCTGGTGCTCGTGCTCATCCAGGGCGGTGGCTTCGGCAGGCTGGCCGAGCGGGTGGGCGTGCCCACGCTCTACACGATGGGCCTCGGTGCGGTGGCCGTTGGCCTGGTGGTGGTGGGGATCTCGAAGGGCTGGCCGCTGCTGTTGCTGGGCCTGCTGTTCGTGTCGGTCGGGCAGGGTGTCGCGTCCCCGTCGCTCACCGAGCTGGTGAACCGCGCCGCAGGTGAAGAGAACCGTGGTGAGGCGATGGGATTCCAGCAGTCGTCGTACGCGATGGCTCGAGTGTTCGGCCCGCCGCTCGCGGGGTCGGCGTTCGATCGCATGGGTGTGTGGAGCCCGATGGTGCTCGGTGGGGTCATCACCGGTGTCGCGGCGCTGCTGGCCGTCGGCTGGGGCATGCACCGACCGGTGACCGCTTCGGCGAGTTGACCCCTGCGAGACTGGTGGTCACCGTGACCGATGTGCAGCAACACCCCGCGCTGGCCCGATTGATCCGGCTGGAGCGCCGACAGGCCGACCGGCCGTCGATGGGGTATCAGCCCAGCCTCGACGGCGTGCGCGCGTTCTCGGTGATCGCCGTC
The DNA here is from genome assembly GCA_016213625.1 of Actinomycetota bacterium. Classification (GTDB taxonomy): domain Bacteria; phylum Actinomycetota; class Acidimicrobiia; order Acidimicrobiales; family Ilumatobacteraceae; genus UBA668. Next base: position 100,933 of record JACQZZ010000035.1, read on the forward strand.
ATCCTCTATCACGCCGGGTTCTCGTGGATGTCGGGCGGATTCTTCGGCGTCGAGGTGTTCTTCGTCGTCTCCGGCTTCCTCATCACGTCGCTGCTCATCGAGGAGCGCGATCGCGCCAACAAGGTCGACCTGTGGCAGTTCTGGGTGCGCCGCTGGCGTCGACTGCTGCCGGCGCTGTTCACCATGTTGGTCGTCATCGGTGTGTGGGCAGTGTTCTGGGGCTCGGCCGAGCAGCACACGCAGATGCGGCGCGACTACCCGTGGGGCATCTTCTACCTCGCCAACTGGGGCCAGATCTTCAGCGAGGTGTCGTACTTCAGTGGCACGCCCACGCTGTTCCGTCACCTGTGGAGCCTGGCGGTGGAGGAGCAGTGGTACCTCATCTGGCCGGTGGTGTTCATCGCGATCGCACGGCGCCCCGAGCACGACCGCCAGCGCGGCCGAGCGCTCGTGGCCGTGTCGGGTGCGGTGATGGTGGGCACCGCCATCGCGTACGCCGCGGGTTGGCCGACGAGGTTCTTCAACCCGTTCACGATGTCGATGCAGCCGGTCGACACCACCAACTTCCTGTACCTCAGCACGTTCACCCGCTCCAGTGGGCTACTGCTGGGCGCGGCGATGGCCTTCCTGTGGCGACCGTGGCGGGTGATCGAACCTCGCCGACAGAAGGCGGGGAAGTCGCTCGACCTCATCGCCCTGGGTGGCGTGGCGCTGTTGTTCTTCGCGTTCGTCACCGGTCACGTCGTCGACGGGGCAACGTACACGTGGATGCTGCCGATGGTGACACTCGCTTCGGCCGCCATCGTCGGTGTGGTGGTGCACCCGTGGGCGGTGGGCGCCAGGGCGGTGTTCGGTGCCAAGCCGATGGTGGAGATCGGCAAGCGTTCGTACGGCCTGTACCTGTGGACGTGGCCCATCAGCCGCATCTGCGACGCCTACACGGGTTCGTGGTCGCGGTTCATCCTCGCGATGGCCATTGCCATCCCGGTGAGCGAGGCCTGTTATCGCTGGGTCGAGACGCCCATTCGCAAGGGCGCGCTGGGCCGTTGGTGGAAGTCACGCGAGCGAACCGACTGGAGACTCGTCACGTCGTGCGTCGGCGTGAGTGTCATCGTGCTCGGCGGCTCGCTCGCCGCGTTCTATCGCTCGGCCGACAGCACGTTCGACGCTGCGGCCGACCGAGGCAACCAGGACGTCGTGTTCGACCCGAACGCGATCGCCACCACGGTCGTCTCGTCGGCGGCGACGACACCCGTGGTCGACTCGTCGGTGGCCGTGGCGCCGTCGTCAACGCTCGCGCTGCCGATCGTGCCCGCCACCACGGCGACGCTGCCGCGCAGCGTCGTCATCGTCGGCGACTCGATGGCGTATTCGCTGTGGAAGAACCTGCCCGGTGGCATCGAGAGCACGTTCACCGCCACCGACGGTTCGGTGGAAGGCTGCAGCGTGTACGACAGCGGCAAGGCCGTGTCGTCGCGCGACGGCTACACCCGCAACTTCTCCAACTGCGGCGGCTGGGACGCCAAGTGGGCCGCGGCCGCGCAGCAGAACGGTGCCGAGGTGGCCCTCGTGGTGATCGGCGCGTGGGATGTCTTCGACGTCACGATCGACAGTGCGTCGCTGCCGTTCGGATCGGCAGGGAACGACGCACGCTTCACGGCCGGTGTGCAGAAGGGCATCGATGCGCTCACCGGCGCGGGCAGCAAGGTGGCGCTGTTGGAGATCGCGTGCATGCGTCCCCAGGACGTGAAAGGCGCCGGCGTGCCCGCGCTGCCCGAGCGCGGCATGGACGATCGGGTGGGCCACCTGAACGATCTGCTCCGCCAGGTCGCCGCCACCAACTCGGCCACCACGACGTTCGTGACCGGCCCGCCCGAGTACTGCCAGGAGCCCATTGCCAGCGACCTCGCGTACCGCTGGGATGGCGTGCACGCCTACAAGCCCGGCGCCAAGCTCACCTTCGAAGCCATCGCCAACCAGCTGCTCGCCATCCCCGTGGGCTGACGAGCTACTCGCGGTGGTCGGCGGTGCAGGCGATGCCGGCGCACACGTCGATCAGGGTGTCCTCGAAGAGGAAGCTCGCCTTCTGCACCCGCACGTCGGCGTCGGCGCGAGGGTCCTCGTGCGAGTCGTCGCCCACGCGGGGTGGCAGGTTCTCGAAGGGAATGGGCTCCATCCCGGAGTCCCAGACCACGATGGCCGAGCCGTCGGACGGGTAGGTGGTGGACTCGAGGCCCCAACCCGGCTCGACCTCCTGCCAGCGACCGTCGGCCGCGACGGGGCGATGGATGGTGGCGCCGATGGTGCGAGCCTCGACCATCGCCGACAGCTCGGTCACCTGGTGGTCACCGAACGCGACGTGCAACAGCACGGGCTTGGCCGGCGTGTTCGGGTACGGGTCGGCGGTCAGGTGCTGCACGTAGCCGCTGCCCTCGCCGCGGTCCCACAGCATCTGCACGATGCCGAAGATGAGCGGCCGATCGAGCTGGCTCGGGTACGCCGGCTCCATCACGGCGAGGTAGTCGTCGAAGTCGACCGAGCGGGGGAGCAGCATGCTGTAGTTCATACCCGGCACGCCGAGCACGGCACGCTCGATGTCGGGTGACACCGCGGCGAGCATCGCGCCCATGATGCCGCCCTGACTGTTGCCGTCGTAGTCGAGGTGCGTGGTGTCGATGAGCGGCGTGCCGTCGGCGCGTCGGAAGTTCGGGTCGTCGCCCAGGCCACCGGCGCGGGTCATCAGTCGACCGAGGAAGATCTGGTTCAGCACGCCCTGCTGCAGCCGGTCGGCCATCGTGGGGAAGTTGCTGAACTCCACCAGCGTCGCGGCCGCGTTGCCGATGTCGTCCTCGCTCATGCCGGCCCACTTGGTGGCGCAGTGCACCACGTTGTGCTCGTTCGACATGGCGCGCACGTTGCCGGCGTCGATCTCGTGGTGGTCGCCGAGCAGGCCGTGCCCGTACTCCACGAGGTGTGCCGGCTCGGTGCCGGTCATGGTGGCGACGCTGATGTTGCACACGAACGGCGCTTCCAACGTGGGATTGACGCCGTTGATCTCGGGCAACGAGTCCACGTCGTCGCTGGCGTAGTTGAACGCGTTGCCGGGCCCGCCGTCGCCGGTGAGGAAGTTCGGCATGGTGAACGTGCCGTCGATCTGCAGCGCGATGTTGTCGTCGCTGTTCGGGGTGATGGTGGTGATGGTGTACGCCGGCGCTGCGTCGCCGAGTTGCTCGAGCGCCACGTCGCGGATGTGGAGCATGCGTTCGCTGACGCTGCGGGTGCTGGCCACCGTGAAGCCCCACGCGATCTGCAGGTCGTCGCGGGCGACTCCGGCGGATTCGAGTGCTCCGATGGTGGCGTCCATGTCGGCCCGACGCGCCTCGATGGAGTCGATCGTGGTGGTGAGGTTGTCGCGGTACACGCGGAATGTCGCCGACGGTTCGATGGCCGTGCCCGTCGTGTCGACCATGCCGCGCAGGCCCACCGCGAACGAGTGGCCCTCCGGCAGCGAGATCGCCGGGCGAATGGTGAGCAGGCGATCGGCGGGTTCCTCGGCGTGGGCGTCGAGCTCGGCCCACAGCGGCACGCGTTCTCCGGTGTCGGTGTCGACCAGCACCACCGTCGCGTCGTCGGCCAGCGACGCGCCGATGTCGGTCCACGGCGGCAACTTCGACGCCTCGCCGTCGAGGTCGGCCAGGTAGACCAGCAGCGGAGTGTTCGGGCTGAAGCCGTCGTTGCGGTTCCACTCCGTGGGGTCCACCACCACGCCCGACTCGTTGACGGGCATGCCGTCCTTCGGGAAGTTGACGCGGAGGCCGGTGTCGGTCGCTGCGTCGGCCTGCGTGTAGGCGTTGCTGGGGAAGGGCAGCAGGCAGCGAGTGGTGTCGAGCGGATCACACCCCGAGCCTCCGGCGTCGACCGCGGCCTGCACCTCGGCCACCGTCGCGGCATCGGCCTCGGTGGGTGGGGGCAGCGTGGTGGTGGGCGCGTCGGTGGATACCGGTGCCGACGTGTCGGCCGCGACGGTGGTGTCGCTGCTCGACGAACCGCTGTCGCTGCACGCCGCGAGCAGCATGGCCGCGCTGATGATCACCGTGAAACTTCGTCGCATGACGTCCCCCTGGTTGTCCCCGATCGTCACTTTGTCACGGATGCATGTTGGAAATCGGGGTGGACGTGCGGGTATGGTTACCCACGAGTAACTTGTCGCTCACTTTCCTTCTCCACGAGGTGCATCCATGGCCGATTTCTCGCTCAACGAAGACCAGCTGCAGATCCAGAAGTGGGTCCACGACTTCGCCGAGAACGTCATCCGTCCCGCCGGTCACGAATGGGACGAGCGCGAGGAGTTCCCGTATCCCATCGTGCAGCAGGCCGCCGAGATCGGCCTGTACGGTTGGGAGTTCCTGATGAGCACCTTCAGCGACCCCACGGGGCTCACGCTGCCGGTGTGCATCGAAGAGATCTTCTGGGGCGACGCCGGAATCGGCATGGCCATCATGGGTTCGGCCCTCGCCGCGGCCGGCATCAGCGGCAACGGCACGCCCGAACAGGTGATGGAGTGGGTGCCGCAGTGCTACGGCGACGCCAAGGACATCAAGCTCGGGGCGTTCTGCGTCAGTGAGCCCGACGCCGGTTCCGACGTGTCGTCGTTGCGCACCCGTGCGGTGTACGACGAGGCGAACGACGAATGGGTGCTGAACGGCACCAAGGCGTGGATCACCAACGGTGGCATCGCCGACGTGCACGTCGTGGTCGCCGCGGTCGACCCCGAGCTGAAGGGTCGCGGTCAGGCGAGCTTCATCGTGCCGCCCGGCACCAAGGGCCTCAGCCAGGGTCAGAAGTACATGAAGCACGGCATCAAGGCGTCGCACACCGCGGAAGTGGTGCTCGACGACGTGCGCGTGCCGGGCAGCTGCCTGCTCGGTGGCAAGGAGAAGCTCGACGCCAAGCTTGCCCGTGCCCGCGAGCGCGGCACCAGCGGCGAGAAGCAGCCGGCCATGGCCACCTTCGAGGCGACCCGCCCCAGCGTGGGGGCGCAGGCGCTGGGCATCGCCCGCGCGGCCTACGAGTACTCGCTCGACTACGCCAAGGAGCGCAAGGCGTTCGGCAAGCCGATCATCCAGCACCAGGCCATCGCCTTCAAGCTGGCCAACATGGCCACCGAGATCGATGCCGCCCGTCTGCTCATCTGGCGTGCGGCGTGGCTGGCCCGCAACGGCGGCTTCACCCACGGCGAAGGCTCGATGAGCAAGTACAAGGCCAGCGAAGTGGCCGTGCGGGTCACCGAGGACGCCATCCAGATCCTCGGCGGCTACGGCTACACCCGTGAGTACCCGGTCGAGCGCTGGCACCGCGACGCGAAGATCCACACGATCTTCGAGGGCACCAGCGAGATCCAGCAGCTGGTGATCGCCCGTGCGATCTCCGGCATGCGCATCGAGTGACCTCACGCCGACTGCTCGAGGGTGAGTCGGTCGACGTAGCTATTTCGGCGATGGCGGTGCTTCTCGCCGCTTGGCCATCCAGATGGCCATGAGGAGCACCTGGTAGACGGCGGCGACTAGGGCGAGTCCGATGGCGCCGAGCGACACGCGTACAGGGTCGACCATCGCGACGACGAGCATCACCGCGAACGCCACCGTCACTAGTGCCGAGATGCTCTCCAGCGTCAACTGCGCCCATCTCCATGGCGCGCGATTGCGCAGGGGCTGTAGGAACAGGCCAGGGAGGCTGCTCCTGCCGATCGCCACGATCGCTGTGCGCGAGAGTGCCCGCCGGATCTGCCGCGGAAGGCTGCGTACCAGGACGACTGCGACCACGGCGAGCGCGAGGAGTAGGCCGACTGGCCACAGTTGAACGTGCCGGTGTTGTTCGGCGACCACGGCGACGATCGTGAGCGCGAGCAAGACCACCGAATAGACCTGGACTTGGGCCAGTAGGGCTGTCCGCTCGAGGTTCGACACCGGCAACTGCTGCGGGTTGAGCGAGACGGATCGACCGAAGTGGAACAAAGCTCCGACGTCACTCGCTCGTTGGGAACAGACCACGCCGAGGTTGTTGTGCGCAGTCCACGAACTCGGATCGAGCTGCCGTGCTCGCGTGAACGACGCACGGGCCGCCCGCATATCGTGGAATCGGAGTGCCACGAGTCCCGCGCTCTCATGCGTGGCGGGGTCGTTCGGTGCGAGGCGGACAGCCTCGCGGGCAGCTTTCGTAGCCCCTTCCTCGAGGCCCAATTTCGAGCAGATACCCGCTAGGTGCGTCAGGTTCAAGACCTCGTTCGGGGCCACCTCGACGGCTCTCCTCGCGGTCGTCAACGCGCCGGCTCGCGCTCCGATTCGCAGTTGGTACTCGGCGCTGAGTCGGAGGGCCATGGCACTGTCGGGTTTGAGCTCGAGTGCTTGCACGATCGCGCCATAGGCGTCGGACACCTGATCGAGAATGAGATGGCAGTGCGCCTTGACGCACCAGGCTCCGACGTGCCGCGGGTCAGCCGCCAGCGCGGTGTGACACGCCTCGAGGGCGTCCTTCGTTCGTCCGAGCTCGAGGTATCGCGAAGCGACCTGCACCGAGCTCGCAGCCTGGATTCGACCACGATCGTTCAACGACGTCCCAGCCGCCTCAGGTGTGCCCCGAGTTCGTCGTAGTCGCCGGACGAGTTTGCGTAGGTGGCGTAGTTGCGGGCAGTGTCGAACCAGGCGTCGAGGCTCGGCTTCACTGCGGCCAGTGCTCGCTCGAGGTGTTGCTGCGTCACCGGTTGGAGCTCGCCGGTGCGGAACGCCTCGGACATCGCGCCTTCGACGGCGTCGTCGCACACGAGCTTCAGGTCGGCACCCGAGTAGCCATCGGCGGCTTTCGCGATCTTGTCGAGGTTCAATCGCTCGACGGGTCGACCACGCAGGTGCAGTTCGAGGATCGCCTTTCGTGCGTCGTGATCGGGCGGGAGCACCAGCACCGTTCGATCGAAACGTCCGGGTCGACGCAGAGCTGGGTCGACGTCCCACGGCTGGTTGGTCGCAGCGAGAATGAAAAGACCCTCGTTGCTCGCGCCGATGCCGTCCAGTTCGGACAGCATCACCGCAACGACGTTGTGCAGAGTGCCCCCTTGTTGTCGCACTCGGGCCATGCCGAGCGCGTCCACCTCGTCGAAGAACAGAACACTTGGCCGGAGCCGCCGCGCTTCCTCGAACACCTCGTGGAGGTTTCGTTCACTCTCTCCGTAGAACGCGCTGATGATGTCGTGGATTGCTACCGGCAGGAAGTTCGCTCCGAGTTCCCCGGCGATTGCTCGGGCGAGGAACGTCTTGCCGCAGCCAGGCGGTCCCCACAGAAGAAGGCCGCCGCGAACGGTCTTCCCGTACGCGATCTGGAGATCGGGACGCTGCAACGGCTCGAGGAAGGATGACCGAATGCGACGCTTGACACTGTCGAGGCCCGCGACGTCGGCGAGTCGCACGAATTCCTGATCATGCTGTCGCTGGACATCGCGCACGAATTGGTCGACGGGATCGCCGAACACGTCGAGTGGTTCCGCGGATGGGGCCGCCGCGGCTGCCCGCTCTGCCAACGGCTGCGGGCGAGTGTCGACCGGTGTTGCCAGCGGCGACATGGCGTCTGCCAGCATGCGTGTGGTCGCGGCTCGTCCAGGTTGCCCCGCCGCGTCGCACACATCGGCGACCAGACGAAGTACCGCGGGATCGTTCGGTGCCTCCTGCAGCAGCGTGTCGCAATGTGTGAGCGCCGACTCAGCGTCGCCACCATCGAGCAGCGTCCGCACGAGATGAGTCCGTACGAGGGTCGCCGACGGTTGCGCACGCAGCACCTGTTCCAACGCTTCGACGATGTCGCGGTCCGCGGCCACGCAGGCACTCTAGGTCGAATGGGGGTGTGTCGGGCGACCCACACGCGAGTCGAATGAGTCGTTCGTGTCCGCTGATCGAGTGATCACGTCGTGGATGCTCAGAAACCAGAAGTCGAGCGGCGGTACCGCGGCGCCCGGCACCTTCGCGCCGTCGGCGTCGATGCGCAGCGCCACCATCGCAAGATGGTTGGGGTCAGCGGCGAACTCCTCCGTCTCGACTTCGTCCATGGCCCGCGCGATCAGCGGCATGCGCATCGAGTGACGCGATTCCTCACGCCTTCGTCTTGAGTGCGTTCCAACCGATGAGCACAGCCATCACCGCTGCGGAGCCCAGGCCGTACCAGAGCAGGTCGATGGCCTCGCCGCCCTTGGCCAGTTTCTCCAGGAACTTGATCCCGATCACCAGCACGATGACGTCGACGATCTTCGCCTTCAAGTCCGACAGGTTGCGGATGACCAGCCAGTCGGGGAGCTGCACGTCGCCGATGAACAACTCGTAGAGCCCGATTGCGGTGATCAGGAGCACGGTGCCGACGAGGTAGAGGTCGAGCACCTGCAGCAGCTCCACCACGGTGTCGTCCTGCTGCCACGCCTCGGTACGAATCAGATCGTCGACGAACTCGACCGTGATGGCGATGGCCCAGCCGAACGTGGCGATGGCCTGCACGCCGATGCCCACCACGGCGATGATCACGAGGTAACGGAGTTTCCCCAGCAGCGGCGCCATCGGGCTGGAGAGTAGTGCAGACATCTTCGAGAGGTGGGCCAGTGCCTGCCGGTGCGCCTCGTTCCCTGACGCCGTTCGGCATCACCACTACGGTGTCGCCGTGGACGACGAGGCGGAGGTCGACGACGCAGTCGAACCGGAGGTCATCGAGCCCGCACCGGTGTCGTCAACGCGACGGCTGGCGCTCGGGCTGTTCGTCACGCTGACGGTCGCCACCTTGCCGTACGTCGAGGTGCTGCGCGGCACGCGCTCGGCGATGTACGGCGACGTGAACGATCTGCACGTGCCGCTCTATCTGGCGGCGTGGCGCAACATCGGCAACGGCAACCTTCCGTTCTGGTCGCACGGCACCTTCGCCGGCCAGAACCTGGCGGGGTCCGGACAGTCGGCGATGTTCTACCCCGTGAACGTGCTGTTCGGTTGGTTCGAGCCGGTCACCGCCTATCGCTGGTGGTTGTTGCTCCACGTGTGGATTGCCGCCTCGGGTGCATTCCTGTGGGCATGGTGGAGGTGGCGGTCCGTGGTCGGTGCCACCGTCGCCGGCTTCGCCTATGCGTTGAACGGCTTCATCGTGCTCCACATCGTGCACATGCCGTTCGTCGCGGCGGCGGCGTGGATCCCCTTCGTGTTCCTCGGCGCGGAGTTGTTGATCGAGCGCTGGACGCTGCCGCGCGTCGCCCTGTGCGCGGGAACGATCGCGGCGGTGTCCGTGTCCGGACACGGACAGGGTCTGTGGCTCACGCTGGTGGGTGTCTCTCTGCTGGTCGTCGCCCAGTTGGTGCGCAGCGGGCGCGGCGTGTGGCCATGGGCGCGCGTCGGCGGCGCGATGGCCATCGGAGTGTGTCTCGGTGCCGTACAGACCCTGCCGCAGTACCTGTTCAGCCGCACCAGCGCGCGAGCGACGCTCGACGCCGAGGGGGCGTTCGAGTTGGCGTCGAAGCCGCGCCATCTGCTCACGCTGGTGAGGCCGCACCTGATGGGTGGTGGGTCGGACATCCCCGGCATGTCGGGCGAGTGGACCGGCGGCGACATCTACCACGAGGTGGCGAACTACGCGGGTGTCTCGGTGGTGCTGCTGGCGTGCATCGGTGTCGCCCGGCATTGGCGCGACCGGCGGGTGATCGGGATGGTGATCATCAGCGTCGTCGCCCTCGTCACCGCCGTCGCCGACGCCACGCCATTCGGTCGCGTGGTGTTCGCGGTGGTGCCCATGGCCGGCACCTTCCGCGGGTGGGGTCGCAACCTGGTGTTGCTGAACGCGGCCGTCGCGTGCCTGGCGGCGTTGGGTGTCCGCGAGGCGATGACGCTGTCGCGACAGGCGCTGGGCCGTGTGGTGGTGGTCGTGTCGGTGGCGGCGTTGGCCATGCGTCTGCTCCCGCTGGTGACCGACCTGGACGGCACGATCGCCCCCGGTGGCGCGGTGGCGGCTGTCGGAATCCCGATGGTGCTGCTGTTCGCCACACTCGGCGCTGTGGCCCTCGCCGTGTGGCGACCCACGATCGGCGCGATCGCACTGGTCGTGGTCTGTGCGCTCGACATGGTCTCCTTCACGGTCGCATCACCGTGGCGCACCGAGGGACGGAGCGCGGAGTATCTCGACGCGTTCTATGGCGACCCGGAGCCGGTGTTCGGCAACCCGGCAGATGAGCCCGGCGGTGTGGATCGGTGGGTGAGCGACACGTACGTGTTCCGAATGGTGTCGTTGGTGAAGGACATCCAGGGCATCAACGGGTACGACTCGCTCTTCCAGAAGGAGTTCTCGGAGACGGCGGCCGACTTCGCCTTCGACGGCTACCCGCGCCGCGGTGACTTCTGGGAGCCCGGGTGGTTGTCGGATGTGTTGCGCGTGACCACGCTCGTCGCCACCCCAGAGGTGGAGCCCACCGACGATGCGTGGGTGCGCGAACAGGAGGTCGAGGGCACCGACTTCGTGCGTTGGACTCGCGCACCGCGACTCGACGAGGCGTATCTGGTGGGCGACGTGCGGGTTGCCACGCTCGACGAGATCCGCGATCGGTTGCGTGCCGACGACACCGATCTGGTCACCACGGCCTGGGTGGAGGACGATCGAATCGGCGAGCTCGATCGGCCCGGCTCCGTCGGCACGGCGTCGGGTTCGATGGACGAAGCCGGTCGTGGCATCTACACCGTCGACGCCTCGAGCGACGCCCTGCTCGTCGTCGCGTACGGATGGTTGAAGGGGTGGGAAGCCACGGTCGACGGCGAGGACGTCCCCGTCGTGCGCACGAATGGGTTGGTGCTCGGCGTCCCGGTACCGGCGGGTCGTCACGTCGTCCGGTTCCGCTTCGAGCCTCCGGGCCTCCGGGTGGGCCTGCTGCTCGCGGCGCTCGGGTTGCTCGCCGCCGTCACCCCATCGGTGGTGCGGGTGTGGCGCCGGCGTCGCTCCGGCCACGAGGCCGATCCGGTCGACGCCTAACGTCCGCACCATGCCCAAGCTCACCGACGCCGAAGTCCAGACCTTCCTGCACGAGCCAGGTCACCTGGCGCGCATCGGCACCGTCGACGCCGATGGCATGCCCAGAGTGCTGCCGCTGTGGTTCATCGTGGAGGGCGACGACCTGTTGTTCACGCCCCGCTCGCCGGCCATCATCTGGCAGAACATCCAGCGCGACCCGCGAGCGGGCATCTCGATCGACGAGGACGCCACCCCGTGGCGCAAGGTGTCGGTACAGGGGCGCGTGCACGTGCTGCACCAGCCCGGCGACGACGACGCGTGGCGCGACATCTATCGACGGATCGCCAAGCGGTACGTGCCGGCCGACGCTGCCGACGCGTACGTCGACGGCACCGACGACCAACCTCGTGCGCTCTGCTCGGTGTGGCTCGCCGACCCGTCCACCAAGGTCGTCACCTGGCGGATGCCGGTGCGTGGCGAAGACGGTCGCGGGGTGTGGGCGAAGCGCTACTACCTCCCGGGCACGAAGTGGGCGAGCGAGTGAGAGGCGCTCAGCCGCCGAGCGCCGCCAGATCGATGCCGCACTCGGTGAACATGGCGAACAGGTCCTCGACCTCCGAGAACGGGTCGACGCTGTCGTCGCCGGTGATGCTCGCCGCGAATGCCGAACGGAACTGTTCGTTGGCCGCGAACGAGTCGCCCAGACACTTCGCCTGATCGGAGGGGATCGACACGCTGGGGTCCTGGCTGAACGCCGAGGCCATCATCTCCCCGAAGTCGAAGCACTTGCCGTCGAACACGAGAGCAGCGATCGCCTGCGCCTTGGCCTCGGGCAGCTCCTCGAGCGTGAGGTCGCCGTTGGCCAGGTCGGCAGGCTCGACTCCTGCCGCCTCGAACCCATCGACCCCGACGATCGAGACCAGGTTCTCGGCCATGCACTGCGCCTGCGGCTTGGTGAGTGGCATCGACTCATCGGTCTCGAACGAACTCATCATCGAGTCGACATACGGCTGCTCGGCGGCGCTGGCGCCGCCGCTGCTGTCGTCGCCGCAGGCCACCAAGCCCACCATCGCCACACCCAACAGCACCTTTGCGATCCGCATGGCGGACTCCTTCCGCTGGCACCACGGTGAACTGTTCACCACCATCAGCGTAGGAGCACTCGCCGACGGTGGTCAGGGGCGTAGGTCCCTGCCGCTGACCAGGAATGGAAGCGGGTCGCTACAGGTCTGCCACCTGCAACGTCACGTCCACGATGGCGCCCTCCTGCAGGCCTTCCGCCACGCGCACGGCCTTCTTCACGGGAAGGACATACGACTCCGCCTTCGAGTCGGGGAACAGCGACGTGCTCCACGTGGTGCCGCCCACGGTGACGTGCACGCGCACCGAGCCGAACCCTCGCTGGACCGTGGTGGTCCGTTCGTCGATCTCGTCGGCCTGCTCGAACGGCAGCGTCACGAAGTGCCACGGGCTGTCGCCCTTGTACCGCCACAGCGGAGCGGAGAAGCGATAGGTCACCTGCGCAGACTATTGGGCGCTGCGGACGAACCTGGCGGCGGCGAGCACGAGCACGGCCCAACCCATCGCGAGCCAGAGGACCCATGGGCCGAGGTCCTGATCCGACACCACGGTGTGGGCTCGCGGCACGGGAGCCGCACTGACGGCGAGTGTTCCCTGGAACGTCGGCACCGCGAGTGCGGCGCGTTCGATCGTCGCCTCGAGGCGGTAGCGGCCGGGCGAGGGGAGGCGCAGTGAGTCCCATTCCACCACCCCGTTCTGCGGCGTTCCCGTGAGCTCGGAGACGGTCGCTCCCGATGCGTCGATCACCTTCACGGTCACGGTGCCGATGGGTCCCGGGGCAGGGCGGCGTGTGTCGAGCAGGCGCAGCTGCAGAAGGTTCGCGCCTGGCTGCGCCGGCTCGACCGAGGCACTGGCCGTGAGGTCGGCGAGGTCGGCGGTCACCACCTGCGGAGGGACATCGACCAGCGGGGTGAACTGCTCGCCGACGGCCGGCGCCCTGCCGGTGAGGAATCCGGCCACCACCACCACGGCCAGCACGAGCACCAACTCGGCACCGAGCAGTCGCCCGTGCGGAGAACGATGTTGGGCCACGCGCTCGGCCGCCAGCAGACCGGCGACGGCCAGGAGCCCGAGCGCTGCCACCTTCACGAGCAGCACTCGTCCGTAGTCCGTGCTGAACAGCGCCGTGATGGTCGCGACCGTTCGGCCCGCGAGCAGCAGCCCGGTCAATCCCGTGAGCGCGAGACCGATCGCCGCGCATCGACTGACCGGCTTCCACAGCCTGCCGCCGTGGTCGTCGTTGCGGCGAGTCACCAACCACGCCACGCCCACCGTGCCCACCCACGTGCACAGCGCGCCGAGGTGTGCGGCTCGCAAGGCGAGCCCGACGAGCGCATTGCCGCCGACCCCAGCGTGTCCTCCCGTGGCAGCGGGCACCACGAACCACGCCCAGCAGGCTCCGACGACGCGCAGCAGGAAGTGCTGCGAGCGGTCGTCGGCCGCGCGTTGCAGCATCCGGCCACCGAACCAAGCGCCGATCGCGAGTTGCGAGCCGATGAGTGCTCGCCGACCAGGGTCGCTCCCGGTGAGGAGTTCGAACCAACGAATCGAACCCCAACCGACGGTGGCCGCATCCACGAGCAGCAACGCGATCCAACCGACCGCAAGGGCGATCGCCGAGTAGCGGGTGATGGTGACGACCCGAGCACGTGTGAGTGCTCCGGTGTCGGTTCGCCGGATCAGCACGAGCAGCAGTGCGGCGCCACCACCCATCAACAGGGCGATGTCGCACAGGCCGCGCAGCAGTGATGACCAGGAGGAGTCACCGATCTGTTCGGCGTCGACCGACGGCGGCGCGGCGACACCGACCCCGAAGCTGATGGAGCCGACCGTGCGGTGCAGATCGGCGGGATCCACGACGGAGAATCGGAGGATGTAGGCGCCCTTGGCGAGCGCGGGAAGCGTCACCGTGAGCACGGAGTCGTCGGCGCCCGAGCGCACCACCAGGTTGTCGCTGCGCTCTGTCCCGAGCGACAGCAGGGTGACGGTGCTCGCCTCGGCGAGCACTTCCTCGCTGAAGTCGAGCGACACCTGCGACGGCGCTCGGTCCAACACCGTGCCATCGATGGGGTCCGACGCCTCGAACGAAGCGTGGGCGAACGCGGGCGTCGCCGGCGCGAGCGCCACGAGCGCCGCGAGGGTGGCGAGGCAGACCGCTGCCCACCGGTGCTTCACTCGAGGACCACTCCCTCGAGCAGCAGGCGGCCGACGCGAACGGTGACCGCGTCGCCCTCGTGCAGCCCTCCCGAAGTGTTGGCCAGCAGCACGAAGCCGCGCTGACCTTCAGTGGGAACGCGATGAGTGTGACCGTGGCCCGAGAGCCCGGGCGTGTCGAAGGTGGTGCCGTGAGCCTCGATGACGGGCGACGTGTCGTCGTTGGCGATGCCCGCCGCCTTGCCCCCGTCGAGCACCTGGTACTGGATCTCGACCATGCCATTGGCGGCGGTCATGTAAGCACCGAGCACTCGGATGCCGAACTCGTCCTCGATGGTGGCCGAGCGGGGCACCTCGTACGTGCCACGGGCTCCCTCGGAAGCCGAGGTCCGCTGCGACGAGATCCATGCCCCCGCACTGATGGCCAGCATGCCGGCCATCAGCGCGAGGAGCACCTTGATGGGAGATCGCACCCAGGTCATGATCAGGCCGGCACCTGCACCATGGCCGCGGGGCCCCACCCGGCCACGGGATCGTGCGCCCGCACCCACACCTGGGTGCCGGTGGGGCCCCAGCCACTGTTGCGGAGGACGTTGAACGACGTGGACGTGAGGTTCACCGATGTGCCGGTGCCCGGCGCTGCCGCCGAACCGACCGACCACTCGATGCGATCCACCTCGCCGCCGGTGGCCGGCACCACGGTGCCGGTGAGCCGCTGGCGATTCGGGTTCGGCCCGTTGGGCACCTTGGCCAGGGTCAGCGTCCCGAGGACGGGCTTGCCGTACGCCACCGGACTCGACTGGCCGAGGCTGTCGACCAGCGTGACGGCGATGTTCTCCTCGGCACCGATGGTGATGCCGGACAGGGTGACGTTCAGTGATTGCGTGGGATCGCCGGCGGGCATCGGGATGGCCGTGGTGACCGCACCGATGGTGTAGGTGCCACCGGTGATGGTGACGCCCGTGCCGAACGCCTGGCCGGTGATGATGACGTCGGGTCCGGTCACGAACACGTCGGTCACCCGGGGCAGCGAGTTCACGGTGCGCAACGTGGTCGCCACCGTGTCGGGGGCACCCCAGTTGCCGGCGAGGTCGCGGCCATGGATCCAGATGTCGTGATCGCCGGGGGTGAGCGATGCCACCGAGGCGAGCGGGATGTCGGCGTAGACGTCCTCCTCCGGCGAGTCGAGGTTGCCGTCGACCGGCGTGAAGAGGAACCCGTTGCCGTTGTCGGCGGCGGACAGCGGCAACGTCTGCTGACCGTCGTCGATGAAGCCCTCGACCTCGGCGATGCCCGAGCCCGGGTCGGTGCCGATGAGCGGGTCGCTCAGATGGGCGGTGATCCGCACCACGGGAAGGTAGGTGTCGACGGTGGGGAACGCCATCGTGCCGTCGTTGTCGTTGGGCGACACGTCACCGGCCGACACGGTGGGGGCGCTCTTGTCCACCACGAGTTCGCCGATGCCGCACAGGGGGGTCACACCGTCGCCGATGTTGCTCCACATCCCGCGCTGGTCCATTGCCTGGACGTTCACCTCGTGGCGTCCTTCCGCCAATGCTGCGACGTCGACAGCCGGGATGGCGGCCGTGACCGCCACGACGGGGCCGGGGCCGTTCGAGAACATCGAGACGCCACCCGCTCCGAGGTCCGGGCACTGGTCGATCGAGTAGACCGCATCGGTCACCAAGCCGGTGCCGGTGAGGGTGCTGTCGGCCGTGGCGCCGATGACGACGTCCTCGGAACCGTTGGAGTAGATCGGGTCGACGTCGACCGGGCTGATGGCCGGGCCGGCACGATCGATGGTGAATGCGATGCCGGCCGGGTCGCCGTACGTCGCGCCGTCGGTCGACCACTGCACCCACAGGATGTGGCTGCCGTTGACCAGACCGCTGAGGGTGGCGACGTCGACGACATCGGCACCGCTGAGGTCGAGTGTGGTGGTCACCACGCCCGGGTCGTCGATCGACCATTGGGCGGCGGTGGTACCGGCGGGCACCGTGTAGGTGAACGGCATCGGCACACCGCCGTTGGTCTCGTCGTCACCGGCGGCGATGTTCACCTCACCGACGGGCTGACCCGGCACGCTGACCGGACCCCACACCGTGAGGAACGTGAGTGCCGGATCGGCGCTCACCTGGCCGGGCTGGCGCGACTGGTCGGCCAACGCGTAGCGGAAGCCGGCCTTGGACTCGAGCGGGATCTGCACCATCACGTCGGCCGTCTGGCCCACGTTGAGCGGCACGGTCACGTCGTCGGAGCCGTGCACCAACGCCTCGCCGTCGCGGCCGATCGTGCGCTGGTGAGCACCGACGAGACCCATCGAGTGATCCGCCAGGCCGAGGTTCACGTAGCGCAACAGGATGTTGGCACCGGGGAAGCCGTCGATCACCTGGGTGGCCGGGTATGCCCGGCCGTTCACCAGGTGGGCGTCGGGTCGGTAGTTGGTCATGTCGAAACCGAGCGGGTCGGCGGCGAGATCCATGTCGATCTCGTTGGTGGCCAGGATGGCTTCACCGTGGAACGTGTCGGTGCCCACCGAGTAGCCGGCGGAGCCGTTGCCGCCGGTGAGCGGGTCGCCGTATGCGCAGCCCATGAACTCCTGCGGTACGCCGAGCGCGCAGCCGGCCGGGTTCGGCCGCACCACCACGGTGCCGGCGAGGCCCATCGCGATCTGGCGGGCACCCTGCGGGCTGAGCTCGCTGGCGCTGTACACCGATGTCCCGGCGTTGCCGGCGGTGAACGTGTAGGTCGCGTCGGTGCCGGTCGGCACCACGTTGCGCTCGGCCACCTGCATGCTGCGGGCGGTGAATCCGAGGTCACCGGCGGACGTCGGCAGCTGGTTGTGCACCAGCACACTCACCGCGTCGCCGGCTGTGGCCACGATCGTGGGTCCCGGGAGTTGCGGCAGTCCGTCGACGGTGGTGGCGAAGCCCCACACGGTCACCGTGCCGAGGCCCGGGATGTCGATCGGTGCTTCCTTGGCCCACAGCTCGCAGCTGACCGCGGTGCCGGGCAGGCAGAGCGACGCAGGGTCGAGCTGCTGGACCGGATAGTCCGCCGGGTCGGTGGCCGAGGTGAAGGCGACGTCGAGGAGACGGCTCTCGATGGTGTCGACGCCGTTCACGTTGGCGGCGACGACCATGGAGGTCACGCCCATCGCGAGCGCCGTGGCGAGTGCGCCGGCCACCAGGGGCAGGCGTCGGTGTTGCTGTGCGATTCGCATGGTCATCTCCTACGCATTCCCGCAATTGGTGGTGTTGGCCGGATCCACTCGGATGAGCGTCAACTGGCCGCCGAAGGCCGCGCCGTAGTTGGTGGCTTCGGCGAGGTTGTGGTTGTGGGCGACGTGGTAGTACTCGCCGCACACGTTCTTGGCCTGGACCTCCGGGTTGAGGACGCCCTGGCCGCCCAGGTACGGCGAGCCGCTCCAGTACTCGCCCTCGGTGAGGTTCTTCTGGTCGGGGCCGGGCACGGGTGTGGGGTTGGCCGTGGCCGAGTAGTCCTCGACGTTGGTCCAGGTGAACAGCGCATCGATGGTGCTGCCCGGATCCACCGTGATGGCGAACTTCTCCATCGAGAGGTCCACCCCGCCGTCACTGAGCAGGCGGCCATCCTTGGCGATCACCTTCTCGTGGTTGCTGTGAGGGTGGAACGGGTACGGTTCGCCGCCCACGGCGAGGTATCGGATCAGCGCAGGGAGTGGATTGTCGGACTCCGTGGGAGTAGCACTGATCTGCAACGGCTCGACGTGGGCGAGCGCACCATACGGCTGGGCGGGAAGCCAGCCGGCCCCGTTGGGAGCGATCGTGTCGGGAAACGACCGTCCGTTGATGAGGAAGTAGCGAGGTGTGTAGGCCTCGGTGTAGTCCGCCGACTGCAGCACGCCACCCTCCTCGACCGCGTAGTGCACGTCGGGGTCGAGTTCGGTGAGCAGCACCATGTACTCGTGCTCGGTGCTGTATCGGCTGTTCGGGTCGTCGTACGCGAGGCGGGCGTGTCCCACGCTCTCGCCGAGGAGATCCGAGGTGTCGGCAGGGGTGGTCGGGTAGACGATGAGCGACCCGACGAGTCCCATCTCGATCTGCAGTTCGGGGTCGGTGCCGCTCTCGTAGAGGTACGTGCCCGGGTGCCCTGCGGTGAACTTGTAGGTGATCGACCCACCGGGAGCGACGTCGTCGGTGAGCGAGCGGAGGGTGGCAGTCGTCGCCGTCTGATCGAACTGCGCCTGCGCCGGTGCGCCGTTGGCGGTCACCCCGTCGATGCCGAGGAAGAGCGCCGAGGTGCGCACAGCAAGTTGGTTGCGGAGCGTGACCGTGACGACGTCGCCCTCGTTCACGCACATCACCGGTCCGGGGTATTGGAACGCCCCGTTGCCGTTGGCGTAGCCCCACATCAGCATGCTGTTGCCGTCGGGCAGGTTGATGATGCCCTCCTTCGCCGTGAGCACGTAGTTGGCCTGCCCGGGTGTCGCGCCAGTGGGCGGTGTGCACAGCAGGCCCTCGCTCTTGGCGGTGGGGGGCACGGCGCTCACGGTGTGGTTCGTGGTCAGCGCCGTGGCGCTCGTGAGGCCGGCGATCGCGAGCGCCACAGCGCCCCATCGGCGAGCGCGGCGGTGAGCCGCGGGTCGGGTGTGGTTCCGGGCAGTCATCACGCCTCCACTTCCAGTTCGGTGCGCTGGCCGCCGACCCACTGGTCGGAGCCGTCGAGGTTCCCGCGGTATTTCGTCGGGTCGGTGTTGAACAACGGGTAGGTGTTGTTGCCGTCGGGCCGCCACTGCGGGGCGACGAAGATCACGTCGCGGCTCTCGCCGGCGCCGATGACGAGCGTGTCGCTCACCGTGCGCTGATCGGGCGTGAGCCACCGAGCGTCGGAGCCGACGGAGACCAGGTCGATTCCGGGCATCGCCAGCGTCTGCTCCTGGAAGCCGAGGTTGGCGATGCGCAGGAGGACTCGTTGTCCACCCGTCGCTCGGATCTTCGAGGTCTGCGGTTGGTACTGCAGGTGCTCGAAGCCGACCTGCGGGACGAGATCGCCCGTGATGTCGTCGCGAACACCGCTGGGGGCCAGCGTGTCGGGATAGGCCCGACCGTTCATCAGCCACACGTCGGGCTTGTAGCTCGTCCAGTCGGAGGTCTGGATGTGGGCGTCGTTCCAGTGCCCTGCCAGATCGAACTCGGTGAGCATGATCGGCATCTCCACGTCGAACTCCGTGTCGGGGTCGTCGTAGGCCCAGGCGCTGTTGGCCGCCGGGCGGACGAACACGATGCCGGTCATGCCCATCGTCACGTGCTCGACGTCCTCGAAGTGGCAGTGGTACATGTACGTGCCGGCGTCCTCGGGACGGAACACGTAGGTGAAGTCACGGCCGATGGGGACCGAGATGGAGGTCTCCGGTACGCCGTCGTAGTAGGGGATGGCGTTGCGGAAGCCGTGCCAGTGCAGCGTGTGCGAGTCGACGAGGTCGGGACGGGTGAGCAGACCGAGGTTGCTCAGCGTGATCCACACCTCCTCGCCCACCGTGGCCTCGATGACCGGAGCACTGATCTGTGCCTTGCCGGCCTGGCTCTGCACGATCGGCCGGTCGAGTCCGGTCACGTCGCGGAAGCCGAAGATGTACGTGTCGAGCGGAGCCGGCGCGAGCGTGTCGGGGAAGTACGGGTCGATGACCGGCAGCTCCCTGGGCATGCCCGCCCACCCGTCGGTCACCGACAGGGCGAGCTGGCGCACGTTCGGGCGATCCACCAGACCGGGCGGCATCTTTCCGCGGGCTCCGGGTGCGGCGGTGGCAGCCATGGCCCCGCCTCCGGCGGCGACGGCTGCGATCGCGCCGCCTCCGAAGATGAGGAAGTTGCGCCGGGAGAGCACCCGTGGGGTGTCGGCGCCGGTGTCGTGTTCGCGGCTCACAGGTTCCCTCCGAAGAAGTCGTCCACGCTGATGATGTTGGTGGTGGTGGTCAGGCGGAGACCGATCTGGCCGCCGTCGGCGTTGAGCGCGGGGGTCCATGCCGCTGGAAGTGTTCGGATCCCGATGGAGACGTCGTTCCTGAACACCTCGACTCGCCCGTCAGGTCGAGCCTGGACACGCAGGAAGTCGCCGTTGTTGAAATTGGCGTTGATGGACGCCAGGTAGGTCACGGTGCCGGCCGTGGCGTACCCCACCTGCACGGTGCTGGTCGCGTCGTTGTAACGAACCTCGAGGTACGACTGCGGCGTCGTCCCGACGCTGCCCTGCGCCTTCAGCATCAGGGCGACACCGGGGTTGCCGCTGGTCGACAGCGTGATCAGTCGGACGCCTGCCTCTTGGTTCGCCCCGAGTGCCGACGTCCACAACTCGATGCCGGCGCATCCGTTGCTCTGCGCCCGGTTGTTGCTCAGGCGGAACACCTGGCAGGTGCCGGTGGCGGGCCGGTTGGTCCACGACCCACCGAGGTTGGAGCTGTTCGCACGGTTGAACCGGTCGAGGAACGTGGCCGGCGGAGCCAGGCGCAGCGGTGCGGTGATCGACGCCGCACTGGCGAACTCGTCGGCGCCCACGTCGGGGAGCGTGCGAGTGCCGTCGTCGATGTCGGTCGCCGCCGCCTGCACGGTGGTCGGTGAGAACGCCGAGGCTGCCGTCGCCTGTGCGAGACCGCCGTCGATGACCCGCTCGGGGCCCGGCCGGGTGGTGCTCAGGCGGTAGTCGGCCAGCTGGCGAATCGGCAGGTCGAGTGTGACGATGGCCGCAGGCCGGAAGTTCGGGAAGGTGCGCCACGAGGCGATGCTCACCTTCACGTCGTACGGGCTCTTGAAGCCGGCCGGATTGGGTCCGCCCGCCAACAGGTTGTTGCCGTTGCCCGTGGCGTTGAAGCCGGTGCCCCCGTGGTACAGCGGGCTGCTCGGCGCGGAGTCGTACACCGATCCGAACATCTTCGGCGTGCCGCTGCCGTCGGTGGTGCCAACGTCCCACGGGAAGATCGGCGATGCGTCACCGGCGAGGCCGATGCCAGTGACGCCGCTCGCCGTCCACGTGCCGGCACGGTTGTCCCAGAAGATGTTGTTCAACAACACGGGGTTGGAGAACTTCGTCGACCGGGCGAGCCCGCCGAGGCGGTTCAGCCGAGCCTGGAGCAGCGCACTGTTGGCACCGGTGGAGACGCCGGCCGGTGCGGGCAGGCCGTCACTGGTCATCGCGGTCGCCGTCGTGATGTTCTTCACGATGGTGTTGTTCACGATGCGCACGTCGGGCGTGTCGTCGATGGCGACGCCGGCACCCTCGTGGGTGGCCACGTTGTTGGCGATGATGTTGTTCGTCACGGTCATCCGGGCGTTGTTCGGCCCGCCTGCCATGAGGAAGCGAAGTCCGCCGCCGTCGTCGTTCGACAGGTTGGCGACGATCTCGTTGGCATCGACGGTCACCTGACCGGCGCCCGTGCTCAACTGGCCCGTGTTCGTGGGCAGTTCGCCGGCGATCATCACGCCGCCGCCCTCGTCGTAGGCCTGGTTGAAGCCGATGCGGTTGTGGTCGATGCGGCCGCGCTGGCTGACGCCGTAGTGGCTGATGCCGCCGCCGTACTCGGCGCTGGAGTTGCCACAGATGTCGTTGCCGGAGATGCGGTAGTCGTCGCTGCCGTAGAAGATGCCGATGGCTCCGGCGAGGTTGGTGCCGCCGTTGGCCACGATGCGGTTCGACAGGATGCGCACGTTGTCGTTGTGGTTGTCGGGGCTCCCGCCCAGGCTGCTGAGCTCGGGTGTTCCCACTCGAATCGCCCCACCGAACGTGCCGCCGTTCGACTGGAACACGTTGTTGGAGATGATGGTGTTGTTGGCGTAGGAGTTCAGGAACACGCCGCCACCCTGCGCTTCGGCGTTCACCGGCTGCGGGTTCGTGACCGGGCCACCACCGATGAAGTTCATGTTGGTGGGTTGGCCCTGCTGGTCGCCGCCGGTGATGGTGAATCCGTCGATGGAGGTGGCGAACGAGTTGTTGCCGCTCCCGGCGTTGAACTGGTTCGTCCTCTCCGGCCGGACGTAGATGACCTCACCCTCGGACATGGCCGGGTTGCCGGCCACCGGTAGACCTTCGACGAGCGTCTGCCAGTAGTCCTGGTAGGTGGGCGTGCCCTGCTCGTTGACGCTCCAGTAGTAGCGACCGTCGATGCGCGAGCCGGGCACCGTGGTGGAGCCTGGGCCCACACCCTGCAGCTTCACCTTGTTGTGGACGACCAGGTTCTCGAAGTAGGCCTGGTCGGGGTTGAAGTCGGCGTACTGCGCCGCCTCGTTCGGGTAGACCACGATGATGCTGTTGCCGGCCAAGCCGTCGGCGGCTTCGATGGCCCGTTGGATGGCGCGGGGCCCGCTGCCGTCGATCGGGTCGTTCGCCGGGTTGAACTTGGGGCTCGGCCCGGTGGGCGTCTCGGTGAACGTGCCCACTTCGATGATGCGAGCCGGGTACCCGCTGCCGATCACGTGGAAGGTGATCGCGTTCGTCGCGGCGACGCCGTTGTCACCACGCACGATGCGCAGTTGCTGCGGCCCGGTGGGTGTGCTCGCCGGCAACGAGAACGTGATCTGCGTGTCGGACCACGTGGTGGTCAGGTACGAGTTGCCGCCGATGATCAGCGTGCCGGCGGTCGTGCCGAAGTTGCGGCCCGTGATGGTGAACGTGGGCGAGCCGCCGTTGTTCGGCTTCCTCCAGTACGGGCGGTCGATGCGGAAGAACTCGGGTTGGGTGGCCGGCACGGCGCACGCCGGCGGATAGACCACCTGTCCGCCGGGCAGCTGGAAGCTGGCCGCCACCCGCGTGGGGGCCTGGTCCACCGGGTGCACCACACCCGGCCAGCCCTGGAAGTTGGTGCTGATGGTGCGGTACTGCGGGTTGAAGTTGGCGTTGGGATGTCCCAGCTGTCCCGGGTCGTTGCCGATCAGGCGGAACACGTTCGGGCACACACCCGACGGGGTGGGGCAGGCGATGGTGTCCGTGGAGGGCAGCAGCATCTCGTAGTAGCCGTTGTAGTCGGACTCGGCCGTGTAGACGAGGCGCCCGCGGTAGTCGTACGCACCCACCGGCACGTTCGGCATGCCGGCCTTCTCGCCGTACACCGTGCTCTTCGGATCGGTGGAGACGCTGAGGTCGTCGATGATGTAGCCGACGAATCGGGTGGGGAGCGGCACGTCGGTGTACACGTGGAAGATGGGCGCGATGGAACGACGCGGCTGCACCTTCACGAGCTTCACGTCGCAGTAGGGGCGCTCGCTGCCCTGGACGGGGCTCCCGCCGTTGGCCGCGAAGTCGGGGTTGTTGATGTCGTTGACATCGATCATGTGCAGCGCACCGGCGCACGCCGACTCGGAGGTGTTCTCCGAGTAACCGTTGCCGGTGGTCAGAGGTGCGCCCGGATCCGACGGTGTGCCGTCGGGATCTGCCACCCAGCCCTCCTGGGGAACGTACGTGTTACCCGTGAAGACGTTGATGGACGCCTCGTCGGTGAACTTGTACAGCGGGCGCGGGTCGGCGGGTGTGCCGAGCACGGTGGTGTCCGCGGGCGGCACTGCCTCCACGAGGTAGTCGCCGGTGGTGTCGGTCTCGAACCCGTAGTTGCCGTCGACCTCACCATTGGTGCCGAACTGCACTCCCATCATCGGTGCCTCGACGCAGGGGCTGCCGTCGCGGGCTTCGGCGTCGTCGGGGGTGTTGGGCACGAACGGGGGGAGCGCCTGGTTGCTGCTCAGCTGGCCGTCGGCGGTGCGTGCCGCGCAACCGGTGGGCCGGCTCCAGTGTTCGGTGGCGGTGGCGTCGAGCGGGTCGCACCCGCCCGGCTCGTCCACCGTGCCGTACTCGCTCTCGGGGCGCACACAGCCGCCGGCGCCGTACTGCTTGATGGCGCCGTTGGCGGCCAGCTCGTAGCTCCCGCCGTTCTTGCGGGGTGTCCACAGCTGCATCTCGACATCGGGCACGCCCGGCTGCCAGTCCTCGGCGGCTGCGTTGCGGGGGTTCAGTTCGTTGCGGGTGACGTCGTAGCTGACCGTGCCGACGATGCCGCCGTTCTCACCCGGGGCGTACGGCTGCACGCCGACGTCGAAGTGACCGCCGAGGCCGAAGATGTTGAGCACGTTCCAGTCGACCTGTCCACTGAGGAAGGTCTTGCTCGTGGATTCGTTGTTGAGCTTCCACGTGAACCCGACGGTCTTGTAGCCGGGGTGGTACGCCTCGAGGATCAGGAACTGGCCCAGCGGGTAGGCGGCCATCGACCAGTTGCCCTCGGGATCGGTGCTGGCCGACGCCGCGCCCTGGTCCTGCAGGGTGTTCACGCGGGTCCGCAGGGTGAGGCCGAAGTTGGGGATGCCCGGCTCCTCCATGGAGGTGCCGATGCCATCACGCTTGCCGTTGCCATTGCGGTCGAGGAAGACCGAACCGTCGAGGTCGGTGAACCAGCCGGCGAGGGGGAAGGTGCCGACGTTCACGTTCTGGCCGTTGCGCACGCTGACCTGCACGAAGTCGAGCAGGCGGATCTGCGCTTCGTCCCAGACGGTGAGCGAGTAGGTGCCGTCGGGAACGTTCGTGATGTCGAAGGTGCCGTCTTCGCGGGCCCGGTCGACGTACACCGCGAGGTCGGTCGACAGTGTCGGGCAGCCGGCGAGGCAGGCGAGCGACACCCAGCCGTCCTCGACCGGCTTCTCGTTGACGGTGCTCGTGCCGCCGCCCCAGATGGTGCCGGCGTTGGGCAGACCACCCTGCTGGGCGACGTAGGTGCGGCCCACCATCAGGCGGCCGGAGATGGTGGCGCCACCGCTGGCGGGCAGTGCGTTCTGGCGCTTCACGTAGCCGAAGTACACGAACGGGGTCGCCTCGCCACCCACGACGAGTTCGGTGTCGAAGCCGGTGGAGCCTTCCATGTTCCAGGTGTCCCAGTCGTGGCCACCCTCGAGCGTGGTGGTCTGGATCCACGGATTGTCGATGTCGTCCTGCGTCTGCGGATCGGGAGGCGACACGGTGACGGCGTACCGGTTGGGGCCGAGGTTCGGGATGACGATCTGGCCGGAGGCATCGGAGATGCACTCACTCACGCCACCCGGCAGGAAGCCGCCGCTGCCGTCGATCATGATCGGCGAGCCGTCGCCATCGAGGATCACGTTGCCACTGCCGTCGGTCTCGTACTTCGTGCACAGCGGGTTGCCGAACACGTCGAAGGCCACCTCGCCGGCGATGTCGTTGAGGTGCGCCGTGAAGCCCGACATGTCGGAGTTGTCCTCCGAGACGCCGTCGTACTGGCCGTTGGTCGACGCGTTGTCGTTGAACACGTTCACGCGCACCGTCACCGTGGGCAGCGGCACGGGGTTCATCAACACCGGCACCGTCAGCACGCTGCCGGCCGTGGCGGTGAAGTGTGCGCCGTCGATCTTGAAGCCGGGAGCGGTGATGGACACGAGGTACTTCTGTCCATCGACGAGCTCGAGGCCACCGGTGGGGATGTCGTTCTGGTCGCCGTTGGCCACGACGGGGCTGTTGCCGTCGATCGCCCGGATGGAGGGCCACGTGCAGTCGGCGATGCTGTCGTCGCCGTCGGCCGCCGCCGAGGTGAGCTCGCCGGTGCCGGCACTCTGCGGCATGCAGGCGGCGATGTTGGCGTCGGAGAACGACGGATCACCGATGTTGTCCTCGTTGATCTGCCACTTGAACTCGCTGATCGCGTCACCCTGGTGCACCGGGCTCCCGGCATCGGCGAACGGCGCCCGGTCGGGTCCGTCGACGGCAGCGGCCACGGCGAACTTCACGAACGCCGGCCCGCCTGCGGCATCGGCCGGCACCGGGTTCGTGAGTGGGAGTGGCAGACCCAGCAGCCCCAACCCGAGTGCGCCCAGCACCATCCGTCGCCACATGTGGCGTCGCGTCCGCTCGCTCATCGCTACCCTCCCTGTCACCACCGCGGCGTCAGCCACGGAGCGGCTGCTTGCCGCTCGTTCACTCGAACAATGGAGGACCGACCGACCGTGTCGATCGTGTCAATCCGCCCGTGCTCTCTCCGTCGAGTGGCACTCTCATACGACGTTGGTCCTAGGGTCAAGGTCGTACGGGCAGAGTTAGCCGGGCGCTGTGAGTAATAGGTCGGAAGGACTACTTCGATGGTGCCGAAGGGCCCTAGCGGTGGGCCGATGCCATCGCTCGGAACCGCATCGTCCCTGCTCAGAGGCATGGCTCGAACAGTCGGACCGTTGATGGGTTTCGTCTGCTGGTGACGCATTCGGTGGGGAATCGAACGCGGTGGATGAGATCCGGCGCAGAAGTTGCCGGTCGTTTCGGTGCGCTGCGACCGGGACGACCCCGCTCACAGTCTCCTTTCCTCGCAACTGAACTGCCGTGACACTTGGTTCGGCGGGACCGCTGGCGCCGGCTCGGACGTGAACTCCCCACGGGCTGAACCGAGTGGAACAGTGGGCCGTTTGGACCGTTCTTGTACGTTCTATAGATCTAGGACTTGAGTCGGTCTACTCTCCGATCAATGCCCCGAATCCTGATCGTCGAGGACGACTCGTTGATCCTCACCAGTCTGGCGCGCGCCCTCGCAGGCAAAGGGTTCCACGTCGAGATCGCCTCCTCGATGCACGAGGCCGACCTCGCGTCGCGAGTCGACCTCGTGTTGTGCGATCTCGGCCTGCCCGACGGCGATGGCCTGCTGCTGGTCCGCCGCATGTCGAGCGAGCGCCCCGACGTTCCCATCATCATCCTCACCGCGCGCGACGACGAGACCGACGTGGTGGCCGGTCTGACGAGCGGCGCGGTCGACTACGTCGTGAAGCCCTTCCGGCTCAACGAACTGATCGCCCGCATCACGTTGCAGTTGCGCTTGCGGGAACGCAGCCTGCGCGACGACGACGTGCGGATCGGCGATCTGCTCATCGAGGTCGGTGCACGGCGCGTGTACCGCCACGGGGTGGAGATCGAACTGCGACCCAAGGAGTTCGATCTGCTCGTGCGCCTCGCCACTTCGGTGGGCACCGTCGTGCGTCGACAACACCTCATCCGCGACGTCTGGGACCAGCACTGGAGCGGGTCCACCAAAACCCTCGACGTGCACATCAACTCGTTGCGCCGCAAGCTCGGTGACTCGCCCGGGTCTCCCAGCCTCATCACCGCCAGCCGCGGGGTGGGCTACCGGCTCGAAGCGCGCTGATGCGCCGCCGGTTGCTCGTCGTCCTGCTGGCGCTGACGGTGGCGAGCGTTGCCGTCTTCTTCGTGCCTGCCGTCGTGTCGCTCCGCGCGGTGGCATTGCAGACCCAGGAGGTCGACCTCCAGATCGAGGCCTTCGAAGCGCTGCGCGTGTACGAA
Source organism: Actinomycetota bacterium (assembly GCA_016213625.1). Taxonomy (GTDB): domain Bacteria; phylum Actinomycetota; class Acidimicrobiia; order Acidimicrobiales; family Ilumatobacteraceae; genus UBA668. Next base: position 128,476 of record JACQZZ010000035.1, read on the forward strand.
CGCGACGGGCGCATCGCCACGAGCGACCACCACTCGCTGGCGGTCTACGACGTCGCGGGGACGCTGCTGACGGGCGACGGTCCCACCGAGCCCGACGAGGCCACCATCAGAGCGCTCGGGGGCCGAGCAGCGATCCTCGATCGCGACGGCACGGTGGTCGTGGCGCTCCCGCTGGCCAGCGGCGGCGTGCTGCGCGCCGCCGAACCCGACTCCCGTTCCGCCGATCGTGCGGCGCGAGCCGTCCTCGAACTGTCGCTCGTCGCCGTCGCAGTCCTCGTGGCCGCGGTGCTCGCTGCCGTGGTGCTGTCGCGTCGACTCAACCGCCCGTTGACCGCGCTGGCGGCATCTGCTGCAGTCCTGGGCGGAGGTGACTTTCGCAGTCGGGTACCAGCATCGGGGCTGGTCGAGCTCGATCAGGTGGCCGATGCACTGAACGCGTCAGCTCGGCGAGTGGGCGAATTGGTGGAGCGCGAACGTCAGCTCACCGCCGACATGGCCCACCAACTCCGTACCCCACTCGCGGGCATCCGCATCGCGGTCGAGACCGAGCTCGAGCACCCTCGAGACGACCGCAACGAGGTGCTGCGCGAGATCCTTGCCGCGCTCGACCGGGTGGACTACGCCTCGACCAACCTCATCGCCCTCCACCGTGACCACGCCGACCACCAGCGCGCCGATGTCGAGTCGTGCATCCACACGGCGGTGCGCCGGTGGAACCACGACGCTCGCCGGATGGGCCGCACGGTCGAGGTGGGTGAGATGTGGCCGGCGGTCGCGTCCGTGCGGGTGGGTGCGGTGGACGCGGCGCTCGACGTGCTCATCGAGAACGCGCTCGTCCATGGCTGCGGGGTGGTGAGTGTGCGGATGCGCACTGCCGACGACGTCATCGTCGTGAAGGTGGCCGACGAGGGCGAGTTCCCCGGGGATCACGATCCGTTCGCGGTTGGGCGTCCAGCAGGCGGGCCACACGGCATCGGCCTTCCGCTGGTGCGGTCGCTGCTGTCGGCCGAGCACGCAGGGGTTCGCCTCGCCATCCGCCGGCCGACCACCTTCGCCATCGACCTTCCGCTGGCCGACTGAACCGTGTGCCTGATGACCTACTTGCGCAGCAGCGTGTCGAGCCGCCGGGCTGCCACCACCAGCGCCACCATCGACAGCACCACGAGCACTGCGATGTGGGCGAGCATCGACGTGGTCCACACTCCGGCGCACGCACCGCGCACGAGCGCCACACCGTGGTAGAGCGGACTCAGCTGCACCACCCACGCCCATGATCCGTAGGCCGAGGTGGGGAAGAACGTCGCCGAGAACAGGAACAACGGCATCATCAGCGTGGTCACGATGTCCATGTCGGACCACCCCCGCATGAAGGTGGTGCCGGCGAATCCGATGGCGGCGAACGTGAGGCCGATCAGTGCGCACGCCGGCAGTGCGAGCAGGCTCCACCAGGTGTCGACGAGCCCCATGCCGGCCATCACCGCGAGGAAGCTGATGGCGTACAGCTGCCCGCGGATGAGCGCCCACCCGATCTCGCCCGCCGCGACGTCGGCAGGGCCCATCGGGGTGGCGAGTGCGGCGTCGTAGATGCGGGCGTACTTCAGCCGGTGCAGCACGTTGCCGGTGGAGTCGAAGATGGCACCGTTCATCGCCGACGAGGCCATCAGCGCCGGCGCGACGAACATGTCGTACGGCACCTGTTGGCCACCGACGGAGACGGTGCCCACCAGGTCGCCCAACCCGGCGCGCATGCTGAGCAGATAGAACAGCGGCTCGAAGAACCCACTCACCACGATGAGCCACTGGCGCCGATAGGCGACGAGGTGTCGTTCGATCATCCGGTGCGGCCGACGCACCACATAGGCGGGCGGCACGATGCGGAGCAGCCCGGTGCTCATGGGTACAGCTTTCGCCGGAGGCGGCGCGTGGCCACCGCGGTGCCGGCGACGATCCACAGCGCGATGTACGCCGTGTGCCCGGCGGTGGCGAGCCAATCGACCTCGCCGACGGTGAAGGCGCGGGCCACCACCACGCCGTGCCAGAGCGGTGCCACCTTCGCCAACCACTGCACCACGGTGGGCAACTGGGTGAGCGGATAGAACGCGCCACCGAAGAGGAACAGCGGAATGATGACGAAGCGCTGGATGCCGGCGAAGGCACCGTCGTACTCGGAGTTGATGGAGAACGCGGCCACCGGCATCGCGAAGGCGACGCCCACCAGCACGGCCATCGCCACCGTGACGACGAGCCCCCACGACCGTGTGTCGGGAAAGCAGGCGAGTGCGACGGCGACAGCCGCGCCGGCGATGGCGCATCGGGCGGCGATCCACAGCCCGTGTCCCCACGTGATGTCGCGGGCCTCCAACGGCGTCGCGGCGATGCCGTGGAACCCGCGTTGCCACTTCAGGTTGCCCATGATCGGCCACATGCTCTCGCCGGCCGCGAGCGACATCGCGGTGGTGATGAGCAACCCCGGCGCGACGTACGCCACGTAGGACGCGCCGCCGAGGAGGTCGGTGGACGAGCTGTTGCGATCGACGAGAGAGCCGACTCCCACGCCAAGTCCCAGGAGATACAGCATCGGCTGCACGAACGACGACAGCAGGTTGGTCTTCCACAACCGCCGGTACGTGGCCAGGTACCAGGCGGCCACGTGCACGGCACCATGGGCGGGGTTGCCGCGGCGCATCGTGACGGCCATGTCAGTCCACCAGGCTTCTGCCGGTGAGCAGGAGGAACACGTCCTCGAGGCTCGAGCGGCGGACCAACGCGCTCTCGGGCTGCAGGCCACGGTGGTGGGTCTCGGTCAACGCCGCTTCGCCGTCGTCGGCGTAGACGAGGATTCGATCGGGCAGCACTTCGAGCCGCGAGCCCACGCCGTGCAGCGCATCGGCGAAGGAGTCGTTGGTACCAGCGGAGAAGCGCAGTTCGAGCACCTCTCGCGTCGCGTAGCGATCGATGAGCGATCGCGGTGATCCCTCGGCAACGATGCGGCCCTGGTCCATCACCACCAGGCGGTCGCACAGCTGCTCGGCTTCGTCCATGTAGTGCGTGGTGAGCACCAGCGTGACACCCTGCTGCTTCAGTCGGTACAGGCGATCCCACAACACGTGACGTGCCTGCGGGTCGAGCCCCGTGGTCGGTTCGTCGAGCAACAGGAGTTGCGGCTCGTTGATGAGCGAGCGGGCGATGGACAATCGCCGCTTCATGCCGCCGCTCAGGGTGTCGACCACGCTGTCGGCCCGCTCGGTGAGCTGTGCGAACTCCAGCAGTTCAGTGGCCCGACGGCGGCATTCGGCACGCGACAGGTCGAAGTAGCGGCCATAGATCCACAGGTTCTCCTGCACGCTCAGCTCGATGTCGAGGGTGTCGAGCTGCGGCACCACACCGATGCGACCGCGGATCTCGCGACCATGCGTGGCGGGGTCGAGTCCGAACAGGCGCAGGCTCCCCGAGGTGGCAGCGGACACGCAGGCGATCATGCGCATCGTGCTGCTCTTGCCGGCGCCGTTGGGGCCGAGGAACCCGAAGGCCTCGCCGGGCTGCACCTCCACGTCGATGCCGTCGACAGCGGTGAAGTCGCCGAAGCGCTTGACGAGTTGGTGAGCGGCGATGAGCGGTTCCGGCATGGCTGCTCGACTGTATCCGAGCACTCCCTGGGGCACTCCCGTGAAAAACGAACGAGGACCCGCCGAAGCGGGTCCTCGTGACGCAGTGCGGTGTGCTCAGCCTGCCGGCGGCGGCGGAGGCGGCGGCGGCGGAGGCGTGCCGCCACCGGGCGGGGGCGGCGGGGGCGGGGTGCTGGATCCACCCTGGATGCCGGCGTGGCCCTTCAGCTTCTCGACGTCCTTCAGGTCGTTCAGGTCGCCGCCCGACTCCTGGAACATCAAGAACCCGCC
>JACQZZ010000037.1 GCA_016213625.1 Actinomycetota bacterium
CTGCAGACCGACCGACCCGGCACCGAGCGTGCTCGCGTGCTCGACCCGCTCGGCCACACGCACCAGATCGGTGGCGGTGACCTGCACGCGGGCACCGGACACGTCGCCCCACGGCGCCACGTCGTCGACACCGATGTTCAACTGACAGTTGCCCAGGCGATCCACCCACAGCACTTCTGCGATGACGCCCCCACCGGGTGCCTCACGCGGCAACGGCACCACGCCGGGCAGCAGCGCATCGGCGTCGACGGCATCGCCCAGTTCGGCCAGGTCGATGCCGTTGCACAGATGCGCGGCCACGGGCGCCAGCACATCGCGGGTCGCGAAGGGACCACCCGCGCTGGCCAGATGGAACCTCGGGTCGGTGAGCAGCACGGCCCGCTCGGCACCACCGGCCATGGCCACTGCGGGCGCCAACACACCGTTGTCGGGACCCACCAGCACACCCTCACCGTTGGCCACCTGAATGGCCACGAGCGGTCGGGTCGCGGCCACGCCCGCGTCGACCGAGGCGAGCACCACGCCGGACGGCACGTAGCCGATGGCACGGGCCAGCGCGAGGCTGCCGGCGCGCACGTCGTACGCGGGGATGTGATGGGTGAGGTCGATCACGACCGCGTGGGGCGCCAGATCGCGCACGACCGACTTGACCACGCCGACGGCTTCGTCGGCGGTGCCCAGATCGCTGAGGAACGAGATCGTGTCGAAGCTGCGGGCCATGGCTCGTCAACCTATCGGCGCGACGAAACGGGCCGGGAAAAACGTAGAGGGCCGATGCCAACCCCCCGATGGCACCAGCCCTCTCCGGCGCAGCCCCCTGAGGGGCGCGACACCCGACGGGACGAATCCTGCCGGTTCGGTCTTGCGACCTGCGCGAAGGATAGACACGCGCGCGGCTGTGAGAAAAGAGTCACACCGAAATTTCTTCCGGCGCGTTTCGTCAGGTTTGTCGACGGGGCCATTCGGTCGCGGCCACCGACACGACACGCCGGTCAGTGCCGACCGAGTTCGGCGCTGCGCGCAGTGGCCGCCATCACGGCTTCCAGGAACGCCGAACGCACCGCCTGCTCCTCCAACGCACGCAGTCCGGCAGCCGTGGTGCCACCCGGCGACGTGACCATCGCCCGCAGCGCCGCAGGGTCGCCGCGCTCGGCCAGCAGTGCGGCCGACCCGACGAGCAGCTGGGTGACGAGCGCTTCGGAGTTGGCGCGGCTGAGCCCTGCCAAGACGCCGGCATCGATGAGCGCCTCGGCGACGAGGAACAGGTATGCGGGACCGCTGCCCGCGAGACCGGTGACCGCGTCGAGCTGCGACTCGGGCACGCGCACCACGATGCCCACCGAACCGAGGATGTCGTCGGCCCATTGGAGATCGGCGTCGTCGGCCGTGGGTCCGGCGCAGATGGCGGCCGCGCCCTTCCCCACCAACGCGGGGGTGTTGGGCATGGCCCGCACGACCGCGACGGTGGGCCCGGCGGCGTCCTGCAGCGCGGCCACCGAGATGCCGGCCGCGATGGACAGCAGCCGAGTGGCGCCCGCAGCCGCGGCTGCCGCGCAGGCGGTGGCCACGTCGTACGGCTTGACCGCGATGAGCGCGGCCTCGCACGGCGGCACCTCGTCGGTGACCGCGACGCCGGGGAACAGTTCGGCGAGCTGCGCGGCGCGGGCCGGCAACACCTCGACCACGGCGAGTTCCTGTGGCGACCAGCCACCCTGCAGCAGTCCTCCCACCAGCGCGGCCCCCATGTTGCCGCCGCCCACCACTGCCAGCCGGTATGTCGTCATCGGGCCAGGCTACGCGGGCCACGACGGGTGAGCGGCACGACTTCCCCGACGTTGCCGCTCACCCGCACTTCCACTGGGCACAGCGAGAAGTGCGGATCGGCAAACCGGCGGCCGGCTGGACTCCGGGGCCTCAGGCGAACTTGCTGGCGAACGCGAGGCGGATGAGCGCGGGAAACGTGGACTCGACGTACTGGTACAGCGATCCGATGATGCGATCGAGTTCGGCCTCGTTCAGCGCAGTGAGCGGTAACTCGCCGCGCAGGAACAGTGCGTCCTCCACGCCGATGGCGAAGTGCGCGCCCACCAGTCGGTCGTTGCGGCGCAACGCCAGCTCGTACACCTCGGCGACGTGCTCGGCCGGGGCCGGCAACACGTAGGCCTCGTAGCGCAGGGTGCGCTGGCCGAGCGTGAACCAGATGGTGATGTGTTCCTTCTCCTCGCCCTTCAGTCGCACGTACCACCGCGGCTCGGCGCTCTCGCCGGGCTCGCCGCGATCGATGGCCTCGAACAGCTCGTTCTCTGCCGCGAAGGCGTGCAGCCAGGCGGTGATGGAGGTCTCGTACTCCTGGAGCGTCGGCGGCAGGTGGTAGTCGGTCATCCGCAGGCGACCAGTTCGCGGGCGCCGAGGTCGGTGTACAACCGGCGAAGACGGGCGGCCGAGAAGCTCCACGTGTAGCGCTTCGCCCGCTCGGCACCACGACGACCGAGTGCCGCGGCGTGCAGTGGATGATCGATGATCTCGCGCAGGTAGTGCGCGAACAGCGCGGGGTCGCGGTCGGGCACCAGGTAGCCGGTCTCGCCGTGATCGACGAGGGTGAGCAGGCCGCCCACCCCGCTGGCGACGACCGGCACACCACACGCGGAGGCCTCGAGCGCCACCAGGCCGAAGCTCTCGCTGCGGCTGGGCACCACCACGGCATCGGCCGCGCGGTAGTACGTGCTGAGGATGTGGTGGGGTTGCGGCGGCACGAACCGCACCTGCGACTGCACACCCAGTTCTTGGATGAGCGACTGCAGGTGCTCCACCTCGGCATCACCCTCGGCACCGCTGGCCCCGCCCACCACGAGCAGCAGCGCGTCCGGACGCTGGAGCGCCGCGAGGGCGCGCACGGCCACGTCGGGGGCTTTGAGCGGCTGGATGCGGCCGACGAACAGCACCACCGGCACGTCGTCGGGCAGGTCGAGTGCGCGACGAGCGCCGTGACGTTCGCCCGGAGCGAAGAACGCGTGCTCGACACCCGGGGCGACGATCTCGATGCGCCCGCGGGGGTTGCCGTAGAGCCGACGGAACTGGTTCTCCTCCTCGGAGCAGTTCACGCAGATGGCGTCGGCGCAGGCGATGATGTCGGCCTCGGCGTCGTGGCGCCACTCGCTCTCGAGGTCGCCGCCCTCGGCCTTCACCTTCGCCAGCGTGTGGAACGTGGTGACGAACGGAATGTCGAGTTCGTGCTTGATGCGGTGTGCCACCAGGCCGCTGAGGAAGTAGTTGGCGTGCAGCGCGTCGGCCGGCGACACGTTCTTCATGTGGTCGATGACCGCGTCGCCGAACTCGGGCAGCACCGACGGCAGCTGCTCCTTGGGCAGGTCGAACGCCCCGGCGGTGATGTGCACCACTCGGTGACCCGGCTCGACGAACACGACATCGGCCTGATCGGGATGCGTGCGCCGCGTGTAGGTGGTGCACTCGACGCCGGCCTGCGCCAGCGCCGACGCCAACTCGCGCACGTACACGTTCATGCCGCCACTGTCGCCCGAACCCGGTTGGGCCAGCGGCGACGTGTGGAAGGAGATCATGGCGATCCGTTGCACAACGGGTCGAAACACTATCTGTTCGGTAGGGATTCCCGATGGGAGGCGATCAGGGCCGTTCGACGGCGGGCTCCGGACACGGCCGTCTGCCAGACTGCCGGAGATGCAGCCCATGAAGACACGGTCGCCGCGCGCTCGCTCGCCGTTGTCGCGCATGGTGTCGCCGTTGCGCGACTTCCTCCACACCGAGGCCGCCGGCGGCATCTTGCTGGTGTTGGCCTCGGTGGCCGCGCTGGTGTGGGCGAACTCGCCGTGGAAGGCCAGCTATCACCGGTTGTGGGAGAGCACCATCTCCATCACGGTGGCCGGCCACTCGTTGTCGCTCGACCTGCAGCACTGGGTGAACGACGGCCTGATGACGATCTTCTTCCTGGTGGTGGGTCTGGAGATCAAGCGCGAGCTCACCACCGGACATCTCGCCGGCCGCCGCGCGGCCACGCTGCCGGTGGCGGCCGCCGTCGGCGGCATGGTCGTGCCCGCGGTGCTCTACCTCGCCATTGCCGGCGGCACCGCGCCGAAGGGCTGGGGGGTGCCGATGGCCACCGACATCGCGCTCGCTGTCGGTGTGCTCGCACTCGCGGGAAAGGGCGCGCCGGCCAGCCTGCGTGCGTTCTTGCTCGGTCTCGCAGTGGTCGACGACATCGGCGCCATCGTGGTGATCGCCGTCTTCTACTCGACGGGCGTGTTGTTCGGCTGGCTGGTGGCCGCCGCGGTGGGTGTGCTGCTGACGGTCGTGTTCCAACGACTCGGCGTGTACCAGACCCTGGTGTACGTGGTGATCGGCACCTTCGTCTGGTTCGCACTGCACGAGGCCGGTGTGCACCCCACACTCGCCGGCGTGGCGATGGGGCTGCTCGCTCCGGTGACCCCGCGAGTCGACCCCGAACTCATCGACGCCGAGGAACTCGCCGACCTCAGCACCGTCGAGCACGCACGGGCCACACAGAGCATGGCCCGCTCCACCGTCAGCACCGTCGAGTGGCTCGAGCACGTGCTGCATCCCTGGACCAGTTTCATCATCGTGCCGGTGTTCGCACTCGCCAATGCCGGCGTCGAGGTCTCCACCGAGAGCCTGCGCGACGCCGTGAAGTCACCCATCATGTGGGGCATCATCGTCGGCCTGGTGGTGGGCAAGCCGTTGGGAGTGATGCTCGTTTCGAAGCTGGCCGTGCGCAGCGGCCGCGCCGACTCCCCGGAGGGCACCACCTCGCGGCACCTGCTCGGCGCCGGAAACGCCGCCGGCATCGGCTTCTCGGTGGCGCTGTTCATCGCCGAACTGGCCTTCACCAACGACGACGGCACCCCGAACGAGGCGCACATCACCGACGCCAAGATGGCCATCCTGCTCGCGAGTCTGGTGAGCGGACTGTTGGCGTGGGGCGTGCTGCGTCAGCGACGCGAACCGACGAAGCTCTCGTAGACGTTGAGCAACGCCTGCTGCTGCTCGGGCGACAGCAACGGGTCGTTGGCGATGGCCTCACGGACGCCACGGGCGTTCGCGTCGGGGTTCAGGAACCCGGCCCGTTCGTACAGGGTCTCCGCGCTGATCTGCAGCGCCTTGGCGATCTGCTGCAGGATCTCGGCCGAGGGCTTGCGCAGCCCGCGCTCGATCTGCGACAGGTACGGGTTGCTCACCCCGGCCACCTCGGCCAGGCGCCGCACGCTCATGCGCGCGACCTCCCGCTGGGTGCGGATGAACTCTCCGAGATCAGCCAGCGGCGGGGTCGTCATCGTCGCCGAGGAGTCCTTCCACGTCGGCCTCGCCGTCGCGGTAACGGCGCACCAGTTCGGCACTCAGGGCATCGATGCGCCCGAACAGCTCCTTGCGCTCGGCCGACCGTGTCTGCTCGAACTCGTGCAATGCGGCCACGTAGGAGCCCAGCTCCTCGAGGCTCATCGACTGCAGATCGGTGCTGCCGAAGTCGGAGCACAGTTCGTCGAGCGCCTCGGCGAGCGGGTGGTGACTGAAGTCGTCGGCCGGGCGAGGCGGACGGGCCGGTCCACCCGTGAGTTGCGCACCGAGGATGGTGGGCAGTTCGCCCGTGATGTCGCCCTTGGGCTTGTCGCCGACGGCTCGACGGCTGAGCTCGGCACGGGCGAGGTCGAGGCGCGCCTGGGTGAGACGGCGCACGTAGCTGACGGCGTCGTCGTCGTGCTGCAGTCGTGCCCGCAGCGCGCGCAGCTCGGGCAGCGGCAGCAGTCGGGGATCGGATTCGGTCGTGCTCATGCGAAACCTCCACTCACGGGCGGCAGGACTGCCACTTCATCGCCGGTGCCGACAGCCATGTGGGGGTCGGCTGGTTCACCGTTGACCCACACCCTGCAACTGTGCAGCACCGTTTCGAATTGGGGACCGAACGCCGCAACGGCGCCGGCCAGGATGTCGCCCACCGTGGCCCCGGGCATCTCCGTACTGCCGGTGCCCGCGGCCTCGCGGGCAGCGGCGAACAGACGGAGCGTGGCCATGCGGTGCAGCGTAGTGGGGATGTCAGGGAGGCGACGGCTACCCTCCGGGCGATGGCACCGGCGCCCGATCCCCACCATCACGCGGTGACGCGGCTGCTCGCGTTGCGGCACGGCGAGAGCGAATGGAACGCCGTCGGCCGCTGGCAGGGACAGGAGGATCCGCCGCTCACCGAGGTGGGGCTGCTCCAGGCCGTCGCCGCCGCCGAACAGCTCGGCACGTTCGACGCGGTGTGGGCCAGCACCCTCCAGCGCGCCGCGTACACGGCAGCCATCATCGCCGAGCACATCGGTGTCGGCCCGGTGCAGACCCACCCGGGTCTGATGGAGGCCGCGTTCGGGCCGTGGCAGGGACTCACCGTCGCCGAGATCGAGGCGGGATGGCCTGGGCTCCTGGAGGCCCACCAGCGACCCGACGGGGCCGAAGACCCCGACGCCGTGGTCGACCGTGCCCTGCAGGCGTTCCGCGACATCGCCGCGGCCACACCAGGGGGCGAGGTGCTGGTGGTGAGCCACGCCGGTCTCATCCGTACGGTCTGTCGGTCGTTGGGCGAGCACGACGTTCGGTTCTCGAACCTCAGTGGCCGATGGTTCGCGGTGCATCCCGACGGGCGCGTCACCGTGGGCGAGCACGTGCAACTGGTCGAGCCCAATGCGTTCCGCGACACGCTCTGAACCGGTGGCCCGCACGTGACCGAATCCCTCGCCGGCGATCCCAGCAGCGCCCAGCCGTTCACCGTCAACGTGGTGCGTTCCACTCGACGTCGACGCACCGTCGGCGCCGAACTGAAGGGCGACGAGCTGAAGATCGCCATCCCGTCGTGGATGAGTGCGGCCGAGGAAGCCCGCTGGGTGGAGAAGATGTCGGCGAGCTTCCGCCGCAAGCTGTCGAGCGAGCGCATCGATCTGCCGCGCCGCGCCGCCGCTCTCGCCCAGCGCCACGACCTGCCGCGCCCGGCCGAGATCCGCTGGGCCGACGACATGCGCAGCCGGTGGGGTTCGTGTACGCCCTCCACCGGCTCGATTCGCATCAGCACACGGCTGGCGCCGTTCCCCGACTGGGTCGTCGACTACGTCATCGTCCACGAGTTGTGCCATCTGCGCGTGCGCGGGCACGGGCCGGGGTTCTGGGCGCTCGTCGAGCGTTACCCCAAGGCCGAACGGGCCATCGGGTATCTCATCGCCAAGTCCGCCGACGACGACCATCACGGCGTCGACGACGGCTGAACTCACGTCACGCCATCGCGAGCCGGCGGGGCCTGGCGAGGCCCGCCAACAGACTGGCGGCGAGGATGCCGATCAGCGTCAGCACCACGAGCGACAGGGTCGATCGAACCTGACCCATCTCGGCGATCTGATCCTCCAACGGGGTGGGGAACACGACGGCGGCACGATCGGTGATCGGGCTGCCCGTTGCCGCCCGCAGCCCCACGTCGACCACGTGCAGCCGCGCGTCCGTGCCGAGCGCGACCAGCGCGCTGCGACCGGTGTACGGATCGGCGTCGCTGTCCACGGTGTGGTCGGCGCCACGCGTCTGAGTGGTGATCGCGAACCCGTCAGGCAGGTTGGACACGCCGACTCGGTAGTCGCCCGCCACGACGTCGCCGAACTGGAAGGCGCCGTCCTGATCGGTGACCGTGGTGGCCGCCACACTGCCCACGGCGTCGTAGAGCGTGACGCTCACGCCCGGCATGCCCGGTTCGCCGTCGTCGCGCACACCGTTGCCGTTCTGGTCGTCCCAGATCGCGTCACCGACCGCCGCTCCCGTCGCGGCGGTGGTGACGGATCCGGACCCGCTCGTCGGCACCACGAAGATGCGCGAGCGGAGGGGGGACTCGCCGAGGTCGATGCCGCGCACGCTGTTGGCGTCGCGGCTGTCGGCGGGGCGGAAGCCGGCGGGAGGAGCGACGTAGCTCCAGCACGCACCTCCACCGAGATCGATCTCATAGGCGCCGGCGGAATCGGTGGTGGTGGACACCGGTGGCAGGTACACGTCGTCGGCCGTTCCCCACTTGGCGTCGATGCCGTGGTCGGCAGCGCAGACCGCGGTGACCACCGCGCCCTCCACTCCCGCGGCATCGGCCACTTCCTGGACGACACCGCTCCAGCGATGGTTCCTCGCCTGCGACGCCTCGACCTGTGCGGGTAGCGCACTGGCGATGGCACCCACGAGCGCCAGCGACGACACGAGTCGCATGGCCATCCGACCAGCGCCCACCGCCGGCTCGTCGAAGTGATCAACAGCGATGGGTCGCGGCTCCACCAGCGACGAGCCGGGCATGGTGCCCATGCACTCCCACATCGGTTCGATGATGCAGTACTCGGCGAGCGCGTTGGCGGTGGCGTCGTCGAGCTCCCCGAACTCCAGACCGATGCGCCACTCACCGGAGTTCAGGTAGCGCACGTTGCGCACGACCACCGGCACCTGCATGGAGGTGACCCCGGTCTCGGTCGGCACCGCCGACTCGAGCGTCAGGCGTTCGCCCACCTCGAGCCCGGTCTGGCTGAGCACGCCGGCGCCCAGGGAGGTGAGGTCGATGATGGACACCGCGCGCTCGCCGAGCGTGGCCGACAGGGCGGCGCCGACGCGAGTGGCACGACGGAACGTGACGCGCCGGGCGAGCACCCGCAGCACGTCGAGCGAGATGGCCAGCAACCACAGGCTGACGGTGAGCATCGCCAACAGCGCCGACTGCGGGAGGACCCCCAGGGTGTGCGTGACGCGGTCGCTCAGACCGCGCAGCACCAGCACCACGCTGAGCGCCACGATCGCGAACACCAGACTCGCGCCGTACTGGCTGGACGGCAGGTGCACGATGGGGCGACGAGCGCGGTGCTCGTCCGGTTCGGCGCGCAGGCTGGTGAAGGTGGCGCCGATGTTGTGCAGCGACCAACGGGTGCGGTCACCCGGACGCAACGTCCAACCGCTGAGCAGCGACATGCCGATGCCGGTGTACACGAAGTACGGCGACCACAGCGTGAGCAGTGCGAACGAGGTGAGTGTCATCGGCAGTGCACCGGCGAGCAGCGAGGCGCACAGCACCATCATGAACACCACGCGACGCAGGCTCGACAGCGGCCGCACGGTCCACGCCAGTGCGGCGAGTCGCTGGCGGCGATCGAACGAGCCGAGTCGGAGCACACCGTACGGACCGACGAGCATCTTGCGAGCCGCGCGAGCGCGGTGGACGCGGTCGCGGTAGACCACGCGATCGTCGCTGACGGTGCGGTGCGCCACCACGGGCACGTCGGCCGGTGCGCTGATGCGCCAACCGGCAGCGTGCAACGCCGAGGTGGCCAACCAGTGGGCCTCGAGTGCGGAGGAGTCCACCATCGGCACCTCGCGCAAGGCGTCGGTACGCACGAGCGATCCCGAGCCGAGCCACACCGCCACCTTGCGGCGACCGAGCGCCGGATTGAGGGCCGAACGCTCGAAGAGCAGTTCGTGGCGGCGGTTCGGGCCGTGTTCGGGCGAGTCGTCGGACGGCGAGGCACCCAGACCCTGCACGACGGCGATCCGTTCGTCGGCCAGGTCGCCGGCCAGGCGGCGCACGATGTCCTGGGTGGGGATGTCGCCGGCGTCGATGAGCAGGAACTCGGCCGTTCGCACGGCTGCGGCCATCACCCGCAACCCGTTGTGGTCGTAGGGGTCGGTGGCCGCATAGACGGCCTGGAATTCGGTGGCGAGCGACGCCACCTCGGGGCGACCCGAGTGATCGACCACGAGCACCTGGTCCACGCCGTCCACGTCGCGCAAGGCGAGCAGCGTGGCCCGCACCTCGTGCAGGCCCTGATGACTCACCCGGACCACCGCGTCGACGGTGTCGACGGGCGAGATGACGTCGGTGATCAACAGCGGGCGGCTGACCGGCATCGGCCACAACGCCCAGACCAGGACTCCAGCACCCAGGAACCCGAGTACCTCGACGACGAAGAGCGGGACGGAGAGCCACGCGGACGCACCCTGGAAGGAGTAGATCGAGCGCCACACGAGATAGGCGAAGCCCGCGAGGAGACCGATTGCGGTGAGCACTCGTGCGCTCACGTGCTCGTTCTTCCGCATGCCGACCTGACCTCACCTGGCTCGACCCACTCGGGGTGCGCACCAACGGGGGGTGTGGTGACGCTTTTTGTTCATCGGCGCCACGCTCGGTGAACTTGAACGCGGGGGGATAACCTCTCGTTCTCGTGGGTACCGCCAAGCGTGAACGTCAGAAGGCCAACCGTCAGATCCGGCTCGAGGAGCTGGCCAAGGAGGCCCGCAAGGAGAAGTCGAAGCGCTTTGCGTTGCGAATCGGCCTCGTCATCGCCGCATTCGTCGGCCTGGTCGCCGCCCTGTGGTGGCTCAACAGCGACGACGACACCGCCACGGTCGAACCGGCCAGCACCACCACGGTGGCCGCCAGCGCTGGGTCCACCACCACGGTCGACCCGAACGCCCCCACCACCACCGCACCGGCCAAGCCCGAGGTGAACATCCCCGCCACGCTGCCCGAGTCGCTGGTCATCACCACGCTCGTGGAAGGCACCGGCGAAGCCGCCAAGGTGGGCGACACCATCAGCGTCCACTACGTCGGGGTGCTGTCGGCCGACGGCACCGAGTTCGACAACAGCTACGACCGCGGCGAGCCGTTCAGCTTCGTGCTCGGCCAGGGCAGCGTCATCGAGGGCTGGGACCAAGGACTCGTCGGCGCCCAGGTGGGCAGCCGCATCCAGCTCGACATCCCTGCGGAGCTCGCTTACGGCGCGCAGCAGAAGGGTTCGGTCATCGGACCCAACTCACCGCTCACGTTCGTCATCGACGTGATGGCCATCACCCCCGCCTGACTCCCGCTCGCGGCCTCCGCTTCCGGCGCTCGAACTTCGGTTCCGACGCAGGGTCAGGGGAGGGGGCCAGAGATGTCGGGCGCGCCGACCTGCTCCCAGCCCTTGGCGGTGTGCACGAGCGCATCGCCCGTCCGCAGCACGGCCACCGTGGTGTTGGCCAACGCCCGGGTGCGGTGCAAGCGCTCGGGTGACCAGGTCTCGGCTTCGGTGGCCAGCGCCAGATTGCCCACCAGCCCCAGACCGAGCGTGAAGGCCCCGCCTCGCGGGTCGACCATCGGGTCGCACATCGCCGCCGCGCTCCCTCCGCTGGCAGCCACCAGACCTCCGTTCACCAGCACGTCTCGCAGTGCGGCGAACAACGGGGTGTCCTTCAGCACCGACTTCAGGTGCAGCGGCTGATCACCCACGAAGTAGACGGCCTTGGCCTGGCGCACCATGTTGGCCACGCCCTCTTCCATCGCCTCACCGCGGCGCAGCACCATCAGTGCCTCGACCTCCACACCGAGACGTTCACCCCAGTTCATCGCTGCGGCGACCAGGCGTTCGGGGCGTTCGAACGCATCGGCGGTGGGCAGCACCACCACCTGCTCGGCGCCCACTGCGGCCAACAGCCGAGCATCGAGTTCGTCGTTGGCGACGAAGGGGCCGCCGCCCTGCAGTGCAATGGTGCCGCTCATGCGGCCGACTGTAGGTCGCCGCGCGGGTCAGTCGAGCAGTTCGTCGCGAAGGTGGTCGATGGAGGCGGAGGGCACACCCATCGCCAACGCGAAGTCGAGAATGGTGCCGTGCCACGAGCGCACGTGATCGATCATGCGCGACATGGCCTCGGGGACTGCGGCGCTGAACACGGCAGGGGCGGCCTCGATGCGGTCGTGCAGTTCCGGAAGCTCGCGCAACGACCAGGCCAGCATGCGTTCCATGCCCTCTGCCGTGAGGGCGTAGTCGGCGACGATGTACTCGTGCCGTACCTCGAGGCAGCCCAACACCAGCATCGCGAGCATCCCCGTGCGGTCCTTGCCGGCGGCACAGTGGAACACCGCCGGGAGTGCGCCGGGCACACACAGGGTCGACAGCGCTTCGGCCAGGCGGGGTTCGCCTTCATCGAGCATCGCCAGGTAGGCGCTCTCCAGGAAGTCGGCGGCGTCGGTGGCCTGCTCGGCGCGTTCGACGTCCCAGGTGGAATCGATGATGGGGACGTGGTGGAAGTTCACCGGATGATCGGCCTGCGGGAACGTGCCACGCTCCTCGAGTTCGGCGAACGTGCGAAGGTCGATCACCGTGTTGAGACCGAGGCCACGCACGGCCTCGAGGTCGTCACCGGTGAGGCGATACAGGCCATCGGCACGGAAGAGCTTGCCCCACTTCGTGGAGCGACCGTCGATCGTGGGATACCCACCCATGTCGCGGAAGTTGTGCAAGGCGTCGAGACGAACGAGGCGTCGCGGGTCGCTGCCGATGTCGGGCAGGAGGTCGGATGTCGTCACACCAACACGGTAACGAGGCAAGACGAGCGGAATGTGGCGTGCGCGTGAACCGGCGGTGAACCGGCCACATGTCACGTCATGGCGTCACGTCATGTCGTCATGTCGTCACGTCGCGCCTCAGGACGGCATGACGGTGTCGATGGACGCCCGCAGCCGAGCGACGATGTCGTCGATCTCGGCCTCGGTGACCACGAACGGCGGGGCCACCATCACGGCATCGGACACCGGGCCCGAACCCGCCGGGTACACCCACATGTCGCGCTCGAGCGCGGCCATCATCACCGCGTCGCGGCTGCACCGCAGCTCGATGCCGAAGAACAGGCCACGGCCACGGATGTCGACCACGGCGGGGTGCTCGCCCAGCTCGGCGCGGAGTCGGCGCTCGAGCACCACACCCATGTCGGCTGATCGCTGCACCAGATGCTCGCGACGCAGGATCTGCAGCACTTCGGTGCCGGCTGCGCACGCCGCGTCGTTGCCGGTGAACGTGAAGTACATGAAGCCGCTGCCGCGCATGGATTCGACCACCTCGTCGGTGGCCGCCACCGCGCCCAACGGCACGTAGCCACCACCAAGACCCTTGCCGCCGACGATGACGTCGGGGTGGAACGGGAAGTGCTGGTGACCCCAGGTGGTGCCGGTACGGCCGTACCCGGTCATCACCTCGTCGGCGATGAGCAGGATGTCGTGCTCCTTGCAGACCGCGTTGACGGTGCGCCAGTACTCATCGCTCGCGGTGAGGCAGGCGCCCGCAGCACCGGTGATGGGTTCGGCGATGAAGCCGGCGATGGTGGCCGGGTCTTCCTGTTCGATGACCTTCAGCACCTGCTCGGGGTCGTCCCACGGCACCTTGGGGAACGGCAGCAGCAGCGGCTCGTAACCCTTCTGGCGGGTGCTGTGGCTGGCGACGGCCATGGTGCCGGTGGTCATGCCGTGATAGCTCGGGTGCCGGCCGATGACCTTCCACCGATCGGTGCGACCTTTGGCCACCTGATAGGCGCGTGCCAGGCGGATGGCCGAGTCGGTGCTCTCGCTGCCGCCGCTGGTGAAGAACACATGGCCCATGCCCTTCGGCAACCAGTGCTCGACCAACTCCTCGCGCAGCGCCAGTCGTGAGGGCGTGGGCCACAACGGCACCACGTACCCCATGGGCATGACGGCAGCGGCGGCGGCGGCCACTTCGGTGCGCCCCCAGCCGATGTTGCCGACGATGGCGCCCGCAGCGGCGTCGAGGATGCGGCGACCGTCGGCGGCGATGAGGTACACCCCGTCGCCAGCCACAATGGTGGGGTACGAAGGCGCGCCGGGCAGGAACGCGTAACGATCGGTGTCGGTGGGTGAAGTGGACATCACCCCGAGTATCGCGCCAGGTGATGGCGGAACATGATGCTGAGGCGCGGGCCGTGCACCGCGGCGGACTTCGGCACGCAGTGTTCCCACTGGTGCTGGCATGCACCACCCATCACGAACAGGTCGCCCTGACCCAACTGCCACGACCGCGACGGACCGCCACCCTTCGGTCGCAGTTGGAACGTGCGCGGTGCGCCGGTGCTGACGATGGCCACCACCGGGTTCTCCAGGTGGAAGCGCTCGCGGTCGGCATGCCAGGCAACCGAGTCGCGGCCGTCGCGGTAGAGGTTGAACCCGATGGCGTCGAACGGGCGGTGGTACTGCGCCGCGAGCACGACCAGCGCATCGCGGAACACCGGAAGCGGTGGCTCGTCGCCCGTGTCGCCCCACCACGCGGTGAGCCGCGGCTCGGCGAGTTGACGGTGGTACATCACCACCTCGCGTTGGCGCCACGGCAGGCGGGCGACGAGTTCGGCGAACACCAGGTCGGCGCCGTGCAGCCATCGGGGCACGTGGTCGACCCACGACTCGGCGTCGAGCCACGTGCGGGTGAGGCCCTCGAACCGCACATCGACCGAGGGTTCCTCGAACGCGAACAGGCACTGCTGCCAGATGAGCGCCGCGTCGTCGACCGAGACGGGGGTGATGGCGGTGGTGGTCATGACAGGGATCCTCGCGCGACGAACACACGTTCGCAACTCGCGACCTGGATGAGGCGCCGTAGAGTCGGCGCCGTGGCCACCGCGATCGACCCCATCACCATCGAACGGGCCGACGACGATCGCATCGCCGACTACGCAGGGCTACGCGACCGCAAGGAGAGCGACGAGTTCGTCATCGTCGAGTCGGCCGCTGTGGTGGAGCGACTGTTGAGCTCGAAGTTCTTCGTGCGTTCGTTCCTGTTCTCACCCAAGGGCTACGAGCGCATGCGCCACCTCGTGGAGGGCCAGCACGCCCCCGTGTACGTCGCCGACGCCGACCTGATGAAGGGCATCGTCGGCTACGACCTCCATCGCGGCATCCTCGCCTCAGCGAAGCGTCGCCCGTTCTCCGCGTTGGGTGATGTGCTCGCCCGCTCTCGTCGGTTGATCGTGCTCGAAGGATCGAACGACCACGAGAACATCGGAGTCGTCGCCCGCTCGGCTCGTGCGCTCGGATTCGACGCGATGGTGCTCTCGCCCAACTGCGCCGACCCGTACTACCGGCGCTGCATCCGCGTGTCGATGGGCGAGATCCTCCACCTGCCGATCGTGAAGTGCGGCACCTGGCCCGCACCCATCGCCACCATGGCTCGCTACGGGTTCGAGACCTGGGCGCTCACGCCCGATCGCGCCGCGGCGAGCCTCTACTCGATGGGCATGCCCGACAAGGTGGCGTTGCTGGCCGGTGCCGAGGGCCCGGGCCTCACCGCCGAGGCGCTCGCGCTCGCGTCCGCGTCGGTGCGCATTCCCATGCATCGCGGCGTGGACTCACTGAACCTCGGTCACGCGCTCGCCATCGCGATGGCGGCAGTGTCGCCACCCGTGGACGACTGAGCATCACGACGCCAGGGCAGCTGATGCTGGGGCCGCGTCTCGCGTGTTCGTTCCGAATCGCTGCTTGAGGCGACCGAGGAGTTCGATGGTGCCCAGCCCCACGAGTACACCGAAGGCCCAACCGCCGGTCTGGTCGGCCGGCAGGTGCACGCCGCCACCGCGGAGTGACCCGAGATGAACCCCAGACCGGTGCCACCGCGCGTAGCCCTTCCGCACGGCGCCCCTGTGCCGACCCCGCGCTGCCGACGACCACAAGGACAAGGACAAGGACAAGGAGGTCGTGCACGAGGTCGACCCCCGAGTCGTGCAGGCGGCCGCCGATCTGTTCCCGGGCCGGTCGCGACAACTGCGCTGTGACCCATGCGGGCGTAAGGTCGTGGTGTGGATGGCAGTCGGCCGATGGCCGGGTTGACCACCGAGGAAGCGCTCACCCGCCTCACCCGTGATGGTCCGAACACGATGCCGACGCCACCGCATCCGTCTGCGGTTCGCCGGTTCGTCACGCAGCTCGTCCACTTCTTCGCCCTGATGCTGTGGGCCGCGGGTGCGCTGGCCCTCGTCGCGGGTCTTCCGGCCCTCGGCGTGGCGATCTTCGTGGTCATCGTGCTCAACGCGGTGTTCGCGTTCGCGCAGGAGACGCGGGCGAGCAAGGCGGCCGAGCGGTTGCAGAGCCTGCTCCCCTTGCGTGTGACGGTGCGCCGCGACGGCGTTCCCATCCAGGTCGACGCGGCGCAGTTGGTGCGCGGCGACCTCGCGCTGCTCGAGTCCGGTGATCGCGTGCCGGCCGATGCGGTGGCGCGAGTGGCGGAGTCCGCATGGGTCGACTCGTCGATGCTGACCGGCGAGAGCGAGCCCGCCGTCGTAGATCCCGGCGACTCGTTGTTCGCCGGGACCTTCCTGGTGGAGGGCGACGTGGAGGCCGAGGTGACGGCCACCGGTGGCGCCACGCGGCTGGCAAGCATCGCCCACCTCACCGCCGGCGGCCACGCGCAGGACCGGCCGCTCACGCAGGCGTTGCGCAAGGTGGTGCGTGCCGTGGCGATCATGGCGGTGGCCGTGGGCATCGCCTGCTTCCTGCTCTCTCTCGCCATCGGGAACCCAGCCCAGGACGGCTTCGTGTTCGCGATCGGTGTGCTGGTGGCACTGGTGCCCGAGGCACTGCTGCCCACGGTGACGCTGTCGTTGGCCTATGGCGCGGAGCAGATGTCGAAGCGCAAGGTGCTCGTGCGGAACCTCGACGCGGTGGAGACGTTGGGCAGCACCACCTTCATCTGCACCGACAAGACGGGCACCCTCACCAAGAACCAGATGACGGTGGTGCACGCCTGGACTCCCACCGGCACCGCAGTGGTGCACCGGGCGGGCTACGACCCGCAGGCACCGGTGTGGTGCGAGGAGAACACGCGCCCGGCGATGACACGCCTGGCGACCGCGGCCGTGCGGTGCAGCGCCGGGTACCTGCAGCACACCGACGCCGGTTGGCGACCCCACGGCGACCCGACCGAGGTGGCGCTCGACGTGTTCGCCCGACGCGTCGGTGTGGACACCGACCTGGACCGCGCAGAACATCCTGTCGAGGCGCGCTTCCCGTTCGACTCACGCCGCCGGCGGATGTCGGTGGTGGTCGAGAGTGAGGTCATCGTGAAGGGCGCGCCCGACTCGGTGCTCGAGCGATGCGTGAACGGGGACGCCGCACAGGCGGCGCTCGAGAACTTCACAGAACACGGCTTGCGCGTGTTGGCTGTGGCCCGCCGCGCGCAGGGCGATCACCGACCGGGTAACGCCGACGACGCCGAACACGGGCTGGAGTTGCTCGGCTTGGTGGCCATGCAGGACCCGCCTCGCGAAGGGGTGGAGGAGGCACTCCGCGCGTGCCGCCGAGCAGGGATGAAGGTGGCCATGATCACCGGGGACCATCCGGTGACGGCACTCACCATCGCCACCGCGACCGGACTGCACCTCGACGGCGCACCGGTGCTGGAGGGCGACCAACTGCCGGCCGACGACAACGCGCTCGGCGAACTGGTCGACGTGGACGGCATCGTGCTGGCCCGCGTGTCGCCGGAGGACAAGTTGCGCATCGCCACGGTGTTGCGTGCACGCGGTCATGTCGTGGCGATGACGGGCGACGGGGTCAACGACGGTCCCGCACTGCACGAGGCCGACATCGGCATCGCAATGGGCGAGTCAGGCACCGATGTGGCCCGTGAAGCCTCCGACCTGGTGGTGCTCGACGACCGGTTCGACTCGATCGTCGCCGGTATCGAACAGGGCCGTGCAACGTTCGTGAACATCCGCCGATTCCTCACCTACCACCTCACCGACAACGTCGCGGAGTTGACGCCGTTCGTGGTGTGGGCGCTGTCGGGTGGCAACATCCCGCTCGCGCTCGGCGTGCTGCAGATCCTGGCCATCGACATCGGCACCGACACGCTCACCGCCACAGCGCTCGGCGCCGAGCCACCCGCCGAGCATCTGCTCGAAGGGCCACCCGTCGGTGGGCGCCTGCTCGACAAGACCGTCGCTCGTCGCGCCTTCGCCCAGGCCGGACCGATCATCGCGCTCGGTTCGATGATGGCCTTCTTCGCCTCGTTCGCCGCGGCCGGATGGCGTCCGGGCGACTCGTTCCCGGGTGGCCACACCCTGGCCG
Organism: Actinomycetota bacterium; assembly: GCA_016213625.1. GTDB lineage: Bacteria > Actinomycetota > Acidimicrobiia > Acidimicrobiales > Ilumatobacteraceae > UBA668. Next base: position 17,903 of record JACQZZ010000037.1, read on the forward strand.
CGGCGTCGGGCGCCGCGTTCATCACGGTGGTCATCGCCCAGGCAGCCAACGCGGTCGCGTGCCGGAGTTCCACGGTGTGGCCGGGCGCGCTCGGGTGGACGACCAACCGGCTGTTGATCCCCGCCATCGCGTGCGGGTTCATCGTGTCGATACTGGTGCTGTACATCGGCCCGGTGGCCGACGAGATGGGGCACGCTCCGCCACCCGCCATCGGATGGGTGGTCGCCGTCGTCACCGCCGCAGCGGTGCTGGGCGTGGACGCACTCGACAAGTGGCGTCGGGCGTAGCCTGCCCGGTGTGACCACCACGGAGCGACCCGTCGCAGCGCCGCCGCAGTTCCACGTGCTGGCGAAGCCGACGGGTGCGATCTGCAACCTCGACTGCTCGTACTGCTTCTTCCTCTCGAAGGAGGCGCTGTACCCGGGTGACCGATTCCGCATGAGCGACGAGGTGATGCGCGCGTACATCGGGCAGTTGCTCGCGGCGCACACCACCCTCAACGTCACCATCGCCTGGCAGGGCGGTGAGCCGACCCTCATGGGCCTCGACTTCTTCAAGCGGGCCGTCGCCGTGGCAGAAGAGCTGAAGCGGCCCGGGCAACGGCTGGAGCACACCATCCAGACCAACGGCACCTTGCTCGACGACGAGTGGGGCGCGTTCTTCGCCGAGCACGGCTTCATCGTCGGCATCAGCATCGACGGGCCGCGTCAACTGCACGACATCTACCGGGTCGACAAGCGCGGTGGTCCCACGTTCGACAAGGTCATCGATGGCCTCGAGGTGCTCGACCGTCACGGCGTCGACGTGAACGTGCTGTGCGCCGTGAACCGCATGAACGCGGATCACCCGCTCATCGTGTATCGCTTCTTCCGCGACTTCCTGGGCCTCAGCTTCATCCAGTTCATCCCCATCGTCGAGCGCGAGAACGACACCGGGTTCCAGGAGGGCGACACGGTCACCGACCGCTCGGTCACTCCCGAGCAGTGGGGTCGCTTCCTGGTGGCCGTGTTCGAGGAGTGGATCACCAACGACGTGGGTGATGTGTTCGTGATGACGTTCGACACCGCGCTCGCCAAGTGGCTCGACATCAAGGGCGGGCTGTGCGTGTTCGCCGAGACGTGCGGCGACGCCATCGCCCTGGAGCACAACGGTGACGTCTACGCGTGCGACCACTACGTGGAACCCAAGTACCTCCTGGGCAACATCACCGACACAACGCTGGTGGAGCTCATCGCCAAGCCCGAGCAGCGTGCGTTCGGCGACGCCAAGCGCGACACGCTGCCCCGCTACTGCCTGGAGTGCCCGGTCAGGTTCGCCTGCAACGGCGAGTGCCCGAAGAACCGGTTCACGCTCACGCCCGACGGCGAGCCCGGCTTGAACTACCTGTGCGAGGGCTATCGGAAGTTCTTCACCCACGTGGATCCGGCGATGCGGAAGATGGCCGAACTGGTGCGCAGTGGCCGCAACGCCGAGGACGTGATGGAGATCCTCGGCGCCGAGCGGTCAGCCCGCTACGCCGGCGTGGGCCGCAACGACCCGTGCCCGTGCGGCAGCGGCCGCAAGTTCAAGCAGTGCCACGTGCACGTGGTGTGACCTCATCGCGAGAGATGACGTCGCAGCGCGTCGTGGCGTAGCACTGCGTGCTACAGTGAGGACGTGGCCCAGGCGATCACCCAACGCGAACTCCGCAACGACAGCGGCGAGATCATGCGGCGCCTGGATCGCGGAGAGACGTTCATCGTCACGCGCAACGGAACGCCAGTGGGTGAGCTCACGCCGATGCGACGACATCGTTTCGTCGCCACCGATGCGGTCGTGGCGATGTTCCGCCAGGCGCCTGCCGTCGACGCCGAGCGTTTCCGTGCTGATCTCGATGCCGTGGCCACGCAGGACGCGGAGCCCCGTGCCTGACCAGCGACGACCGCGAGGTCTGCTCGACACGTCGGTCGTCATCGACCTCGAACGGCTCGACCCGACTCAGCTGCCCGTCGAGTCGGCCATCAGCACCATCACGATGGCCGAGTTGGCCGCAGGCCCTCACGCGACCGACGATGCCGACGAACGAGCCCGACGGCAGGACCGGTTGCAGCGGGCGGAGGCCGTCTTCGATCCACTGCCGTTCGATGCCGAAGCCTCTCGGGCATACGGCCGCGTGTACGCCGCCGTGGTGGCAGCAGGACGAAAGGCCCGCGGGGCACGTGCCGCCGACCTCCTCATCGCCGCCACCGCATGCGCCGAAGGCCTCCCGCTGTACACGCGCAATCCCGAGGACTTCCGGGCGCTGCAGGACCTCATCGAGATCGTCCCCGTCTGAGATCCTGGCGTTCCACCGCCACCTTCGTGAACGTCACACGTCGCTCCGCCGATACGTGGGGGTCTAGCCTCGACGGCCGTGGGCTCGACGAAGCAGATGGACGCACACAACCAGGGTGCCGCGAGCCGTGGGCAGCCATCTTGAGCAAGCGGACGCTGTTCAGAGTCTGTGCTGGCGTGGCGGCGTTCGCGCTGGGCGGGTGCAGCATGGACTGCGCCGAAGAGTCCTGCTTGCCCGCAGGCACATATGTCGACCCCAACGATTCACTCGGGGCCGAGTCGGCAGAGATCTGCTTCGATGACGACTGCCTCACGATGAAGGCCGTCGATGGCGATGACGATGTGTTTCTGGGCTTCAACCGCGATGACTGGCATGAGGGCCGTGATTTCCAGTTGCGAATCACCGTGTTCGACGCGGAGGGCCAAGTGATCGACTCCCTCAGCGAGCAACGCACGATGGACTCATCGCGGTGCGGCTGCGGAGTGCTCTTCTACGACTGGCAGGACGGTCGGTTGCATCGCACCAACTGATGCAACGATCCTTGCGACGACCCGCAACGTCCGACAGCCCACCCGAAAAGCACGAACAGCCAGGTCACAGGACCTGGCCGCGCGATTCGTGGAGACGAGGGGAATCGAACCCCTGACATCCACCTTGCAAAGGTGGCGCTCTGCCAACTGAGCTACGTCCCCATTGGCGGGCCTCACGATATCGGGTCGTGCACGACCTCGTACCCGCCGTTTCCGAGCATCGCCTGGAACGCGGCAAGGCCCGCATCGAATGCGGCGCGCTCCTCGCGAACGGCCACCTCGACGGGCAATGCGTCACCGTGGAGATACCTCGCCGGGTCGTCCCAGGCGAAGCACGGCGTGTCGGGCAACTCGTCGGGCGAGCACTTCAGCGGGGCTCGGTAACTCCACACGTTCTCGAAGCAGAACCGACGCACCCCCGCGGCGTACAAGCGGTCGGTGGTGCCCAACACGTCGAGTCGGCCCGAGCCGAACGGCACCCCCTGCACCACCGGCCCGTCGGGGCCGCGCAACAGCACGTGGTCCTTGGCGTGCACACGAGCGATGAACGGGGCCATCGCGTCGAGTGCGTCGAACGGGTCCTCGCCCACCATCTGGCTGTTGCCGTAGTCGTACAGCGCCCGCACCGACGGATGGTCCACCGCGCCCAGGATGTGGGCCAGGACGGGACCGGTGAAGTCCTCGTGGTTCTCCATCACCACCAGCACGCCGGCGTCCGCCGCCACCGACGCCACCTGACGCAGGTCGCGGATGGTCCACTCGATCACGTTGGCCAACGGTGCGTCGTACTTCGTGTACGTGCGCAACGTGTCGGCACCGCACACCGCGGCCACACCGATCATTCGGGTCATGTGCTCCACGCGAGTGTCGCTCGTGTCGAGCTCCAGCCGCAGGCCTGCTGCGCCAACGGCCTCGCGGACCGCGGCGAAGTGCTCCTCGGTCGTGCCACACAGGTCGCGGTAGCCCCCGCCGTTGGCCGACACGTTCACGCCGGTGAACCCACGCTCGGCCATCTCGTGGATGTACGCGAACACGTCGTAGGCGGTGGACTCGCGATGGCGAAGATGGAAGCGCATCGAGAACGAGTGCACGTGGAGTTCGATGTGCTTCACCATTCGGCCAGCAACTCCAACTCTGCATCGAGCGCAGCGCGGTAGCGGGCCGCCACTTCGGGCTGATGGCGCGCCAACCGGTGTGCGCGCCACACGCAGTACGACGCGATGCGGTAGTGCCATGCCGGCCCGTCGCGGTGGTAGCGGCGCACCACCTCGTCGTCGGCGTAGGCGTCGAGGAACGCCTGGCGAGCCGCTGCCGTGTGGGGCGGCGTGGCGTAGAGGATCATCATCGCCGGCGACAGGAAGCAGGCGATGTCCTCCACCGGATCGCCCACGCCCGGGCACTGCCAGTCGATGAGCACGAGCCCGTCGCGAGCGCGGACGATGTTCCCGGGGCCGCAGTCGGTGTGCACCAACGACGGGCGACGCACCGGTCGATGCACCATGCCCTCCGGTCGAGCTCTCGCCATGCGCACCCGCGATCGGGCCGAGGGCGTGTCGGCCACCACGGCATCCGCGTGAGCGAGCGCCTCAGTGGCCGAGCGCTGCAGTCGGCGCAGACCGCGCGGTGGCGGCAGGCGGTGCACGGTGCTCAACAGGCGAGCCACGTCGTCCACGCCCCGCTTCCACTGCGTGCCCGCGACGTAGCGGTACACCACCTGTGCACCGTGATGGTGTTCCGGCGGCCGATACGAGACCAACTCCGGCGCACACCCGGTGCCGGTGAGATGGGCCATCGCTGCGGCCTCGTGGTCGGGCAGGTTCGGGTACATCGGGTTCGGACTGCCGGGGTCCTCCGCGTACTGCTTCTCGATCACGAAGCCCCGACCCGAGCGCACCTTCCACACCTGATTGCGATAGCCACCGGCGAGCAGTTCACGTGAGGGCACGGCGGTCACTCCGCCGACAGTAGCGGTGGCGCGCGACACTGCTCGGGTGCACGCCGCCATCACCGCCGCCGCCGGGTTCCTCATCGCCGTGCTGTGGTTCGACCTGATGTTCGACGTGCAGGTCGTCCCCCACCGGCACGCGCCCGCAGTGCCAGAGGACGTCACCGATTCCATCGCCAGCTACTACCGGCGAGTCACCACCGAGGCGTCGCCCATGGGTCGACTCATCGCACTGGTGATGATGTGCCTGCTCGCGTTGCTCGCATGGCAGGCCGCGCGCGGTGGCACACCCGCATGGGTGAGCGTGGTGTCGCTCGCCGCTGCCGTGGCCGCCATCAGCCTGGCCATCGGCAAAGTGGTGCCGGCCGCCGTGCGACTCGGCTCGCAGCGAGATCCGCACGCCACCCAGTCCGTGTTGGCGCGCACGATCTTCCGCGATCACGTGGTGTTCCTGGGGCTGATGCTCACCGTGCTCATCGTGCAGTTGGTGGGCGGCTGAACCTGCGCTGCCTGCAATGGTGCAGACTGGGCCGATGGGATACGCGGTGCACGTGCAGGTGACCATGAAGAAGTCGCCCAACGAGCACGAGGTGGACCTGCTCGACCATCAGTTCGGCGTCGTCGAACACGCCCACGGGGCGAAGGTGGTCACCATCACCGAGCACGTGTCGGTGGGCGGCGAGACCGACGCCATCGAGTTCGTGCGTTCGCTGGTGCTCGACGCCATTCCCGCCAGCGCCACCATCACCGCCATCACCGCCACCGCCGACTGACACCGCCAACCGCCACCGCCGGCCGACACCGCCGGGGAGCACGACTCCCCCGCGACGAGGTCGGGTTCGTAATCTCCTCGAATGGCTCGCATCAAGTTCGGCACGTTCCTCGCCCCGCACCACCCGCTCGGCGAGAGCCCCACCCTCCAGTTCCAGCGCGACCTGGAGCTGGCCACCCATCTCGACAAGCTCGGCTACGACGAGTTCTGGGTGGGCGAGCACCACTCCACCGGCTGGGAGATGATCGCCAGCCCCGAGATGTTCCTCGCGTCGGCGGCGATGGTCACCCACCGCATCAAGCTCGGCACCGGCGTGGTGTCGCTGCCGTACCACCACCCGTTCAACGTGGCCCAGCGCATGGTGCAGCTCGACCACCTCAGCAACGGTCGCGCGATGTTCGGCACCGGCCCCGGCGCGCTGCCCAGCGACGCCCGCATGCTGAACATCGACCCGATGACCCAGCGCGATCGGCAGGACGAAGCGCTCGGCGTCATCATCCGCCTGCTGCGCGGCGAGCGGTTCACGTACGAGAGCGACTGGTTCGTCGTCAACGACGCCGGCCTGCAGATCCTCCCCCACCAGGAGGACATGCCCATGGTCACCGCGAGCAGCATCTCACCCTCGGGCATGACCATCGCCGGCAAGTACGGCATCGGCGTGCTCAGCATCGCCTCCAACAGCAGCGAGGGCATCCAGGCCCTGCCCACCCAGTGGCAGTTCGCCGAGGACTCCGCCGCCAAGCACGGCCAGACCGTCGACCGTGCGAACTGGCGGGTGATGATGGCATGGCACATCGCCGAGAGCCGCGAGCAGGCGAAGGACCAAGCGATCCAGGGCTTGCAGAAGTGGCACAACGAGTACAACGTGAAGGTGCTCGGTCGGCCCGGGGCCCAGTGGGTGGACGACGCCGAGGAGCTGTACGAACAGGTGGCGGCTGGTGGTGCCGAGGGTGGCGGCGCCGCCGTCATCGGCACGCCCGACGACCTCATCGAGGCCATCCTCGAACTGCAGAAGACCACCGGAGGCTTCGGCGTGGTGCTCGGCTTCGCTCACGACTGGGCGAACATCGAGCACACCCGGAAGTCGTGGGATCTCGTTGCCCGCTACGTGATGCCAGCGGTGAACGGCACCATCCGCCCACAGATCGCGTCGGCCGAGTACGTCGCCGAGCGCAAGGCAGACCTGATGGCCGGTGCCAGCGCTGCCGTGATGAGCAAGATCATGGGCGACGAGAAGGCCGCCGCGGCGATGGGCGTCACCATGCAGCAGATGCAGGCGCGCATGGCCAAGCAGGAGAACGACCCGGTGTTCCGGCCCGGCGGCGGTCTCCCCACCCCCAGCTGACCGTACGCATGCGACTCGGCTCGGTTCGCGTCACACGACGCCCAAGCGAAGGTCTTCAGAAGAAGTGCAGACATGAACCGGACTTCGACCGCGCAGAGCTGCCGATCTGCACGATCCAGCGGGCTGAGGGTTGGGACGGCGCGCAGTTCGCGTGCTGGGTCAGACGGGTTCGCAGACGGCGTTGATGCCGCTGATCTCGACACCGACGCGGTCACCGATGGTGAGCTGATCCGCGGCGCCCTGACCGACGTCGACGCTCACCAGGTTGTCGATCACGTCGAGGCGCACACCCACCAATGTCGTGGCGCCCTGGAACGTCACCGAGGTGACCGTGCCGGGCATGCCGCCCGCGGCGATGCTGAGATCTTCGGGACGCACCAGCACGCGTACGGGCGTGCCGTTGCCGTAGGCGCGAGCGTTCGGCACGGGGATGTGGCGACCGAGCACCGCCACCTCGGCGCCCCCACCCACCTGGCCCTCGAACTCGTTCATCGACCCGACGAAGCGAGCCACGAAGGCCGTGCTCGGATTCCGGTACACCGCCGTGGGCGTGCCCAGCTGTTCCACCCGGCCTTGCGACATGACGCAGATGCGGTCGCTGATGGCGAGTGCTTCTTCCTGGTCGTGGGTGACGAACAACGTGGTGATGCCCACCTCGGTCTGGATGCGGCGGATCTCGTCGCGCAAGGTGGTGCGCACCTTGGCATCGAGTGCGCTGAGCGGCTCGTCGAGCAACAGCACCTGCGGTTGGATGGCGAGGGCTCGCGCCAGGGCCACACGCTGCTGCTGGCCGCCGGACAGCTGGTGCGCGTAGCGGTTCGCCATGCTGGTGAGCTGCACCAGTTCCATCATCTCGTGCACGCGGCGCTTGCGCTGATCGCTCGGCAACTTGCGGGTGCGCAGGCCGAACTCCACGTTCTGCGCCACCGTGAGGTTGGGGAACAGGCTGTAGCTCTGGAACACCATGCCCATGTTGCGCTTGTGCGCCGGTGTGCGGGTGATGTCGGAGCCACCCACCAGCACGGCGCCGGAGTCGGCGAACTCGAAGCCGGCCGCGATGCGCAGCGCGGTGGTCTTGCCGCACCCCGACGGGCCGAGCAACGTGATGAGCTCGCCCTCCTGCACGTCGAGGTCGAGACCCTCGAGCGCGACGGTGTTGGGGAAGGTCTTGCGGACCGAGATGTAGTCGAGCGTGGTCACGAGTGGGCACCTGTCGAAGTGCTCGGGGCGGTGAGGTCCGCCGGTGGAACGTAGGGCCTGCGGCTCACGTCGCGCTTCCTGGTGAGCACGCTGAGCAGCACGAACAGCAGCGTGGTGACCAGTAGCGCGAGCAGGTTCAGCGCGTAGCCGGCCTGTGGCTCGCGCCCGACGAACGTGGCCTGGAAGCGGGGCAGGGTCTCCTTCAGCAGCGTGTCGGCGATGGTGAACTCGCCGATGACCACTGCGGCGGTCAGGAACGCCGCCGAGATGATGGCCGCGCGCATGTTGGGCAGCAGCACCTTCCACAGTGTGGCGCCCCACCCTGCACCGAGACTGCGCGATGCGTCGACCAACGTGCGCAGGTCGATGGCGCGCAGACCGGCATCGATGGAGCGATAGGTGAACGGCAGTGCGAGCACCACGTAGAAGGGAATGAGGGCCAGGTCGCTGTTGAGGAACCACCGTGCGTGCGGCTTGACGATGATGATGCCGGCCACCATGGCGATGGGCGGGATCATGTACGGCAGCACGGTGACGAACTCGATGAGGCTGCGCGCCTTGGGCACGCGGAGGTGCGTCCACACTGCGGTGGGGATGAGCAGACCCAGGGTGAGGAGCACCGTGCCGGCGGCCAGCTTCAGGCTCAACGAGAGCGCCGGCCAGAAGGCCGGGTCCTTGAACGCGAGCGTGACCGGGGTGAGTGCCCACTTCTTGAACAGCGTCTCGCGCCCCAGCAGGAAGGCGGGCACGTTCTGCAGCGAGTGGCGGGCCAGTGTGAGCAGCGGTGCCAGGAAGAAGAACCCGCACGCCAGCAACACCAGGACCGGCACGATCTTGGAGAACCGCGAGCTGGGCCTGCCGACTGACTGCGGCGCGACGGCGGTGGGCGCGGTGGGGTTGTCGTCGTCGTCGAGCAACGCCGTGCTGGCGGGCGGCAGATGAATGTGATGGTCGGTCATGCCCTCCACCGTTCCGCGCGCTTCCGGGCGAGCCAGTAGAACGACATGCACAGGGCCATGATGATGATCATCCACGCGGCGAGCGAGAAGCCGACGGCGTCTTCACCGATGCCGACGTCGCCGCCCAGGAAGAAGGCGATGCGCAGCGACACGATCTTCGAGTTGTCGGTGAGGATGCGTGCGGTGGCGTAGGCGGCGAACGAGTTGGCGAACAGCAGCAGGAAGCCGCCGAGCAGCGAGGGGGTGAGCACCGGGATGCCCACCCGACGCCAGTAGGTGAACGTGGTGCCGCCGAGGTTGGCGCAGGCTTCCCGCCACGACTGCTTCAGGCCATCGATGGCCGGCAGGGTGATGAGCACCATCAGCGGGATGTTGAAGTACGAGTAGACCACGATGAGACCGGCGGTGTTCCCGAGGTCGAAGCCGTGGTCGTAGATGTCGATGCCCAGCCAGTTGAGCACGTTGGTGAGCACGCCGGCGCGGGCGCCGAGGAGTGTGATGAACGCGAACGCCAACGGCAGGCCACCCATGTTCGCGGCCACGCCGCTGAACGAGGTGATGAGGTTGCGCAGCCACTTCGGGCGGATGAGGCTGGCCGCCGCGTAGGCGAGCAGCGTGCCGAACACGACGCCCACGATGGCCGCGCCTGCGGAGAACACGATGGAGAACTTGAAGGCCTGGAAGTTCTGACCGCTAAAGGCTTCACCCATGGCCGAGAGCGAGAGGCCGTCCTCCTCGGTCTTCAACGCCTGCAGGAAGACGCTGAACGCAGGAACGATGAGGAACAGGAACAGGAACGCGAAGAAGGGAACCAGGCCCACCCAGGCCCAGCTCCGTCGAACCGAGGAGGGGGGAGGCGCACTCGTGGTGCGCCCCCCGTCCTCCTCGATCGGAATGATGACGTCGGTCATCCGAGCCTGATCAGGCGTCGGCGACCATGGGGCCCCACTGATCGGCCAGCACCGTCTTGGCTGCTGCGATCTGGGCGGGGGTGAGGAAGGCGACCTGGCCGAGCAGTTCGTCCGGGGGCAGGTTGCCCTTCATGTCGTCGGTGACCGTGCCGGCCTTGACCAGCGCGTCGATGCGGGCCGGACCGGCGCCGCCCTCGAGGTAGCCGAGGGCGCCCTCGTCACTGAAGATGTGCTCGAGCCACAGCTTCGAGCAGGCCTGGTGCGGGCTGTCCTTGACGACGCCCTGGCCGTAGAAGCCACCGTAGATGCCGTCGCTCGGGAAGTTGACCTCGGTGGTGAGGCCGGCGGCCTCGAGGTCGGCCTTCAGGCCGGGCACGTTGTAGCTCCAGTCGAGCGCGATCGGGGTCTCACCCGAGAGCACCGTCTCCTTGGTGACGTCGGTGCCACCGAGGTTGCCGCTCTTCTTCAGATCGGAGAAGAACTGGATGCCGGGCAGGATGTCGTCGGCCGAGCCGCCGTTTGCGATGCTCGCGGCCATGACGGCGGCGAACGCCGACCCCGACTCACGCGGGTCGCCGTTCAGCGCCACGAGGCCGTTGTACTCCGGCTTGGCCAGGTCGGCGAAGGTCTTCGGAGCGTTGGGGACGATGGTGGTGTTGGTGACGATCGCCATGATGCCGTAGTAGGCGGCGGTCCAGTTGTTGTCGACGTCCTTCAGACCGTCGGGGATCTCCGAGTCGGTGCTGAGCACGTAGGGCTCGAACAGACCGGCCTCGACCATGCTCTGCGCGATGGCAGGGCTGACGTCGACGCTGTCGGGCATGTCGTCCTGGCCGGCGAGGGTCTGCACGGCGTCCATCTCCTCCTGCGACGAGGCATCCGGGCTGGCCACGGGGTTCTCGACGCCGGGGTACTTGTCGCGGAAGCTCTGCAGGATGCCCTTGTAGTTGGCCCATTCGTCGGGCAGGGCGATCAGGTTCACCTTGGCGCCGTTGTCCAGGCACTCCTGGTACAGGGCGGCCAGCGGGTCGTCGCCCGTGGCGGCGGTGGTGTCGGACGCGGCGGCGGTGGTCTCCGACGCGGCGGCGGTGGTCTCGGCGGCGGCGGCGGTGGTCTCCGGTGCAGCGGTGTCGCCCGAGTCGGACGAATCGTCGCCACACGCGGCGAGCACGAGCGCGCTCGCCATGAGTGCCGCGACGAGCTTGGTGCTCGCCTTGGAACGCATCTTCATTGGTGGTGTCTCCCCTTGTTGATTGAAACGTCGCCGCACGGTACGGGAGCGCGGCGAACGGTTCGGTTCCGGAGACGGTACACCAGGTGAACGGGGGGTGAACAACGTTCCTCAGTCGCCTGGGCGGCGGGTGTCAGTCGTCCTTCAACGCCACGGCGTTGGGTGTGACGTTCATCTTCGGTACGTACTCGGCCACTTCCACGTCGCGCCCCTCGCCGAGGAACTTCGCCCGCAGCGCATCGCGGCACGATGTGCACGGGCCGTAGAACCGCTCCTCGTGCTCGACACCGCAGCGCGGGCAAGTGATGGTCATCACATCCATCAGTACGCCTCGGCCCAGAACGACGTGAGCATCGCGGCGCCGGCGGCCGGATCACCCAGCATCCACCAGTGGCCCTGCCCTTCGAGCACGTGCACTCGGGCACCCATCCGATCGGCGACCTCGCGGCCCAGCGTGTCGCCCTGCACGAACGGATCGTTCGGCGCAATGACCGCCAGCCCCGGCAGGGTGGCCGCGGGACTGAGCAGCTCGCCCCACTCCTTCATCGCCGGCTGCGCGGCAGAGCGGTACAGCGCGAGGATGCAGCGACCCATCTCCTCGTCACCCGCCGCCACCAACTGCTCGCCCGTCGCGCGCGGAATGCCGATGGCCTCGAGCAACGCGATGCGATCCTCGGGAGGGGTGGCGGCGTTCTGTGCGAAGTACTCCTCACCGGCGCCGGGGGTCTGCCAGATCTGGGCGAAGTCGTGCCACACGTAGTCGGGGTGGAACAGGCCGAGCACGTCGCACGCCCAGGTGCGGAACAGATGCGGTCGCATCGCGACGGCACGCATGCCGATACCCCCGCCCCAGTCGTGACCGACGAAGTCGACCGGACCGTGTTCGTACACGATGGGTTCCAGCTGGGCGATGAGCCAGAGGACGTACTCCTCCTTGGTGGCACCGAAGTTGCTCGGCGTGGGAGACCCGAAACCCGGCAGCTGCGGCGTCACGATGTCGTCACGGCCCAGCTCGGCGACGAGCGGATCCCAGATGACAGGGGTTTCCGGGTTTCCGTGGAGCAGCACGACGGTCATGCCGCCAACCTAGATCAGTCGGCGAGCCGTGATCGATGGCAAGCTTTGCCAACAACGAGTAGCCTCGTCCCATGACAACGATGAACGTCTCGCTACCGGACGAGCTGAAGGCGTTCGTCGACGCACAGGTCGAGCAGGGCGGATTCGGGTCGACGAGCGAGTTCGTACGCGATCTCATCCGTCGCGAACAAGACCGCCAACACTTGCGGACGCTGTTGCTCGATGGCGCGTCCGCACCACTCGGCCACGTCGCCGACGAGGACTACTTCGCGTCGCTGCGCACACGCATCGGCACCCAGGGCTGAGGCGAGTGCCGTCGCGCCAAGCCCAACTCCGTTCGCTCGCGTCGTCCGACATCGATGCCGCCGTGACGTCGCTGACGAAGGAGGCCGGGGTCCTCGTGGCCGGCGAGTTCGTCGATGCACTCGAGCAGGCGGTTCGGCACATCAGCCGTTCACCGAACTCGGGAACCCTGCGGTTCGCCTACGACCTCGGCATCCCTGAGCTCCGCGCGTGGCGAGTGAAGCGATTCCCCTACGCGATCTTCTACGTCCCGAAGGACGACCGCATCGACATCTGGCGCGTGCTCCACACCCGACGCGACGTGCCGAGCAACTTCTAGCGATCGGCGCGCTCGATCGCGCGGTTGGTGAGGACGGTGCCGGCGAACTCGCCCGTGTGCTCACCGTGTTCCATGAACACGCGGCCGTTCACCACGGTGACGTCGTAACCCCTCGACCCCTGCACGTACCGACCGGAGCCGTTCGGGAAGTCGTACTCGTAGGTGGGCGACGGCAGGTGCAATCCGTCCCAGTCGATCACGTTCAGGTCGGCGAACGCGCCGGCCGCCAAGCGACCGCGATCGGCGATGCCGAACAGGTCGGCCGTGTCGCTGGTGAGCCGACGCACCGCCTGCTCCACCGACCACCGCTCGCGCTCGCGGATCCAGTAGGTGAGGAAGAACGTGGGCTGACTGGCGTCGAGGATCTGGCCCACATGGGCGCCGGCATCGGCCAGCCCGAGCGTCACCAACGGATCGTCCAGCATGTCCTCCACGGCCTCGAGTCGCTGGTTGAGGAACGGATAGCTGAGCACCACCTCGCCGTTCGTCTCCAGCACCAACTCCAGATACGCCGCGGCGGCGCTGATGCCACGGCGCGACGCCTCCGCGGCGAGCGAGGTCTCGGGATGCAGGTCGTACCGGGCACCGCTGGGATGGGTGACGACGAACAGTTGCTCGAGGTCCACCCCCGGCTGGTGTTCGTCGGCCTCCTCGATCAGTCGGGCACGGAACGCCGTGTCGCGAATGGCCGTGATCTTCTTGCCGTTGTAGAGGCCCTTCAGTTCCCGCCATGCCGGGGCGCGATCGAACGGGCTGCGCGTGTCGAGGCTGAACAAGACGCCCACGCTGCGCGCCGTGGTCTGCGGTCGCACGACCGCTCCCGTGGCGTTCTCCTCCTTGGCGAACTCGATGACGCGTTGGTACAGGTCGGGTCGGCTGTCGTGCTGGGTGAGGCCGAAGCTCACGGGCCGACCGCTGCGACGGCTGACCTCACCCATCCACGCCAACTCGGCGCGGGTGAGCGGCACGTCGGCGTCGTCTCGTTCGCCTTCGCCGATGCGACTCGCGCTCTCGAACACGCCCGCGCCGTGGCGACCCAACACGTCGGCAAGCGCGAACAACTCGTCGGGCTGTGCGAACGTGCCGGGCACCGGACGACCGTCGGGCACGCGGTGCAGGTACGTGCGGCTGGTGCTGAACCCCAGGGCGCCGGCACGCATGGCCTCGTCGAGCAGGTCGCACATCATGGCGAGGTCGTCGGCCGTGGGTGCGTCCTTGCCCATGCTGCGCTCGCCCATCGCGTACTGCCGCAACGCACAGTGGCCCACCATGCCGCCGACGTTCACACCTTTCGGCATGCGGCCGACGGAGGCCAGGTACTCGCCGTAGGTCACCCAGTCCCAGGGCAGTCCGCCCAGGATGGCATCGCGCGGAATGTCCTCCACGCTCTCCATCAGCTCGGCCAGGTACCCGCGGTCCTCGGGCTTGCACGGCGCGAAGGTGACGCCGCAGTTGCCCATCACCACGCTGGTGACGCCGTGATAACAGCTGCTGCTGGCCACGGGGTCCCACGCCAATTGCGCGTCGAGGTGCGTGTGGATGTCCACGAAGCCGGGCGTCACCAGTTTCCCCTCAGCGTCGATCGTCCTCGTCGCCGTGCCGGCCAGATCGGGCTCCACCGCCACCACACGGTCGCCCACGATGCCGACATCGGCCCGGAGTGCGGGCGCGCCAGTGCCGTCGACCACCGTGCCACCGCGAACGAGCATGTCGAACTCAGTCATCGTCCACCCCTGTTGTTCCGGTGCCCCCCAGCGCCGGAAGCCGCGACCGTAGCGGTACCTCCGGTGGTTTGTCGACAGCGAAGAGTGCTTACATTCGACGCATGCAGGTCGACGTGATGCTCACTCCCCAGCCGCTCGCCCGAATGGACGGCACCGCTCGCGCCATCGAGTCCTCGGGCATCGACGGCATCCTGTTCACCGAGGCCGGCCGCACCGCCTACCTGTCCGCCGCCGTCGCCGCGGTTGCCGCGCCGTCGCTCGCGCTCAGCACGGGCGTGGCCGTGGCCTTCCCGCGCAGCCCGATGGTCACCGCACAGGTGGCATGGGAACTGCAGGAGGCCACCGGCGGCAAGTTCCGCCTGGGCCTGGGCACACAGGTGCGCACCCACATCGTGCGGCGCTACGGCGGCGAGTTCGACCCGCCCGGCCCGCGCATGCGCGACTATGTGCAGGCCGTGAAGGCGTGTTTCGGCGGCTTTCGTGGCGAGCCGCTGGACCACCGCGGCTCGTTCTACGAACTCACCTGGCTGAACCGCCAGTGGAGCCCCGGCCCCATCGAGTTCGACGACCCGAAGGTCGACATCGCGGCAGTGAACCCGTGGATGCTGCGCATGGCCGGCGAAGTGGCCGACGGCGTGCACGTGCACCCCATCGGCGAACCCGGCTACCTGGCGCGACATGTACTACCGAACGTGGCGCGCGGTGCCACCGAGATGGGCCGCGACCCGGGCGACGTCAGCATCATCGTGCCGGTGAACATCATCGTCGGCGACACCGAGGCCGAACGCGCCGCCGACCGCGAACTGCTGCGCGGCATGCTCAGCTTCTACGGCAGCACGCCGAACTACGCGTTCATCTGGGACGAAGCCGGCTTCGAGGGCACCACTGCCCGCGTGCGCGAGCGCCAGAAGGCGGGCGACATGGCCGGCATGGCGGCGCAGATCACCGACGACCACCTGGCCACGTTCTGCACCGAGGCCACCTGGGACGGCCTGGCCCAGGCACTGGTGGACAAGTACGGCGGCGTCGCCACCCGCCTGGTCTTCTACAACGCGCTGATGGGCCACCCCGAACGCCTCGAGCGTTTCGGTGAAGTCGCCAAGGAGATCCACTTCCTCACCGAACCCACCTGACCCCGACGTCCGAACTCACGTTCCGACGTCCGAACTTACGTTCGCGTGGGGTGGTCAGAGGAGGCGGCGGGTGCTGGCCCACGCCGTCAGTTCCTTGCGGTTGCTCAGCTGCAGTTTGCGCAGCACGGCCGACACGTGGGTCTCCACGGTCTTCACCGACAGGTGCAGGCTCGACGCCACCTCGCGGTACGTGTAGCCGCGGGCGATGAGCCGCATCACTTCCTGTTCCCTCGTGGTGAGCAGGTCGAGTTCCGGGTCGCTGGTGGCCGGCACCTGGCCGCTGAACGCGTCGAGCACGAAGCCGGCGAGCCGTGGGGAGAACACCGCATCCCCATCGTGGACGCGATGGATGGCGTCCACGAGCGCAGCGGGATCGATGGTCTTGGTGACGTAGCCGCGAGCACCTGCACGGATGACGGCCACCACGTCGTCGGCGGCGTCACTCACCGAGAGGGCGAGGAACACTGCCTCCGGCCAACGGCGGTGCACCTGTTCGATCACGGCTCGGCCGCCGCCGTCGGGCAGGTGCACGTCGAGCAACACCACGTCGGGGCGCAGCGACTCGATGCCGGCCACCGCCTCGGCAACGGTGCCGGCCTCGCCCACCACCTGCACGGTGGGCCCCAGCTCGGCCTTCACGCCGGCACGGAACAACGCGTGGTCGTCGACCAGGAACACCGAGACGGTCATGAGGTGACCTTCGGATCGGCCGTCGTGCGACGCGGCACTCGCAGATGGACTTCCGTGCCCTCGCCCGGGGTGGAGTCGATCTCGGCGACGCCTCCGACACGGTCGATGCGTGCCTCGATCGACTGGGCGATGCCGTGACGATCTGGCACGGTCGCAGCGCGGTCGAACCCGCGGCCGCGGTCGCGCACGAACGCTTCGATGTTGTCGGCGGCCACCTCCACGTACACCGACACCGACGTGTCGCCACTGTGTTGCGCGGCGTTCACGCATGCTTCGCGTGTCGCGGCCACCAACGCCGCGCCCTCGTCGTCGAGGGGGGCATCGCCGACCATCACGAGGTCGATTCGCACGTCGTAGCGCTGTTCCACCTCGCGCGCTGTCGCCTGCATCGCGCCGGTCAGCGTGGCGCCGGCGGGACCGGTGTCGCCGAACAGCCAGGCGCGCAACTCGTGTTCCTGTTGACGGGCCAGGCTCGCCGTGCGGCGGGGGTCGTCGGCATTGCGCTGGATGAGCGCCAACGTCTGCAGCACCGAGTCGTGGAGGTGCGCCGCCATCGCCTCGCGCTCCTCGGCACGAATGCGATCGCGCCGTTCCTCCGCCGCCGACTGAGCCAGACGCGTGATCCACGGACCCAGCAACAGGGCCACCCCCACGATGCTCACCGCCGCGGCGAACACACTGACGCGCAGGGTGCCCGAGACGCTGTCGGTGGTGCCCACCGCGACGAGGCCGAGCACCAACAGACCGGCACCCAACAGGATGCGTGCCCGCGCGTGGCGACCGCTCATCAGTTCCGACAGGCGGGTGGCGCGATCGTCCTCGGTCCGCACCAACCCCAGCACCACCACACCGGCCGCCAGCACGGTGAGCGGCAGCATCACCGCATCGCCGAGCCACAGCCCCGTGGACCGCACGACCAGCATCAGACCCAGCGCGACCAGCGCGACCGACACGTTGCGACGTGTGTCCACCGGCGCCGACGGCGCCGCGGGTTGACCGGGCATCGGGGCGGCTACGGACAATGACGCGCCGAGCGCGTAGATCACCAGACCCAACCCAGCAGCGAACGTGAGCACCACCAGCGCGCCACGCACCACCATCGGGTCCACCCCGTGTCGGCGCGAGAACCCCGCTGCCACGCCAGCGACGACGCGACCGTCGTCGCTGCGCTGGAACGTGAGGGGGCCGGCATCCATCGATGTGATTGTCGCACTTCCCCGGCGTTTCGCCATCGGGGACGACTCAGGGTCGAATCAGGGTGTGTCCCCGATGTGGGAAGGGGTGTGCGCGGCAGATCATGGTCATCGAGACAGGAGCACTGCGATCATGAGTACCAACATGCACGAACCCACCACCCACCACTGGACGCGAACCCCGCTGTCGCGCATCCCCAAGGGTGGCATCGACGGTGGCAAGGTCGGCGGTGTCGTCGCCGGCGTGTCGAAGGCCTACGGCTTCGACCTGCGCACCACCCGCATCGCCACGTTCATCGCGATGCTCATCCTCCCCGTGCTGCTGCTGGTGTACCTCGCGGCCTGGGTGCTGCTGCCCGAGACGCCCGCCGAGGCCCAGCCCATCGGGGCCATCGTCACCGACCGCCGCCGCATGCCGCTGATGATCGTCATCGGCATCGTGCTCGTGGCCGGCGCCCTCGGATCGCTCGGCAGTTGGTTCCTGTTCGACGGCGCGCCATGGGGTCTGCTGCTCATCGCCCTCGGCGTGCTGCTGTGGATGACCGCCACGCGCAACGACGCGCCGCCGATGCCACCCGCCACCGGCGGGCCGACACCCCACGTCACGCCTGACGGCGCGGGTGATCCGTGGGCCACCACGTTCCCGCCGCCCACACCCACGACCGCGACGGACGAACCGACCACCGTCAGCACGCCCATCACCGACCAGTACGCGGCCGTGAGCCCCTCCCCCGTCGACACCACACCTGGCACCACCACACCTGGCACCACCATGCCGGGCACGACACGGTCGATCCCCGTCGTGGTCTCCGCCCCCCGGAGGCCACGGCGGCCAATCGGCAGCATCGGCGTCGGCATCGCGGTGCTGTTCGTCGCTGCGGCCGCCGCACTGGAAGCCCTCGGTCGGTGGGATGCCACCGCCCTGTGGGTCATTGTCGGTGCGCTCGGCATCGTGATGGTCGCCCTGATGGTGAGCACCATCGTCAACCACAGTTGGCTGCTGCCCATCCCACTGTTCCTCCTGGGTCTGGTGGTGCTGTCACTGGTGCTCGCCCAGCCCGACCTGGACGGCGAGAGCGGCAACAGCACGGTGCGCCCCGACACCGTCGCCGCCGCACAGGAGCGGCAGCACCTCGCCGCCGGTCAGCTCACGCTGGACCTGCGCGACGTGCCGTTCGAGGCCGGCGAGCCGGTCGTGATGGAGGCCGAGGTGGGTGTGGGTCAACTGCGCGTGCTGGTGCCCGCGAACATCGATGTCGAGGTGCGCGCCGAGGTGGGCGCCGGTGAGACCACGGTGTGGGGCGATCAGGTGTCGGAGGGCTTCCGCCAGGAGACCACCCGTTCGTCGGACGCCGCCGTCGCGCCGGCCGAGGGTGAACTCTCTCTGGATCTTCGGGTCGGGATGGGGCAGATCTCGGTGGAGCGCGTAGCGTCCCAGGGATGACGAACCCGAACATCCGCATGGGGCTGCAGATCCCCTCGTTCACCTATCCCGGTGTCGGCACGGCCGACCTCTTCGAGACCATCGCCGGCATCGCCGTCACCGCCGAACAGAGCGGGTTCGACAGCGTCTACGTGATGGACCACTTCTACCAACTCCCCCTCATCGGCTCGCCCGACGAGAACATGTTCGAGGCATACACGCTGCTGTCGGCCATCGCGGCCCGCACCGAGCGCGTGCGCCTCGGCTGCATGGTGGGCGGCATGACCTACCGCAATCCCGCCTTCCTCGCCAAGCAGGTGAGTGCGCTCGACGTCATCTCCAAGGGCCGGGCCATCTGGGGCATCGGCGCCGGCTGGTTCGAGCAGGAGCACCTCGAGTACGGCTACGAGTTCGGCACCTTCACCGACCGGTTCGAGAAGCTGGAAGAGGGCCTGCAGATCATCAAGAGCATGTTCGTCAACGAACACACCACGTTCGCCGGCAAGTGGTTCAACGTCACCAATGCGCTCAACGCGCCCAAGCCGGTGCAGGCCGGCGGCCCGCCCGTGCTCATCGGTGGCAGCGGCGAGAAGAAGACGCTGCGGATGGTGGCCCAGTACGGCGACGCGTGCAACGTGTTCGGCGGCCCCGACCAGATTCGCCACCTGATGAGCGTGCTCGACGAGCACTGCGCCGCGATGGGTCGCGATCCGAAGGAGATCTGCCGCACGCGCCTGGGCACGCTCATCCTCGGCCGCACCCACGACGAGGCCCAGGCCAAGCTGTCGGCCCGTTTGGGCGGCGACAAGGTGGAGGACCTCCCGGCCGACCTGCAGCTGCTGGTGAAGGGCCAATTCCTGGTCGGCGATGCCGACGCGATCACCGAACAGGTGAACGGGCTGCTCGGCGCCGGCCTCGACGGACTCATCTTCAACATGCCTGACGCATACGACCTCGACTCGGTTGCGTACGCGGGTGAGGTGCTTTCCGGCATCATGGGGTGATGCGCATCGTCCTCGGTACCTGCCACCACGACTGTCCCGACAGCTGCGGGTGGCAGGTCACCGTCGACGACGCGGGTGTCGCCACGCAGATGCGCGGCAACCCCGATCACCCCTACAGCCAGGGTGAGCTGTGCCCGAAGGTGAACCGCTACCTCGGTCGCGTGTACAGCGACGAGCGCGTGCTGCACCCGATGCGTCGCGTGGGCGCGAAGGGCGAGGGCAGGTTCGAGCAGATCTCGTGGGACGAAGCGCTCACCGAGATCGGCACGCGGTTCCACGCGATCATCGACGAGCACGGCGCCGAGGCGATCATGCCGTACGTCAGCGCCGGCAATCAGAGCCTGCTCGCGATCATGTTCGGTGACCGCTTCTGGCACCACCTCGGTGCCAGCCGCGTGACGGGCGGGCTGTGCGGGTTGGTGGCCGGCGCGGGCACTGCCACCACCATGGGCACCGGCAAGGGCATGGACCCCAGCGACCTGCGGAACAGTCGGTTCATCAACCTGTGGGGCACCAACACGCGCCTCACGAACCGCCACCTGTGGCCGTTCATCGAGGAGGCTCGGGGCAACGGCGCGACGGTGGTGGTGATCGACCCGATCCGCACGGTCACCGCCGAGTCCGCCGACTGGTTCCTGCAGCCGAAACCCGGCTCCGACGTGGCCTTGATGCTGGCGATGATGCACGTGCTCATCCGCGACGGTCTGGTGGACCGCGAGTGGGTCGACGCACACACCGTCGGTTTCGACGACCTCGCCGCGCACGTGGCCGAGTGGACTCCCGCCCGCGCCGCAGCCGTCACCGGGCTCGACGAAGGCGACATCGAGACGCTCGCCCGCCGCTACGGCACCGAGTCGCCCGCGGCCATCCGCACGCTCGTGGGCGCCGAGCACCACGAGCACGGCGGCATGTTCTTCCGCACGCTCACGTGCCTGCCCGCGCTGGTCGGCGCGTGGCGCCACCTCGGCGGCGGCTACGCCCGCAGCGTGGGCGTGTGGACCGGCGACGTGCTCGATCACGCCGCGCTCACCCGACCCGACCTGCTCGCCGGTCGTAGTCCGCGCGGCATCGCCATGCCGCAACTGGGCCGGGCGCTCACCGACACCGAGCTGCAGCCGCGCCTGCACGCGGTGGTGATGATCGGGGTGAACCCGCTCGTCTCCGTCCCCGAACGCCAACGGGTGCTCGAAGGCCTGTCGCGCGACGACCTGTTCACCGTGGTGCACGACCAGTTCATCACCGACACCGCTCGCTACGCCGACATCGTGCTGCCGGCCACCACCCAGATCGAGGCCACGGATGCGGTCACCTCGTGGGGCAGCCTGCACGTCGGCTGGAACGAGGCCGCCATCGAGCCGCTCGGCGAGTGCGTCAGCAACAGCGAGCTCCACCGCCGGCTCGCGCGGGCGATGGGGTACACCGAGCCGGCGCTGTTCGAGGACGACCTCACCGTGCTGCGCACCGTCCTGCCCAGCATCGACGTCGACGCGCTGCGGCGCGACGGTGTGGCCGACGTGCCGTTCCCTGCGGACCGGCGACCGTGGGCCGACGGCGGCTTTCCCACCCCCAGCGGCAAGCTGGAATTGCGCTCCGACGCGATGGCCGCGCTCGGCTTCCCGGCGCTTCCCACGTACCTCGAGGCCGACGAGTCACCGACCGACGAGTTCCCCTTCGCGCTGCTCACGCCCAAGCAACAGACGCGGTTCTTGAACAGCAGCTACTCACACCTGCCCAAGCACGGCCCGCTCGAGCCGCAGCCGGCGCTCGAGCTGTGTGCGGCCGACGCATTGCAGCTCGGCCTGGCCGACGGTGACTCGGCCCGAGTGTGGAACCACCGCGCGTCGCTCGACCTGCCGGTGCGCATCACCGAACGCGTGCGACCCGGCGTGGTGGCCGTGCCATGGGGATGGTGGGCGCGCCATCACGGCGGCGACGACGCGCCGGTGGCGAACTCGCTCACCAGTGATGCGGCCACCGACTGGGGCGGCGGCGTGGCCTTCTGGGACACCGCCGTCGCCGTCGCTCGCGTGTAACTGCCCTCCCCGTCACCGCAGGTGAGGGGTAGCCTTGCCCGCATGGCAGGGGAGTTGATCTACGCATTTCGCATCATGCGCCTCCCGCTGCTCGACGCGGGTGGCAACGCCATCGGGCGCATCGACGACATCGTGCTCATCCCGGGCGCGCGAGGCGGCGCGCCGCGCGTGCTGGGCTTCGTCGCCACCAGCCAACGTCGCCGCATCTTCGTCAACGCCAACCGCATCAGCGGCCTCGACAGCGACGGCGCGCGGTTGCGCAGCTGGGACGTCGACCTCAACCCGTTCAAGCCGAAGGCCGGCGAGATCCTCGTGGGTCGCGACCTCATCGACAAGAAGGTGGGCGACGAGACGGTCAGCGACGTGGCCCTGCGTTCGGCCAACGACGGCAAGCAGAACTACTGGGAACCCGCCAAGGTACGCCTCGCGCGGCGCAGCATCATGCGCCCGCGGCCCAGCTATCGACTGGTCGACATCACCGAGCTGCCCGCACTGTTCAGCATCGAGGCCGGCGCCGAGATGGCCGCCGAGGCCGCCCGCCTGCGCGACATGCACCCCAGCGACGTGGCCGGCGTGGTGCGTGCGCTTCCCCTGGCCCAGCGCAAGCAGTTGGCCGAGGCGATGGACGACGAGCGCTTGGCCGACCTGCTCGAGGAACTGCCCGAGGCCGAGCAGCTGCGCATCATCGAGGGTCTCGACATCGAGCGCGTGGTCGACGTGCTGGAAGAGATGGAGTACGACGACCTCGCCGACCTCCTGGCCGAGATGCCCGGCGAGCAGCGCACGCGGGTGCTCGAGGCGATGGACGAAGAGGACGCCGATGTGATGCGTCGTCTGCTCTCGTACGACGAGGGCACCGCCGGTTCGCTGATGACCCCCGACATCATCATCATGGGTCCCACCGCCACCGTGGCCGAGGCCCTGGCAGAGATCCGCGACCCCGAGTGGCTGGTCAGCATCGCCGCCCAGGTGTTCGTGGTGCAGCCGCCGTACAAGCCGCCCACGGGTACCTACCTCGGTGTCGTGCACTTCCAACGTCTGCTGCGCGAGCCGCCGGCGATGGAGCTGGGCCGCTGCGTCGAGCAGGAGCCCACCATCACGCCCGACATCCTCGAGCGCGAGGTGGCCGAACGGCTCGCCAGCTACAACCTGTTGTCGCTCGGGGTGTGCGACGAGGCCGGGCACCTGCTCGGCGCGATCACGGTCGACGACGTGCTCGACCGCACACTGCCCACCGGTTGGCGTCAGCGCAGGCGGGTGAATGCAGGGGCGGTGCCCCGATGAAGCGCCGCGAAGATCTCTCCACCCCGCGCCAGAACCGCCGCCTCGGCGTGCACTACGACCCCGATGCGTTCGGTCAGTTCAGCGAGAGCATCGCCCGCTACCTGGGCACCGCACGGTTCCTGGTGTGGCAGAGCGTCGTCATCGCCGCCTGGGTCATCTGGAACTACGTGCTCCCCGAGAGCGTGCAGTTCGACCCGTGGGCTCGTGGTCTGGTGCTCCTCACCCTGGTGCTCAGCCTCCAGGCCAGCTACGCGGCGCCACTCATCCTGCTCGCCCAGAACCGTCAGGAGGAGCGCGACCGATCCACGGTCGAGACCGACCGCAAGGTGGCCGAGCGCACCCAGGCCGACACCGAGTTCCTCGCCCGCGAGATCGCCAGCGTGCGACTGTCGCTGGGCGACGTGGCCACCACCAGTGATCTCGAGGACCACTTCGAGAAGATCACCGCCGCGATCGAGCGGATGACCGCCCGCCTCGACGAGCTCGAGGCGCGGGTGCACAAGGAAGGAGCGGAATGACCGAGTCCGCCCGACCGCTCGCCGCCATCGTGCTCGAGGGGCTCGACAACGCCTGGCAGCCACTCGTCGACCGCACTGCCGCGCTGAGCGAGCAGGAGTTCCGCTGGGAGCCCGTGGCTGGTTGCTGGTCGGTACGACTGGTCGACGATCGGTGGGTGGTCGACTGGGACGACAGCGACCCGGAGCCGGCGCCCGTCACCACCATCGCCTGGCGCACGTGGCACATCGCGGTCGACGCGCTCGACAGCTACTCCGCTCGCCTGTTCGGCACCACCGGTACCGGCCTCGAGGGCACCGCCTGGGTGGGCGACTGGTCGTCAGCCCGGCCGCTGATGCAGGCGGCCTGGCGTGTGTTCCGCGACGGCGTGGCCGGCTGGGGCGACGACCTGTTCCAGCCACTCGGCCCCGCATGGGGTCCGTTCGGTGAGCACACCCGGCTGGATTTGGTGCTCCACGCCCAACGCGAGGTCATCCACCATGGTGCCGAGATCGCGTTGTTGTGCGACCTGTTCCAGGCCCACCATCACCCAGAACGACCCCTTCAATAGCTGACGACGTCACCCCTCGGTGACGTACTGCACCAACTGCAGGGTGGCCTTGGCGAACTCGTCGGGTGAGGTCCACGAGCACAGGTGGTCGTCGGCGATCTCCACCACACGGGCGTTCAACGCGTGGGCGAGTGCGCGCTGCTTGCGCGGCCACACCAGTCGGTCGCGAGTGGTGATGAGCGACGCCGCCGGCAGGCCGATCTGCCCGGCCCACGCGGTGGCGTCGTAGCGGCTGAGCGACTGGCCGGCCTGCACGATGGCGGCGGCATCGGTGCGGTGCACCTCGGCCGCCACCCACGGCACGTACTGCAACATCGGGTGGTCGGGGCCGAGCAGCCGACGGATGCCGATGCGGATCCAGCGCGGGTACACACGCGAGCGGAGCAGGAAGCCCAGGATGTGGACGGTCTTCCACTCCATGCGCTCGTACCACTTGCCGCGCCACTCCAACGCGGTGGCTTCCACCACGATGCCGCGCACCATCTGCGGGTGACGGCGGGCGAACAACAGGCTGATGGGGCCACCCATCGAGTAGCCGACGGTGACCACCTGGTCGATGCCGAGGCCCTGCAGCAGCAATGCCGCGTCGTCGGCAGCATCGTGCAGTTCGAACTTCTCCGTGGCCCGCATGCCGCGGCCGTGACCGCGGTGGTCGATGGCCACGAACGAGTAATGGTCGGCCAGGGTCTCGTAGGCCGTGAAGAACTGCAGGTCGGCACTGGCCGTCCACCCGTGCAGCAACAGCAGCGTCGGCGCTGCCGGATCCGGGTGGACGTGGTGACGGTAGAACACCTCGCCACGACCCTCGAGCACCATCGTGTGACCCGGGGGGAGCCACGGCAACTGCATCACCATGCCACCTAAGTTACCAGCCGGTAGCCTTCGCCACCCCGGTGAACTCCTGCACCCGCACCCCCAATACGGTGGCGTGATGCAACAGGTCGAGCCCAGCCATCGACGCATCGCCGAGCGCGTGCACACCGGGCTCCAGACCGTGCGCTGCCACCTGCATCGCCGTCGCCGCACACACCGCAGCAGCCACGTCGGCGGTGGGCGCCGCGGCACCGGCGATGACGGTCACACGGCCACCATCGGCTGCGGCACCACGGGCCTCCACGCGCACCGCGCCGAGGTCGCCCGCCGAGTGGGGCGGGGTGAGCATGGGGAGCCGGGCCGTCAGTCGGTCGCGCCGGGTGGCCGACACGCGAGCGGTGATGCGCCCCACCTGGGGGAACGAGCGGTGCAGCAGCAGGGGATCGCCGAGCGCGGCGCGGTAGCAGTCGTTGGCCTCCACCGGCGAGGGGAACCACACCAGGTCGCGACCACTCCCGCCCACGGGTTCCACCCACTCACCGTCGTGCCAACCGAGCGCCGTCGAGCCGAGCGCGAAGTGGTGCTGACGTGCACAGGCAGGGCCGGCCGTGCCATGGATGGCGACGTGCAGTTCGTCGACATGGTCCAGTTGCAACGACAGGTAGTACGCGAGCAGACCCGACAGGCCGGGCGCCATGCCCGCGCCCACCACCAGGGGCACCTTGCCACGGCGGCACAGGTCGTCGAGGCCGAGCATCAAGCGCAGGTCGTCGAGGTCGTCGCTGAGGGTGACCACCGGCGTGCCTTCCCGCAGGAACGCGGCCACGGTCTCGGTGTGCGGGGCGGGTTGGCACATGACCACGACATCGCACGGCACGAGGTCGGACGGGCTGTCCACCACCACTCCCCCGACCGAGTTGGCGGCAGCGCGGGCCGCGCTGCGCACGTCGTCGTAGGCGGCCACTCGATGATGGTGACCACCGAGGTGGCGAATGACGCGACTGCCGGTGACGCCGCAGCCGACCACACCGATGATGGGGGTCGACTCCGTCATGTCAGGGGCCACGGTCATGTCGGGAGCGCGGTCACTTCGGCGGAACGCTGACTTCGCGCCAACCGCCGGCCTGCGGCGGCACGCCGCCCTTACCCTTCGCCCGCAGCACGCCGGCGATGGTGCCGGCCAGCGACAGGGCCACGAGGGCTCGGCGGAGGATCTTCATCACCGCGGAGCGTACCAACTGCCCACCCCTCGGCGAACCTGTCGCGGCCTGATCACGAACGACGGTGGCAGGGCCGCGACCAGGTCGTGGCACGATGCCGAGATGGAACTGCGCATCGTCCGACGTACCGACCGCTTCGACGAGGCCTGCCGGTTCTGGGGCGAGGTGCTCGGGTGGCCCGTCACCAGGGAATGGCCCGCCGACGAGCACCAGGGCCAGGGTCGCATCTTCGGCTACGGCGACGTGGCCCGGGTGGAGTTCATCGAGACCGCCGACGTGCCGGCGGTGACCGGCGTGTCGGTCGGCATCGAGCACAGCGGTGTCGACGCCCTGCACGAACGGATGGTGGCCGCGGGCGTCACCGTCACCCAACCGCCCACCGACCAACCCTGGGGTCACCGCAACGTGGCCGTCGAGGACCCGTCGGGCCTGGCCGTGACGTTCTTCGAGTGGCGCTGACCCAACGACGGTGACGAGGCGCCGACACGGTCGCTTGACATCGCACTGCGCGCGATGCACTGTGACCGAAACAATCAATCGGCAAGAAGCCCGCAATTCGACGCCACGACAGCCACCCGGAGGCTCCGATGGAACGAATCAATCGCGTCCGCACCCTGTTCGCAGCACTCGCCTTCACAGGAATCACCGTCGCGGCAGTTCCTGTCGCCGGTGCCCACGATGCCGAGGTGTACGGCGCGCGAGAGAAGGTGGCCGGCAAGAGCCTCACCCAGTGGAACGTCGAGTTTCTCCGATGGTTCGCAGGCGAGGCGTCGGCCGTCCAGCCAGAGTCCGGCTGCTCGCCGGGACGTTCCGGCAAGATGCAACTGCTGCCGACCACGCTCGAGCAGGTCGCCACGTTCGATTGCACGGTGTCGCGCAACCGGCCCGTGTTCGTGTTCGCCAATGGCTTCTTCTGTTGGGATGAAGTCGACTCCGCCGCATGTGCATCGAGCGCAATCGACGAGTTCGCCACCACCTCCACGATGACCATCGACGGAGAGGCGGTCGAGAACATGCACCGACGCATCGCTCGGACCGGCAACTTCCCCATCGACGTCGAACCCGACAGCGTGCTCGTCAACATCGGGGCCATCGACCCAGGGGTGCACACCTTCGGCTCCGCCGGCTACGCGGCGATCCTGGAGCCGTTGCGTCGCGGTCACCACACCGTCGTGATCCACACCGAGTTCAACGACGGCTTCACGATCGATGTCACCTATCACCTCACCGCCGTCTGACCGCTCGCGTCGAGGAGCGCGCCCCGTGAAATGACTGCTCAGCGCCCGACCGTCGAGCGGACAGCATTCACGCCGGACTCGCGGATCTGGCGCGGACCTGCCACCGGCGCCGACCCCGAAGACACGACACCCGAAAAACACGACACCCCGGGCGGTTGGCCCGGGGTGTACTGGTGGGGCTAACAAGAATCGAACTTGTGACCTCATCCTTATCAGAGCGAAAGAACGGTGTTGCCCTGTGTTGCCTCGTGCTGTCGCATACCGTCTGAGCAGGTAGTTCGCGCATTTCGGTGTCGCCCCGTGTTGCCCTGTGTTCACTGGCGCGCGGACTTGACGCGGACTTGGCGCGGGAGTACCCATGACGGAATGGCGTCCATTCGGGTCCGCAAGCTGTCCAACGGACAGCAGGCATACCTCGTTCGTTTCCGCGCCGCGGACGGCAGCGAACGCACCAAGCAGTTCGCCCGCCGACGTGACGCCGAGCGGTACGCGCATCTCGTCGAGGTCGACATCGACCAAGGCTCCTTCGTCGACCCGCGCCTGGGCCGCATGACCGTCAGCGAGTGGCACTCGCGGTGGTGGCCGACCGTCACCAACCTGCGCCCCTCCACGCGACTGCGCGACGAAGCCACGTTCCACAACCACATCGCGCCGACCTTCGGCGCTGTGCCACTCGCCCGCGTCGATCGCACGAGCCTGCGCGAGTGGGTCGCCGGGCTGTCCGACCCCGATGGGTCGGCGCTCGCACCCGCAACGACGATCAAGGCCGTCCAGGTGTTCAACGAGCTGATGCGCGCCGCGCTCGAGGACCGGCTGATCGCGGCCAACCCTGTCGAACGACTCCCGCTCCCGAAGGTCGAACGCGAGGAGATGCGATTCCTCACTGCCGACGAGCTACGCCACCTCGCCGACACCATCGATCCGCGATATCGCGCCTTCGTGCTCGTCGCCGGCTACGGCGGCTTCCGACTCGGCGAGCTCCTCGCGCTGCGATGGAAACGAGTCGACCTGTTGCGCCGACAGATCACCATCACCGAAACACTCACCGATCTCGCCGGCGAGATCAGCTTCGGGCCACCCAAGACCAAGGCGGCTGTCCGCACGGTGGGCCTGCCCGCGTTCGTCGCCGACGAACTCGCCCAGATCGCCAGCCAACCACTCGACCGAGACGCGCTCGTGTTCCAGTCAGCAGAGGGCTACGCCGTGCGACCCGGACTCCTGCGACGCCGCTACTGGACCCCGGCCGTCGAGGCGGCCGGACTCACCCCGCTACGCATGCACGATCTGCGCCACACCGCGATCTCCCTGTGGATCGCCGCAGGCGCCAACCCGAAACAGATCGCCGTGCGCGCCGGCCACACCAGTGTCTCGGTCGTCCTCGACCGCTACGGCCACCTCTTCCCGCAACACGAAGACGCACTCCTCCAAGCACTCGAGTACCCGCCGTCCTCGGCGGCGTCGAAGTGAAGTTCCGGATGCTGAGAGAGCTCCAGTGAAGACGGGCCACTAAGCACGAGCAACAGCTCGTTGGCCCGTTGCCCTTGTCGAGCCTCACGTTCGGTTGCCGGTGGTGTCTGGGCGGGGCGTTTGATTGATCCGGTACTCCTCAAGCGACATCTCCGAGGGGGACGCTTGCAGTCCCCGATTGACATCGAGAGATTCGTGCTCTGTCACTCGATCGACCACTCACCCTGACTCGGTGCCGTGGGGGCGGTACGCGAGTCCGGCGACTCCATCCTGGACAAATCGGAGTCCGCTTCCCCACAGGGCAACTGCGTCCGCAGTCGTCCGAATCGCCGGGTAGTTCCGCGTCGCCCCCGTCGGACGTGACATAACATCGACCGACCCGACGAAGTCTGCAGAAACGGCCTTCTTCAAACGATCGAACAGCCGCAGCGCACGGTCGTCGACGACCTCCGAGCCGTTGTCGCTCCAGGTATTCACCGCCCCTAACACCGCCATCCGCAGCTGACCATCGCTCAGGAACGGAGTATCGAACACGACCAGCCCCCAAACGCGCCGGCTGGCGGTGAGCGTCAGCTCCCGAAACGGGCGCGTCGCCAACAAACACTCGGGCCGGAATCACGGCGCCGCGATCAGCCAAGTCCAACTCTCGGCAGGTTCCATCTACGACCTCGTAAATGTAGAACCCGGCGACCAGGAATCGAGCGAGCAGTGCACGCGCTTCGTTTGGACTAGCGAAGAACTGCAGGGTTCGGCTTCGACGGCTCATCGGTCATACGCCATGTAGCCGGGCCGTGTGCCGATGGCCGCCTCGAGATCATCCAGTGCCGACACCTCTCGGGGCACTGGTGAACCGTCGGCAAGGGTGCGGCCGACGTTCTCCCGATAAGTCGACCCATCGAGCCGCGTCATGGTGATGTCGGGTCGCCGGCACGTCTTGCGCCCTCCGGGTGTCGGAATCACCTCCTCGGGCAGGTTTCCGCCGGCCCTATGTGTCATGCCGACTTCCTCGAGCTCTCCGATCCTCCGTTGGATCGTCTGGTTGTGCGGGCCCTCGGGCCATGGCTTCGGACCGCGCTATGCCGTGTTGGTGGCAAGGAATCATCGGACATAGAGACCATCGATCTGGGTGGCGAACAACCCAGGCGCAAACTCGGTCATCGTGAGCACGAGTGAAAGATCCGATCGGCCTTCTTCTTCCGTCCACAGTGGCGCAACGACGGAGTAGGTCGGAACGTCGGCCTCATCGACCGCGATGATGTCAAGGACTTGCCAATAGCCATTCGGTGGTGGCACCAACGTTCGCCCGTAAACGAGCACCGCTTCCTCCAACTCAGCCGCAGTCAGCTTGCAACTTCGCGTCAACGCCTCGACGACGGAGAACTCACCGCGCACGAGAAGATCGACAACAATCCGAACGGCAACCTCGAGCGGGCTCATCTCAGCACCCCCGCCGGTTGCCTGGGATGCGAGTTGGCGAGTCGAGTGTGAGCCCCAACTCACCCATGAAGTATGCATCAGCCCTCGCTAGATCCGCGACGACATCGGCTGCTCCCACGCCGGCGGCAAGAAGCGCCGAACAAGCGACTTGGCGTTCCGCGCCGTACGTTCCGCCGACGGTGGCCGTTCGCTGTACTTTATTCGCGTTGTAGTGCGGTGACCCCTTTCCGCCGCCAGCGAGTGGTCTCCCCGGTGCAGCGTTGGTCTTGTATCCAGGGATGTCCCATGCGGCGGCGTCCTGGATGATGTGGTGAGCTTCGCTTTGCCCGGCTGCACGCAACTCGCGGACGGTAGGACTGGTGCTTGTGGCTCGTGTCGGTGGGTTGAAGTGGGTCGTTGTGCGGGTGGTATCGGTGATGTGGGTGGCGTTGCTGGTGCGTGCGGCTCTGGTGCCGTCGCTGGCGCGTGCGATGTCGTGAACGGAGTCGCTGGCGTTGGTGAGGTCGTGAGCGGCGTTGCTGCTGCGGGTGAGGTCGTGGACGGTGTCCCCAGCGCGGAAGGCGTCGACGGTGTTGTCGAGCACCCTGGCGGCCTTGGTGACGTTCGCAGCGGACCCGATGAACGGGATCGCCGCCGCGCACGAGACCACATCGCCGTGAGTGCAGTCCCAGGCATCGATCGCGTCACCAAGAATCGGTACGAAGCCGAGTCCTGCCTTCACGGCTGGGAGAGCGGTCGCGACCGCGTTGGCGTCTCGCTCGAGTCGGGCGAGACCCCCGCTCATCGGGCCGCCTTGTTCGGCGTAGCAGTCCACCTGGATCCGTTCACCGAGTGCTGCGCAGTCCACACCCGCGTAATCGGCTGCGTGTCCGTCGGGGTCCCACATGCCGATCGGGTTTGTGTTGGCGTAGGTGTAGCGATTGACTGACACAGGCGTCTGGAGGTCACCGAACACGCTGTCACGGCTGGTGAACCCGCCCGTGCCGGGCCGGTACCAGCGAGCACCCATCCAGGTGTCGCCGCTGGCGGGGTCCGTGTAGTCACCTTGGAACCCGAGCGGCATCATCGCCCCGGTGTGAGCGACGGTGCTCCCGAACGGGTCGTAGACGTTGGTCGCCGACACTGCGCCGCTGGCCGTGTGTGCGTAGCCGATGTCGCCGTGACGATCCCGACCGATCAGCACCGCCGGGTCGGTCCCCGACTGCGCGGCAATTGGCAGACCGGCGGGGCTGCGAGCGATTCGGGTGCCCCCCACAGCGACCGGGTCGATCTCGGCGCCCGCATAGCCGAAAACAGTCGAGCCCGCCGTGGCGATGCGGTCGAGCGAGTCGTACCCGAAGGCGGTGTTCCCGTTGCTGATCAGTCGATCGAGTGAGTCGTAACCGTAGATGGTGGAGCCACTCGTATCGTTCGTCGATTGCAGCGTGCCCCTCGGAGTCCAGGCATAGCTGGTGGGCCCGGCGGTGATCAGCCGGTTGCGTGCGTCGTACGTGGCGGACTGCCCCGCGTTGTTGACGAGGTTCCCAGCGTCGTCATACGCGTACACGGCGACCGTGGCATCGGGCCGTGTCCAACCCGACAGTCGTCCCGCGTGGTCGTAGCTGTACTGGCTCGCCCCGGCGGCGGGGTTGGCAGGGAGCGTGACCGTACGCGATGTCACGTGATCGTCGAGGTCATAGCCGTAGGTGTTGCCGGCGGTGAGGGCGTTCGTGTTGTCGCGCAGCTCGTCACCGATGAGCCGGCCGAGATCGTCATAGGTGAGATGGCGGCTAGCACCACCGCTGTAGGCGACATCGACGAGACGACCGCTGTCGTCGAACGAGTTGGATCTGCTCGAACCCGACACGGTGTCCGTCACTGTCGCCAGTTCGCTTCGGCTTGTCCACGTGTAGTTGGTTGTGCCGCCGGCGTCCGTGCGTCCAACCATCCGCCCCGCCGGGTCGTAGGCGAAGGATGACTGGAACGAAGTTGGACCAGTCGTCGCGGTCAGCAATCCACGGTCGTCGTAGACGAATCCGATGTCACCGGTCGGTGATCCCACAGCCGTTCTGTTCCCGGCAAGGTCGTACCCGAACGAACGGGCCGCGGCGCTCGCACCGGTTCCCGCCTCTTGGGTGAGCCGGCCGAGCGCATCGAAAGTTCGCTCGATCGTGATGCCGCCCGGCTCGGTGGAGCGAACCGGGAGTCCACCGGAGTCGTAGTCCGAGATCCAGGTGCGGTCAGCGAGCGCCGGGTGTGCCCCGGTGGACGGTTCGATGACCGAAGTCTGGAGTTCCCAGGCGTTGTAGGTGTACTGGGTGGTGTTGCCCCGCCCATCAACCAGCGAGGTCAGGTTCCCCGCCGCGTCGTAGCGGTACGCGGTGGTGATGGAGTGGTTGGCGCTGGTGGGTTGGGCGACGCTGGAGAGGCGTGAGATCGGGTCGTACGTGTAGGTGGTTGTGAACTGTTGCGGCGTCGAGGAGGCGACACCGCGCGGGCTCGTGGAGGCCGTCAGGTTCCCGGCGCCGTCGTACGCGGCAGTTGCGGTGGTGAGCAGGGTGCCGGTGCTCGAGAAGTGACGTTCCGCGACTGCTCTGCCGGCCAGGTCGTATTCCGTGCTGGTGCGCCGGCCCTGTGGGTCGGTGGACGTGATCTGGCGTCCGGCGAGGTCGTAGGTGGCGCTGTACTCTGCGAGATCAGGCGCGATGGCCGTGATGGGTTCTGACGCGGCGGAGAACTCCCATCGGGTGGTGTCACCGGCCGGGTTCTGCTCGAGGGTGGTGTTGCCCAGGTCGTCGTAGTCGAAGGTCGTCGTGAACCGCTGCGGTGATGCCGAGCCGTTGCGGACGACCGCGGTGTGGGTGCGTTGCCTCCCTGCGTCGTCGAAGGACGCCTCGGTGCGTGCGCCGCGCTGATCGACGACGGTGGTCGGGTTTCCGAGGTCGTCGTAGAACCAGGTGGTGGTACCTGCAGCGCTGGAACCAACGGGCGGGTCGGTGCGGGTGATGACCCGATTGAGGCGGTCGAACGTGTAGGAGGTGATGTTTCCCCGCCTGTCGGTACTGCTGACGAGATTCCCGACCGCGTCGTACGTGGACAGCTCGGTGGGTGCCACTGTCGCTCCGCCGGCGACCACGGCTGCCGGATGCGTGACGGAGGTGAGGCGGCCGAGCCGGTCGAACGTTTGGGTGGTCGTGTTGCCTCGCTCGTCACGCTGGTGCGTGGCTTGCCCGTACGTGTCGAGACCGATTGTCCATTCGGGCCGCACCCCGCTGACCGTGGTGCCGCCCTCGGTGACCTCGACAGGCGGTGAGAGCGTCCGGATCGTCCGACCAAGCTGGTCGACCTCGTAGTCGGTGCGGTACGCGACCGGGTTCTCGCCGGGGGCGTTGCCTCGGGGGTCGACGGTGGACAGGAGCGCACCGCGATTGTCATAGGTGTATGAGGTGACGAGGTCTGTCGCGCCGTTCTCGACGGTGCGGGTCAGCGCTTGACCCGCACTGTTGTAGGTGGCAGTGGTCGACTCGGTGCGCGTGCCGTCGGAGACGGCTCGGTCGGTGATGTTGCCGTTCGCGTCGTACGTGACGGAGGTCATGCGGTTGAGGCCACCAGGGTCGAGCACCACGGCGATCGCGCGGCCGGCAGCGTCGTAGGTGGTCTCTTCCGTCCGCACCCCGTTGCCCGTGGTGACGCTCGTCGCGTGACCGGCGGCGTCGTAGGTGGTCGTCTCGAGCACGACGTCTCTGGTGGTGCCGTCGAGGTTGTGGAAGCCGAGCATCCTGCGAGAGGTGAGGCGCCCGGCGGCGTCGTAGTCGATGGCGGTGGTGACTCCGTTTGCGTTGGTGACAGTGACCTGGCGCCCGGCGGCGTCGTATGTGACGTTCGAGAGCGTGACATCGCGAGGGACCGATGAACCCTCGTCGAGCACTGCAGATCGGGCGACGGTGCTGACTGGCAGATTGCGGCTGTCGTACGACGTCTCCAGGCGGGTGCCCCGCGGATCGACCGTCGCTGTGACGTTGCCGTTGTGGTCGTACTCGGTGACGGTCACGCCACCTTCTGGATCGACCACCGACGTCGGGCGGTCGCCAGCGTCGTACGCGAATGACCTCGTCCGCGGGTTGTCGGGTACCTGCGATCCACCGACGTCGGACTCCGTGATCTGGGCAAGAATTCCCGCGGGATCGAACGTCGACGTGACACGAAGCTGATGGTCTACTCCGGTCACGGCGTTGGTGGTCGTTGGGGCAGTCTCGGTCACGACGTTGCCGAGGCGGTCGATTTCGCGCACGGTGGTGACCCCCGCCGGGAAACCAGTCGGGTATTCGGTCTGGGTCAGTTGTCGACCGAGAGAGTCGTAGGTGTAGGTGGTGTGAAGGCCGCTGCGATCGAGTGTGTCCCTGAGATTTCCTGCGCTGTCGTATCCGTATGTGGAGGTGGCACCACGGGCATCGGTCTCTGTCTTGAGGAGTCCCTTGGGGGTGACGCCGCCCCCGATGGCGAGCTCCGCGCCGGTGGTGTAGGACCAGGTTCGGGTTGTTCCCGAAGGTTGCTGAGCGGTGGCCGGGGTGACCTCGGAGAGTTTGTTGCGGGCGGCACCGTCCCACGTCGTTGTCGTTCTGTAGGTGTTGTCGCTCGCCGAAGCAGAGCGTGCATCGCGCGCGTCGGTTCGGTTGTTGAACGCGTCGTAGGCGAAGTAGCTGGTGCTGCCAGCGCCGTCGGTCTCGGACAGGACGTTGCCGTTGATGTCGAATGTTCGCGTCGTGGCGTGGCCGAGCGGATCGGTGGTTCGGGAACGGAAACCCGTGGTGTCGTACTCGTGTTGTGTAACACCACCAGCCGGGTCAGTGACCTTGACAAGGCGACGGAGCGAATCGAAGTCGCTGATCGTGGCGTTGCCATTGGCGTCGGTGACGATCGTCCTCGAACGGGTCGGGTACGCATAGCTCGTTCGGTTTCCGAGCCCGTCCTCGGTCCATGCAAGTCTGCCCGCGTCGTAGCCAACCTTGCGATCGACATGTCCGTTGCGGTCCGTGAGCTGGGAGATGCGGCCGTTGGTGACCGTGTAGTCGGTGCACCAGCCGGTCACCGGATTGTTGTTCCGTGGTTCGCAGACTCTTGCGAGATCGCTGCCCGAGTAGACGTAGTTCCACGTCGAGGGACCGGTGTAGCCGGGGCCGCTCACGGCTGTCGTGGACACCGAGGACACGCGGCTGGCGACATAGCTGAACGTCAGCGACCTCCCTGACACCTGGTCCGCAACGGTGGTCAGCTGGTTCGACGCGTTCCACGTCAAGAGAAGCTTCTGTCCGTCAGCATCGGCGACTGAGGTCAGCCGACCATCAGAGCGGAACGTGCTCACATAGCCGTCCGTTCCGCTCAAGGTCCAGCCGGTCGTACCAGTCTTCGCCAAGCGACTGGTGTACCCAGGCGAGGTCAGATATCCACTGACACCGTCGAAGGGGAAGTATTCGCGACGTCCATCCCCATGCAGGACGGTCACATCTTTCGTGAGGCAGTTCTCGTACACACGCGTTTCAAAGGTCGACGTCCAACCGCGACCGAAGATCCCGACTCGGCGGTCCTGCGAGTTGTAGGTGCGGGCCAACTCGAGCTTGGGACCGACTCCCGCGATCGAGGCGTCTGTCTCAGCCTGTACGAGGCCACCGATCGACAGGTTCACACCTCGAGCGGTGAGTCCATAGCCGTCGAAGCCGAACACCGATTCTGGCGACGCCGACTCGCCCTCGACCCGCCGCAGTTCCTTTCCACCGTCGGGATTGGTGACCGAGAACCATGCCTCACGCCCGACCGGCGGGGCGTACATCGCTGCCGACGGCGGAACGATTGCCGTCTTCGACTCGTCGAGGTAGATCGGCGTGACCGCCGAGAACGACCCCGATCCCAAGGGGTGCGAGATCGAGTACACCAAGCTGGCCGAAGTGCACTGCGCGACACCGTAGAAGTAGACGTTCCCGTCCGTGGCCACTTGGTACGAAGTCGGCGACACTCCCGCGGGGAACCCCCACGCGGTCCCCTGCTCCAACGTCGCTCCGTTGTCGGGCGACCGGGTCAACGTGAACGTGCTACTCGTAGCACTGGCAAGCCAGAGCGTGTTCGGTTCGTTTGGCGATGACAGCACCCGCGTGCCACTTGGAAGGCCCGTGTGCACGTAGATCGGGTTTCCGTTGACGTCGAGTTGCGAGGTCGGCAGGAACTGCTGAGTGACCGTCGACCACCTCCAATACTCCGAACCAGCAACGAGGTGCAGGATGCCGGCCCGAGGGGTCGTCGACCCAGGCTTGTAACTCGCCACCGATCGCCAGTTCCAACCGTCATCATCGGAACGCCACAACGCATTGATCGTGCCGCTTGCAGCAAACAGCGAGCTACCCGACTGAGTCAGCAACGAGGGTGAGCCGTTCCAGATCTGTGCCGGCCACGACCAATCCGTCTCGAACCGGAAGAAGTAGTGATGTTGGCTCGCGCCGCTCGTCACACGCGCAATGATCTGCACGGCCCCGTCGTCGCTGATCCGAAGCGAATCGCTTCCCCCCGTCCGTGGGAGTGGGATTCGCTCCCAGTTCGCGCGATCCGGCGAACGCCACACGACCGTCGTTGCACCGTTCGGCCCCTCAGCCACAAGTGTCCACGAGCCGTTCGGCGACGAGACCGGCGCAAGCGGCGACGCGGCAAGATCCCGCAGGAGCGTGTCATCGGTGGACACTCGCGTCACCAGAACCGGCACATCCCCGATGAAGTCTCCGACAAGCGAGCCGACCGAGTACGACCCACCCGAGGACATGGACACCTGCGAGATGGTTCCAACGGGGAGTCCCACCCCCGGCCACCCGACGGCCACCGCTCCGGCGGTCGTGGTGTCGAGCCGTGAGAAGGTCGGTCGCAGAGCCGACACGGCGGACCACGACGACGAGTAGAACCGGGAGCCTGTGCCCTGCGGCGCCGCCCCGAACGTCCAGAAGGTGCCGTTGTCGTCAACGGTGGTCGGCCCGAACGCAGCACCCTCGCGCCATGGAATCGGCGCCGACCACTCAGGTTGCGACCACGACACCCCGTCATCGGTCGAGGCCGCGTACCCGAACCGTCCGGCCATCGTCGCCACCGCCCAGATCGTCGACGAGTCGAGCGGGCTGACCGCGAAGCCCTGTGCAGCAAACGGCAGCGTCGTCGAAGCCCCAGCGCTGCCAGCGGCAAGGTTCCATGCCGACACAGTCGTTGTGGTCGTTGCTGCGAGCGAACTGTTCCGCGACAGCAGAATCTGCCCGCCGACCAGCCACGCGGCCGTCGACCCCGACGGCACCACGCCAAGCGTGGTGAAGGACGCTCCACCATTGGTGGAGCGCACGAGCGGCCCAACCAAGGCCACAACCACCGACCCCTCAACAGAGATCGATTGCGCATAAATCGTGCCGCCGCCGCTTCCTGTTCCAGGAATCACAGAGTTGACCCATGCGCCACTAATGAACCGACTCAGCGAAACCCAATACAAACCCGGAGTGTGGTGGCCGCGTAGCACATACACCGTGCCGTCCTCGCCGATCGCGTACTTCCGGGTGATCTCTGACGTCGCCGCCGGCACGGCCACTCGCTCCCAGTTCACACCATCCGATGAGCGCCACACCGCTGCGGCAAGCCCAGATGCTGGGCGCTCCTCGAAGAGTCGCCAACCACCCTCGACCGATACCACAGTCCCCGTTGGCGAATACGGCAATCCCGTCAGGGAGACCGCCACTGAACCGGAACCCGGGGGATCAGCGAGAGCCGAAGGGGCAGCGACAATGGGCCCGCCCAGCAGCGCGAACACCAGCACCGCAATCGTCCCCAGTCGACCACGGTCCATTTCTCTGCTCCGTTCGCTTGCGACTCTTGTCGTCGCTCAGTGAAGAACGTACTGCAGCCGGGACATCGCGTCTGGCTTTGGCTTCGCCGGCGTCAGGCAAATGAACTATTGGTGTGGACTCGAAGAATCGGATCTGAATTCCCACAACCGTGTCTCGGTCGTCCTCGACCGCTACGGCCACCGCTTCCCCCAGCACGAAGACGCGCTCCTCCAAGCCCTGGAGTACTCGCCGTCATCGGCGGCGTCGAAGTGACGCCCCAGCACTGAACTACCCCACCGAACCAATGAACTACCCAAAGCATCTCGATATTGGTATGTTTAGGGGGTTCTATGAGGAGCTTCACGAGAGCCAGCACGCTCGATCCCGTTCCGGGCGACATCGTCAGCATGCTGCGCCGGATCGACATCGCTGCCGGTGCCGAGGCGCGTCACGTCGACCAGCTTCCCCAACTACTCGGCGCTCTGCAGGAACAGGCGCGCATCGAGTCGGTCACTGCCTCGAGCGCGATCGAGGGCGTGTACGTCGCCGATGCCCGGGTGCCGAACCTCGTGTCGGGCAACCCGCAACGTATTCGCAACCGCAGCGAGGCCGAGTTCGCCGGCTATAGCGCTGCGCTCGACTACCTCAACCAACAGGCCCCGGGTGAACTCACCGTCGGACTCGTCGTGCATCTGCATCGCCTGCTGTTCTCCTTCACCGATGGACGCGGCGGATACTTCAAGGCCGAGGACAACCTGGTCATCGATCACCACCCCGACGGCAGCACCAGCACACGCTTCACCCCGGTCGGTTGGCAGGAGACGCCGTTCTACATGGACGAGCTTGTCGCTCGCGCCAACCCCGCGCTCCGCGACAACGAGACCCATCCGCTGCTCATCATCGCTGCGTTCGCGCTCGACCTGCTCTGCATCCACCCGTTCGCAGACGGCAACGGCCGCGTCGCACGACTTGCCACCACACACCTCCTCCAACGATCCGGCTACGGGGTCGGCAAGTACGTGAGCGTCGAACAACTCATCTACGAAACCAGCGACGAGTACTACCAAGCGCTCGCAGCGTCGACGACGGCCTGGTTCGACGACGGCCAACACACCGTCTGGCCGTGGGCCTGCTACCTGCTCGGCCGACTCGACGCCGCCTACACACGGTTCGGAACCCGCGTCGCCGCAGGGACCGGCGGCGGCACCAAACAGGACCGGGTCCGAGACTTCGTGCTGCTCCACGCCCCGACACCGTTCACCATCGCCGACATCCGCCGCGCGGTTCCAGGCATCAGCGACAACACCATCCGGCTCGTCCTCGCCGAACTGAGAGACCAAGGGCTGATCGCCAACAACGGCCCCGGCCGCAACGCCAACTGGCACTGCATTTCGACCTTCTTCCCAGACTGACGCCGAGAATCTCGACATCATCTTCAAGGCGTCAAAGATCGATGCCGAGAGTACACAGCTGGCAGTGGCAATCCGCCTCGTTCGCAATGAAGTGTGCCGACGAATTGAACAAACTAGCCCCAACTGATGGAATCCATCTCCGCCAGCCCGGCAACTCTTGTGGCGGAACAGATGTGTGGCTGATCGCAGCGATCGGTTTCGCGCTCACCCTGAACTCAGTGGCGGTTGATCTGCGCACTGCCACACAAAGTCGCCAACTGACTTCTCATTGGCCGGCATCTGACCGTCGTGAGCCATCACCGTGAAGCTCGTCACTCTTTCCACATTTCCGGCGCCGCTGACGCCGGAAACTGGCATAACCGGTAAGACCCATCAAGAGGACAATGAGGCCCAATTGAAGGAGGATCTCGCTTGACGAGTTGTCTACGCTGTGCATCTCAGCCCTGGCCCTTCGATCCGAATCCGCTCATCAATCATCTTGAGCAAAATGTCTTCTGGATGACAACGCCCGCGCCTGCGGAAAATCCGGCCTTTCCTCGAAGCGTCGACACCCACGACCGCGGGTTCAGAGAGTAGGACCTGAAGTCGGTCGTACGCCATGGTTGAGACGATTTGTAGGGACGCGTGGAGGTACGGCCCAGTCCAAATGGTCCGAAGGCCACCTCACCAAAGGCACGGATTTCGTGAAGTCCACAATGAGGTTTTGCACCAAATGCCAAGCTTGGCGTTGAGACTGCGATGCCGATTCCGGGCGTTGCATAGAAGCCAGAACCCCGCGAGTATCCAAGCTCCATACAGACGACCATACACGCTGAGACGCTTGGCGCGGCTTTCGCAATTGCTCTACCTGCCTTGGTGAAGGCGCCGCCAAGGAAGCCTTCTTCGCCTTGGTGACTGTCGTCGCATTCCTTGAACGGATTGCCGAAGACACCACAGGTGCCGTTGAGGTCGTACATGTTCACTGGGTCCGGGACGTAGCCGTAGTCGTTGGTGGTGGTGCCACCTTCTACGGGGTCGACTTCGAGGAAGCGGCCGAGGGTGGGGTTGTAGGGGCGGGCTCCCATTTCGATGGTGGGGAGCAGGCCGCTGGCGTGTTCGGTGAGTTTGGTGTGTTGGCCGACCCAGCCGTAGTCGATGGTCCCGTTCGAGTTGTCCGCCAACGCGCCCAGCGCGCTGCCGTAGGGGTCGTTGAGGATCGTCGCCCCTTGCTTGGTACCGGTCGCGTTGCAGGTGGCAGTGATGTCGCCGTGGATGTTTGGGTACGACCACACATCGCCCGCCGCCCGTTTGGTGACCATCGCCCCGCCGGGCAGAGTGATCGTGCGCTCGATCACCGTGTTCGCCGTGTCCAACACGACGTTCCCCGAGTAGCGCACCGTGGTCCCCGTCGTGGAATCGGTGCGGGCCACGATGTTGTCGGCAGCGTCACGCACATAGGTGACCGTGGTCGACCCGTGCACCGTCTTGGTGTGCCGATCCGAACCGTCGTAGGTGTAGCTGTCACCGTTGAGTGTGACGGTGTTGCCATGAGCGTCGTAGGTCGGCGACACCAGCCCGGCTGTCGGGACCGGGTTGTCCTGAGCGGCGACGTTGGCGTCGGTGAGCACCGTGTTGTACACGGCGACCTCATCGATGCTGCCCTGGAACGGCATCCACCCACCGGTCGTGGCCGGCCACGACCCACTCGTGGCACCGGTGCCGATGTACGCGAATGCCGGTCCCCAACTGTCATCGACAGTCGCTGCAGCATTGGCACCGATTTTCACGCCATCAACGTAGAGCGTCTGAGCGTTCGCCGCGACCGCCAGGACCACATGATGCCATCTGCCATCGGTGACCACCTGCGGAGTGGTCACCGGGTTGACCGGCCCGCCGAA
Source organism: Actinomycetota bacterium (assembly GCA_016213625.1). Lineage (GTDB taxonomy): Bacteria > Actinomycetota > Acidimicrobiia > Acidimicrobiales > Ilumatobacteraceae > UBA668. The sequence goes on from JACQZZ010000037.1 coordinate 59,643, forward strand.
AACCTGACCGCGTAGCTTGCCGTCGGTACCGACATACAGCATCGGGCTCGAGGTGGAGCCCACCGCACCACCAGCGGCGTTCAGGTTCTTCGACAACAACACCCCGCTGCTGGTGGACTTGAACCACAACGTGAACGACTTCCCCGACCCCGTCACCGTCGACACCGGCACCTGGACGTTCCCCCCAGCGAACAACACCGACGGATTCGTCACCCCTGTCGGCGCACCTGCTTGATTCTTCGTCACACCCGCGGCCGTGTACGTCCCATTGGCAGCAGTACCGCCGTTGGTCGCCACCGCCGTCGTACCGGAGGTGTCGCCGAGCTTCCACCACACGGCTGGCGCGGACGGTGTGTTCAACCGTGTCGTGTACGACGCTGAAGGTGTGCCGTACTTGGTGAGCCGGTCGGCGGTGTCGTAGCACGATGCTTGGGTGGTGACCCCGTTGTCGCGCACGAGTGTGCGGTTCGAGTTAGCGCCGGCGGCGGTGTTGTTCCCGGTGCCGGTGCATGAGGTGTTCGCGTACCGGTACTCGTAGTCGTGGCTCGAGCCGCTGGCACGGGCGAGCCGTCCGGCGGTGTCGTATCGGTATGCCCAAGAGGGGCTGCCGGCGCCGTCGATGTAGTCGTTGGTCACCCTGCCGGTGATCGACCTGTCGACGGTGTCGGAGGTGATCAGTGTTGTTCCCTTCTTCCACGACAGTCCGGTGAGCGCCCCTGTTTGCGCGCTGCGGGTGATCGTGCCGGTAGTGCCGTTCCCGCCATTGCCGGTCCCTGACGGGTAGGAGACCGTGGCCATCGTGTGCGGGTTGGGGTCGGCGGCGTTGGTGTAGGCGGGCACGGCGACCACGTTCCCATCGAGGGTCTGTTGGGTGAGTCGGCCGCCACGGTCGTAGGTGAACGTCTGTGCACCGGCTGGACCGTTCGTCGACACGAGCCGACCGGTGGTCTGGTGGAACGCCGCGGTGGACGCGAGTCCCCAGTAGTCGTCCGATTCGACGGTGCGCCCGAGCAGGTCGCTCACGGTGCGCAACACGGTGGGATCGGCGATCGAGGTGACCAGCGGGTTGCCGGAGACGGCGTAGTTGTAGGTGATGGTCCGCGACGGCTGGATCCCGAACGCGGGGACGGTCGTCGTGGTTGGTCGCCAGCGTGCGTCGAAGGTGGTGCATCCCCAGCCTTCCCAGGTGTCGACCCCGGCGAGGCGTGTCCCTCGGCGACTGGCGACGATTCGGCCGAGGCGGTCGTAGACGGTCTCAGTGATGATCGACTTTCCATCGGCTGCCGAAGCGCTGATGGTGGTCCGTAGGCGCCCGCCTTGGTTGACGGTGGTGTCGTTCTGAGTGGTGCACGCCACATCGACGGCGGCACCGGCACCGGCTCCGTAGTAGTCGTAGCCGGTGGTGGTGCCTGAGGGCAGTGTGCGGGAGATGCGCCGCCGGTAGCCGGAGGTTTCATAGCCAGTGGTGGTCGTCAGCCGCTGACCGGTCGGGTCGACGGTCACCCGCGTCGGCAAGCCCAAAGCAGGGTCGATCCCGGTGGCGGAGTACTCGGTGTGGGTCACCATGTCTGGTGTTGCCCCACCGGAGTCGACGGTGGTCGTGCGTGTCGCCAACCCGTAGCGAGGATGGAGTGCGCTGGACGGGATGGGTTGCTGGGACACGCCAGGACCGGCCCACGACACGGTGAGGGCCGCGGAGCCGGTGACCTCGTTGAAGTCGATCCGGATCCGTTTCGTCAGATCCCCGGACACGGTGTACGCGCCTGGGGTGCTCCCAGCCGCTGTGGATGATGCGATCAGCTTGTCATCGATGAAGACGGAGGCCACATCGTCCGAGGCCGGGGTGACCGTCCAGGCTCCGGCGGCGGGGAACACGATCTCCCCTTGGAGGCGCATCGAGAAGTTGTCGACCAGCGCTGCTCCCGCCGCGTTGGTTGCCTCGGCTGGACCGGCGGCACTCCAACTGTTGGACAGCGTGGTGTAGTTCGGTCCGACACCTGTGGCGACGTTCGATGGGGGCCCGCTCCAGTTCGGGTTCGGCCACACAGTTGCCGCAAGGCCAGTGATGGCCGTCGAGGTCCCATTAGCGTTGAGGAGGGTGTCGTACTCGGTCGTCGTGTGTGGCACACCCGGAGTTGTGCAGGTGCCGTTGGGTAGCCGGTAGCTCCCGGATCCGATCGTGAGGTTGAAGCAGGATTCGTTCGCCGGCCCGTATTGATCGACCAGTTGGTTGGCCCGGTTGTACAGGTACGTGGTGGCCTGCTTGTCGACGATCGTCGCATCGACCCGGTCACCGGTGGCGTCCCAGCGGGTGTCGCTCTGTGACCAGATCGTTGACGCGTCGTTCAACGCCCGATAGTCGAGCAGCACCCTGGCGGTCGCGTCGAAGGTGGCCTTGCGGTCCCAGTCGGTCGAGCTCGACGTGTTGTCCAACCCGTCGACGTGGGTGCGGGTCTCGTTCGTGCCGGCGACGTACTCGAAGGTCACTCCTTGGCGGGCGGTGTCAGAGGCCGAGGCCTTCGGCAGGGTCACCGCGGTCACCTTGCCGGTCCCAGCGGTCTCGTAGGAGACGAGGGTCATGAAGTCGTCCGCGGTGGTGATCAAACCCGCCGCGAGTGCATCGTTGGCGAGCTCGCCGCGGATCTTCGAGATGAGCGGCAACGTGTACGCGCCCATGCTCACGTGGGAGTAACCGAGGTCCACCGAACCACGTCCCACCGCCACGTCACCAGGGTTCTGGACTCTGGCCAGCAGCGGCTCACCGAGGCTGTCAGCGACGTAGTAGAGGGTGGTGTCCGACCCGTCTGGATAGGTGACCTTGCACAACATGCCGGGCAGCGGCACCACGTAGGCGCCGGTTGTCGGACAGGTCGAACCGCTGACACCCTGGTAGGTGTAGGTGACCTGCAGGCCCGTGGTCGGATCGGTCTGGGCCGTCAGGCGCGACGATGTTGTGGTCGTGCCCGGCGGGTTCCACGCCGACCATGTCGAGACGGGCGCGGCCGACGAGCGGGCATCGATCGGCGCTGTCACCGAAACGAGTTCGCCCTTCGCGTCAAAGGAATGCACATAGCCGGCCGTGTCAGTGACCACGAACGTGCCATCAGCAGCGAGCGCGATGACATCGTCCTCACCCAACGGCGGGACGAAAGCCTTCCCATCGGCACTGCGCTGATAGGCAACCCGCGACCCATCTGGTGCCACGAGGAACACTTGGTCGGCGTCCTGGCGGACCGCGACATACGACGCACCCTGCCCGTCGGCGTGGTTGAACTGCCAGCCTCGAGGCAGCACCCGATCCGATGGCGAAAGCCACGAGGCTGGCACATCGCCAAATCCGTCGCCGGTCGATGTGTACAGCGCGAACTGGCCACTCCCGGAAGGGTTGCGGTACGTGATCGAGATCGGTGTACGAACCCCGACCGTCAAAGCGACTCCTGCGGACCCGGCGTTCACGTTCGGGTAGAAGGAGGTGTCGAAATAGTGGCTCGGTGCTTGGCCCAGGGGCTCGTCGAACCCGATGGTTGATGCGCCGGCAGTCCAGTTGACCTGGAGCGCTGTGAGGCCTGCGACAGTGACGTTCACCTTCTCATCAGCGCCCAAGGCCGCACCGAAGTAGTACAGGCCCGTCGTTGGCACGGTGACATAGCCCGACCACGTCGCGAGCAGGTTCGACACACCGGGCAATGCAGCAGGTGACACCCACTTGAACTTCAGGCTCGTGTCCACCGACCCCGACGCCTGCTCGCCGACATCTTGGACGCCGTTGCTATTGGCATCGTTGACGATCCATGAGCGCAGCCCCACGTCGTTGATGCGAGAGTTGTAGGACAACGACCCGCCCATCGACCCGCCCAAGATCGGCACCGCCGGCAAGGCGACCGACGTGGCCAAATTCCCGGTGGCCATGTTCACCGCCACCGGACCGACCGCCTGCGTCGGCGATGGCCCGCCAGATCCCAATCGGTCATCAAAGCCGGTCGCTCTCGTCGCTGGTTGAGAACCCTGTGGCTGGCCGTGCCAGTAGTACCAGTGGAAGTACGTCACCATGTCCTGAAACTCGACCGTCCACGAGTACGACGACTCAGGTGTCAGCGGCAAGTCGGGTCGCAACTGAATCGCAGCCGAACCCGTGCCCGGCGGATAGAAGGCCGTCCAGTCCGACATCCACACGGCCCCCTGGGATCCAGCCTCAGAGACAATCACCCGGTAGCGCACGGAGTCACCGTCAGGGTCCGACGGTGTCGTGAACGTCAGAGCAGGTGGGTTGGCGGGACTCCACCGGACCCCATCCACTGGAGACACCAGCTGCGGCGCAGCCGCGGCATAGTTGTACAACTTCCATGGTCGCATCCAGGCCGACGGCAACTGGAACCCCGTCGAAGTCTGGTTCGAGACCTCGACACCCCAATACAGCTGCTGGTTGTACCAGCTCGCGTGAAAACCAAGACCGACCCAGTCGCTGAAGCTGTTGGATGTCGTCCAACCAGAATCCAGCCAGACCGACCCTGGAACGGTGGCACAGCCCGTCCACGTCGGCTGCGAGCAGAGAATGAAGTGGTAGTAGAGCACCTCGCCGTCAGGGTCGGTCTGAGCGGGCACGCTCAAGTCGACCCCGTCGAGGTGCTGATGGAAGAGGTACGGGTTCGCTGCCGGGCTGACCCCGCTCTCGGTCACGATCGGCAACTTGTCCCACGTGATCGTGATGTACGACCCCAACTCCTTGAACGTGTACGTCGAAGGCGGTTCACCGGAAGAGAACGCCCACGCGATGTTCGGTGCCCCCACATACCAGCTCGCCTGCAACTCGCTGGTCACATCGAACACGACCGTGCCAGTCGTCATGTACTGCAACCCGCCAACGTACGGCGAATACGGCTGATTGCAGTCACCATTCACGTTGAAACCACACCAGTTGTATGCGGTCGCATGGCGCAGGGCAATCGGTCGCTGCGACGTCGTACCGGACTGATAGACCGACGTCACCGTTGCCGAGATCAACTTCGAAGCAACCGTCGCCGTGGGCAACACCGATGAGTAGTCCCACGTCGACACGGAACGCCACACACTGTCAGGGCTGCCCGCGAGACTGTTCCCAACCCGCTGCGAAGCACAATTCGGGTTCGACGGACAATAGAAGCCGTTCGACGACCACGCCACGTTCCCGTTCGCCAATCCAGGGAAGTAGTTCCACGACGGATCCAAAACACCACAGGGAACGCTTCCGCCGGCAATGACCCCAACCACGCCGGATCGACACCCAGAGACACCACGGGCGATGCCTTCGAGCCGCCAGCACGAAGCCGCTGCGACGGACGCGCCTGCGCGTTCACGGGCGTCCCTGCCTTGTCGAGCACCTCCACCTGCCCGATCCCAAAGTCCGATGAGCCGACCACCGCCAGCTTCGATGACGCGTCCTGGGCCAACTCCACACCGGTCACGGCGACATCGAATGACGACGGCGCGGACGGCGACTTCAGCACGATCTCCTTCGCCACCGTCGCGTTGGTCACCCTGAAACGGACATCAACCCCCGGCCACACTTCGGAGTAGGTCGCGGTCAGCCCGTCAGCCGAGATCACCGGCACAGGTAGGCGGACCGCGCCCGCACCAGGAACCATCGTGATCAGCCCGCCACTCTCGCCACGGATCTCAACACCCGCAGACGACACGGTCAACGACATCGACGACGCCGCCGTCGAGAACATCCCCGGCTGGCCGGCAACAGGCAGCAGCCGCGGATCAATCGGCACCCAGCGACCATTCGGCAACAGATAGTTCTGGGCCTCCGAACCAAACGTCGCCGATCGCGTACCGTCCGGATTCTCAAAGACCGTCACGAACCGAGACCTCTGCGCCGGATCCGCCGTCGAACGAGCAGGATCGAAGCCCGACACCCCCGACTTCACTGATGGTGGCGCCTGCTTGCCTGCGACCGGATCACCCAATGTCGAATGCGGTACCTCGGCCGGGGGCTCCATCGACGGCGGCTCGGTCGACGGCCGCAAGACCTCACCACTCGAGACACCGTCCGTCGGGATCGGTGGCGGAATCGAACCATCAGGCGGAGCACCCGACGCCTGCGCCGAGGCCAACATCAACGCCGGCGGTTCTGTCGCCGAGGCCACCGGTGGCCGCGCGAAGGCGAAGTCTCCGATGCAGAGACCGATCACGATCAACAGCGAGATCCGACGCCGCGTGAACGCGCCGTGATTCCATCGGTCAAGACTCACCCAAACCCCCAGAGTTCATCGTATGGGGGCCCGCCCCACTGGAATAGTCCAACATTGACTCGGCCAAACTTCAGCCTCGTTGTCGTCTTGCACTGTCTACCACATCACTTGTCACGCGCAAATGACTCGTCCAAGCGAGTCGGGTATGGGAGGGAGAACCATCAAGATATCTGCCTGGAAACTGTAGGAATCTCTACGCTCAGTGACGCCATTGGAGTATCAGCGTCGACAACGCCAGTTGCACGACTTTGTCAAAGGCGGTCACATCATCCGGACTATTGCTCCCCGCCGCCAACCCACGCACTACAGGTCGACCTCGATACCGGTTTCGATTGTTCTGTGCTGTTGCACGGGTGGCCGGGTGAGCTCGACGCCGTGCTGTTCGGCCCATTCGTGGATGACGTTGGCGAGTTGGCGGGTGCTGTTGTCGGGTTCGTGTGCGGCGATCTCGTGCAGGGTGGTGACGGCCTCGGCGAGCCTTTCCTGTGTGACTGGTTTGCCAGCGGCCCAGTCATGCCAGGTGTGGAGCGCGTGGACTCGGGCCTCGACGGCTGAGAGGTGTTCTGGGAAGTACTGCCACTTGGCGAGGATGTCGTGGGTCCTCAATGCGTCTCGGGCAGTCTCGATCTGTGTGCGGGCGATGTTCCGTTGCGCGTAGGGCTCGCGTGACTGCTCTCGCGCGACCGCGAGCAACTCGCCCGTACTGGCCACGCTCTCGTTTGCTGCGGCAAGTTCGGTGCGTGCTTGGCGTCGACCGCGCAGCCCGGACCGGTCGAGTCGTTGTTGCGCGGCCCGCTGCGCGGCCTCGGCCTGTTTCACCGCATCGTGGGCCGCATCGAGTTCGGCATCGAACGGGGCGCACATCGTGTTCGCATCGGCGATGCGTCGCGCCGCGGTGTCGACGACCTCGACGAGTCGCTCTCTGGCCGCGGCCGAGTCGTCGAGCGCTTGGCGTGCCTGGCGGTAGAGGTCGGCGGCGTCGGTGCGTAGGTCGTGGAACCAGTCCGGGATCTGGCAGCGCGGTTGGGGACGTGACGGCTGGCGGTCTTGTTGGGCGAGCTGCCGGCGCTGGACCACGGCGGGGATGTCGGCGCGCTCGGAGGCGACGATCCGCTCGAGAACGTCGCGTGCCTCGCTCATCTCGTGGGTGTCGGTGACGACGTAGACACGGTTGTCGTCGCGCCCGCGGGTCATCGCCACATACAGCCCGCGACCAGTCGTGGCGGGCCCGGCCAGGGTGATCGAGGCGGTCTCGGTCGCGGACTGGGTGCCGTATTCGGTGGCCGCGTACCCGAGCCGCACATGCTCCATCGCATACTCAGTCGGCAGGGTCACCGTGCTGGTCCTCGTGAGGTCGGTGACGGTCAGGTCACCGTCGTCGTTGATCGCGGTGACGGTCCACAGTTCACGGTTGCGGACAATGTCGCCGCTGGTGGTGTGCAGGTGGCGCTGGTTGCGACGCGTCGCGACGATGTCGCCCACGGCGACAAGCCCGTCGGCGATCGAGCCGAACATGGTGGTGTCGGTGTGGCCAGACCGGGCGCGTAGTTGACGGATGGTGCGGTTGATCTCGTCGACGTGCTCGTTGGTCGCCGCAGTGATCGCCACCGTCTCCCCAGCCGCGCGGCGTTGCATCCACTCCGCGGCGATGGCGTCGAGGTGCTCGTCGAAGCTGCCGGGGATGATCCGCCCGTGGGACTCGTAGGTGCCGAGGGCGCGTACGTCGCCGTGGCGCAGACGCAACGACGCGGCAGCCTCCCAGTCGTGGCTGAACCGGTGGATCCGCTCCAACTCCACCGTGCGACTGGTGGCGCAGATCTCACCGAACAGGCCACCACGACCGACCGCTTGTAGCTGACGGTGATCACCAACCAACACCAGACGCCACTGCTCACTCGTCGCCAGTCGGGTGAGCTGGTGCAGGTTCGGTGTCGACAACATGCCGGCCTCATCGACGATCAACGTGGTGCCTGATGGGAGCCGCCATTGCGGGCCCGGACCGTCGTGTCGGGCCCATTCGTGGAGGAGCTTGGCGACCGTGTCGGTGTGCATGCCGGTCTCGTGCCCGAGGACTTTGGCAGCCTTCGCCGTGGGTGCGACGCCGAAGACCGGCCGGCTGTGACGGTGCAGATCGTTCACCACCGTGTGGAGGGTGGTGGTCTTGCCGGTGCCGGCCGGTCCGACGATCACCACCACCCGATCCTCACCCGCGACCGCCGTGGCGGCGTCGAACTGGAGCACATCCAGCTCTCCGCGAGTGACGGTCGTCGAGGGCTGCGGGTCGTCGAGTTGTGCGTCGGCCACCCATGTGAGGATCGCTTCCTCTTGGGCGAGGACCTGGTGGCTGGTCACCTGCGCGGCGACGGGTTCGATCCACACGGACCTGCCATCCGAACGTCGCCTCATGCCGTCACCCTCGGGGTCGAGCACCACGCACTCGCCCAGCACCCGGTCGACCGCCCGGTCGAGCAGCCGCGCCCACCGCTCACCCGACATGTCGGGTTGCGGACGCAGCCGGTCGGTCACGGCGCGCAGGATGTCCATGCGATGCCACGCCGACCGATCCGTTGACAGGTCCTCGATCACCTCGGCGACACTCACCTTCACCGGCTGCGACACCGATCGCGCGGCCTGCGCGATCGACTGGCCGAGCGACTCGGCCGTGACACCGATGCTCGCGGCCTCGCCGCGCCACCGCGCCGGCAGATCCGGGACACTGTTCGCAGCCTTGCGTAGCCGGGTATCGGCTGCGGCCTCACGCTCCAGTGCGGCGTGCTCGAACTTTGTCGGGTGCCGGCCCTCACGCTGGCGGAACTCGGCCACCTTGATGTGCACCTCGCCGCGGACCTGGGCGGCGCGTTTGGAGAACTGTTCGAGCAGCTCGGTGGGGACACCGGCGATCTCGGCCTGACCGTTGACGATCTCGCTGAAGGCGACGCCGTAGCGGTGGGTGAGCTCTGCACGAAGTACCGACTGATACAGACCACCAAAGGCGCGCTGGTGGTGCTTCAACACGCGTGCGTCGAGGGCGAGCCAGCGGCCGTCGTCGGTCTGCACCTTCGACGAGATCACCAGATGCGTGTGCAGCTGCGGGTCATCCAACCGGCTGGTCGTCTGCCGGAAGGCGGCCACGATCAGCCCCTGGCTGTCGGGATGCAACCGACCGCCGTTCGAGCGGATACGGGTCGTGGAGCCGAAGCGCTCCAGGTAGTCGACGACCGCATTGACGGCGACGTCGTGACACTCGGCCAGGCCGGGGTCACCGGTGAGCGCCCACCACACCGACAACGACTTCGGCGCCGACACCGTCGCATCGAACCCCGCCACCGCGCGAATCACCGGCCCATTCGCAGTCGTCCGATCCACCAGCGGGTTACCGAGCGACAGCCCAGTGAGTGGATCGCAACCAGCCAGCAACAGTTCGAGCGCATCGGTCGACACCTCACCCGACAGACCGAGACCCGCAGCTTGCGCGCCAGACCACACACCCGGCTGTTCGCCCGGCGCCTGCGTCAAGTACTTCGTGTAGTACTTCGCAGTCGCGGCGGCCGAGCCCCCGTAGAGCGTTGTCACGCGCAGCATGAGGACTCCCTCCCGCCCGCGGGCACCTGTCTGTCAAACATCAGTGCGGTGGTTCCGAGAGCGGTCATAGCGATCACCTCAGGACTCGATCGCGAGCGACAACTGGGCGGTCGAACGAGACGCGACTGAGCGCTCGGTGCGCTTGGCGCGACGCGACGATCGCGTCGTCGGCTCCTGGGTGCCGGCCTCGGTCGGCAGGGGCCACGTGATCGGGCCACCGAGTTGTTCCTCGAGCAGGCACCGCGGCACCCGGAACTGCTTGCCATACCGAACCACCGGAATGCCGGTGCGGCCACCCGACCGTTCGAACGCGTTCGCCTCCCCATACGCCGTGCTCCGTCCGACGCGCAACACCGCCGCCGCCTCATCCAACGTGAGGAAGTCGGGCGGCTCGCTCGACACGGACTCGGTGGGCTCGATCATCGGACTCACCGGAGTCATGCCTCCCCGAGACGGCACGCGTCACACATCACGACATGAGTACGGGATTCGGGACCCCGAACGGTGGAGACGGACTCGGACCTCACACCCACCTACAGAGCACGAAACCCGACGGGCGCAGCACAATTCGTCGCGTTCGTGCCGGAATGCGGCGGCGCGATCCCACGCCGACAACTGCCGACCTCGTCGGGATGCCGTGTTGCATACCCCCCAACGGACATCCACAGCCGTCTGTGGATGAGCGAGCGCCCTCGTGGGGCGCGACCGACGGATGCACGCCAAGAAATTCTTCCGGTCCGTCGCGCGCGGACCTGACGCGGACTTGGGAACGACGAAGGCCCCCTTGCGGGGGCCTTGCAACTCGTCTACCTGGTGTTATGTGGTGGGGCTAACAAGAATCGAACTTGTGACCTCATCCTTATCAGGGATGCGCTCTAACCGACTGAGCTATAGCCCCAGTAGCAGGTTGCAAGGCTAGCGGCCTCGCAAGAAAACCCTCAAATGGGTTCCTGAGGAACTTCCAGCACCACGTCCTCGGCGGGCGACGCCGCAGCGGCCGCGGCTTCCTTCTTCGCACGGCGCCATCCGAGGCCGCGATCTTCGCGAGCCACCACCTCTTCCTCGAGCACCGTCACCCGGATCCCGCCCACGAGGTCGGCGATCAGGTTGAACAGCGTGGCGGTGAGCACCAGCAGGCCGGTGAGGCCGGCGGCGAGGAACAGTCCACCAACCCAGGCGTTGTGGTAGATCTCGCCACCCTTGAGCTCGAAGGTCTGCCAGCCGAAGCTCTCGAAGAACCGTTCGATGTTGTCGACCGTGCCGGTGTTCTGGGCCACCTGCCACAGCAACACCCCGGCGGTGAGGCACACCGCGTACAGGAACAGGCTGAACACCAGCGCCACCTTGAACACGCTCCACGTGTCGACCTGGCGCACCACGCGGGTGACCCGGCGCACTCGAGGGCGACGGGGATTGCGCAGGGTGACCGGACGCAACGCACGCGGCGGCTTCTTCGGCTTGTTCAGCGACGGCAGACCGTCGGTGCCATCGGTGTCGGTGAACACCGGCGTCACCACCACGCCGTTCACCGCGGGCACCACCTCGGTGGGGGCGACCTCCGTGGGTTCGGGCATCACCACGATGTCGGGCTCCGACGGGACGATGGTGGGAATGGCGATGGGCTCGACATCGACCGAGGCAGCTCGGGCGAGATCGCCCGACGGATCCACCGGCGGCGACATGACGATGGGACCCGATGCATCGACCAGACCGGGCACCACGGGCACCGTGAGCGTGTCGACACTGGGTGCCCGCCGCGTGGACGTCGTGCGCCGACCCACCGCCGGTTCGTTGGTGCGCGGATCGGTGGGCGTGGTGGTACTGCTCTTCGCGGTACGCGCCGTGGCACGCGATTTGGGAGCCATCGGGCCGTCAACCACGTCACGAGTGTAGGCAACGGAGCGTCGTCAGGGTGCGCGCGTGGCGCGCGCAGTGGCACGAGCCCCTCGGTACTCCACCACGACGATCACGTCGTCGCCAACCTGACGGAACTGCACCACGGTGGCGCCGTTGCGTTCGGCCAGCTCGACCGCGCCGGACTCCCCCTGCACCACCCCGGCCAACGCCGCGGAGTCGGCAGCCACCTGAGCCTGCTCGATGTCGACCAGGCGCGCCCCGAACCGGGCCATCGCCATCAGCATCACCGCCAGCAGCGCCACCACGGCCAGCACCAGCATCAGTGCTTGACCGCGGTCTTGGTTGGGGTCGCGGTGTGGATCCTTCCGCACGTTCGAGACCGCGTGCATCGGCCACCTCCATCTCAGGAACTGTCGATGTGGAGGCGGCCGAGGCCGCGATCAGGAAGAACGGTGGCGAACCGTCACTCGTCGTCGTCGGTGGCGAGGATGAGCGCCACCGAGGCGACCACCTCACCCTCGGGCACACCCATGATGGTGACACCCGTGGCATCGCGCCCGATGTGGCGGATGCCGCGCACTGGCGTGCGAATGGTGGTGCCGCCGGAGGCGACCGCCACGATCTCGTCGTCGTCGCCCACCATGAACGCGGCCACCACGGTGGTGCCCTTGTTGCGGATGAACTTCATGCCCTTCACGCCCTGGCCACCACGACCCTGCACGTTGAACTTGTCGAGCTGCACGCGCTTGCCGAAGCCGGCCTCGGTGATCATCAGGATGGACGTGTCGTCCTTGGCGAGGTCGCAGCTGACGACCGTGTCACCCGGCTTCAGCTTCATACCGCGCACACCGGAGGCGGCGCGACCCATCGGGCGCACCTCGCCCTCGTTGAAGCGGATGGTCATGCCGCTCTTGCTGACCATGAAGATGTCGTCGCTCCCGCTGGTCTCGATGACCCGCACCAGTTCGTCGTGCTCGCGCAGGTTGAGGGCGATGAGGCCGTCGCGACGACCGTTGTCGTACTCGTTGAACGAGGTCTTCTTCACCACACCGTGACGGGTGTCGAAGAACAGGTAGCGCTCGGCCGCGAAGTCGCGGGTGTCGATGATGGCCTGGATGTTCTCGCCCGGCTGCAGCGGCAACAGGTTGACGATGGGCATGCCCTTCGCCTGGCGCTCGCGCTCGGGCACCTCGAGGGCTCGGAGGCGATAGACCCGACCACGGTTGCTGAAGAACAGCAGGTACGCGTGCGCCGTGGTGAAGATGACGTGACGCACGATGTCGTCGCTCTTCAGCTTCGCCCCGGTGACCCCGCGGCCACCGCGGCCCTGCGTCTTGAACGACGCGGCAGGCACGGCCTTCACGTACTGGGCCTCGGTCATCACGATGACGAGTTCCTTGTCGTCGGTCAGGTCCTCGATGTTCATGTCGCCCGGGTCGAACCCGATGGCGCACACGCGCGGCGTCGCGAACTCGTCCCTGATGGCGGTCATCTCGGTCTTGATGACACCACGCAGCTTCTCGGGCGAGTCGAGGATGCTCTGCAGCTCGATGATGCGTGCCTTCACGTCCTCGAGCTCGGTCATCAGGTCGATGCGGCTCAGTCGGGTGAGCTGCGACAGGCGCATCTCGAGGATGTCGGTGGCCTGGATCTCGCTGAACTCGAACGGTTCGGCCATGAGGCCGGCCTTGGCCGCCGCGGCGTCGTCGCTCGCCCGGATGAGGGCGATGATCTCGTCGATGACGTTGAGGGCCTTGATACGACCGTCGAGGATGTGCTCGCGGCGCTTGGCCTTGTCGAGGCGGAACTGCGTGCGGCGGGTGATGACATCGACCTGGTGCTCGATGTAGCCCTGCAGCGCCTGCACGAGGTTGAGCGTGCGCGGCACACCGTGCACCAGCGCCACCATGTTCACCGGGAAGCTGCTCTGCAGCTGGGTGAGCTTGTACAGGTTGTTGAGCACCACGTTGGCGTTGGCGTCGCGCTTGAGCGTGATGACCAGGTTGGTCTTGCCCCCGGCCGACGCGTCGTTGACGTCGGCGATGCCGTCGAGGTCGCCGCCGTCGACGAGCTCCTGGATGCGACCGGCGATGGCCGAGCAGCTGGCCTGGTAGGGCAGCTCGGTGACGATGATCTGCATGCCGCCGCGGCGGCCCTCTTCGATGGTGGCGCTGGCCCGCATCTTGATGCTGCCGCGACCCGTGCGGTACGCGTCCATGATGCCGGCGCGGCCGAGGATCATGCCGCCGGTGGGGAAGTCGGGACCTTTCACGAACTGCATCAGGTCGTCGGCCGTGGCCTCCGGGTTGTCGATGAGGTGGATGGTGGCGTCGATGACCTCGCCCAGGTTGTGCGGCGGGATGCTGGTGGCCATGCCCACGGCGATGCCCTGGCTGCCGTTGACCAACAGGTTCGGGAAGCGGGCCGGCAGCACCGAGGGTTCCTCGGTGGTGTTGTCGTAGTTGGCCCGCATGTCGACGGTCTCTTCGTCGATGTCGGCCAGCATCTGCATGGCCAACGGATCCAGACGGCACTCGGTGTAGCGCTCGGCGGCGGCGCCGAAGTCGGGCGAGCCGTAGTTGCCGTGGAAGTCGATGAGCGGGTGACGCAGGCTGAACGGCTGGGCCATGCGCACGAGCGCGTCGTAGATGGCCGAGTTGCCGTGCGGGTGGTACTTGGCCATCGTGTCGCCGGTGACACGAGCCGACTTCACGTGGGCGCGGTTGGGCCGGAAACCCTGTTGGTCCATGTCCCAGATGATGCGGCGGTGCACCGGCTTGAGGCCGTCGCGCACGTCGGGCAGGGCGCGCGACATGATGACCGACATCGCGTAGTCGATGAAGCTGCGCTCCATCTCGTCCTGCAGCTGGATGGGTTGGATGTCGTCGCCGGGACCGTCGCCCTCGGGCGGAGTGGTGGTGGGGGTGTCGCTCATTTAGAAGTCCAGGTTTCGTACGTCGCGGGCATTGGCGGTGATGAACTGTTTGCGGCTGTCGACGTCGTCGCCCATCAGCACGCTGGTGATCTCGTCGGCCACGGCCGCTTCTTCCACGGTGACCTGCAACAGGGTGCGGGTGCGGGTGTCCATGGTGGTGGGCTTGAGCTCCTGCCAGTCCATCTCGCCGAGACCCTTCAACCGGTTGAAGTCGTTCTTGTGGTTGGGGTGGGCCTCGAGGAAACGCGCCTTGGCGTGCTCGTCCTTCAGGTAGACCTTCTCCTTGCCGACGAGCGTGGAGAACAGCGGCGGCTGGGCGATGTACACGTAGCCGGCTTCCACCAGGCCACGCATCTGCCGGAAGAAGAACGTGAGCAGCAGGGTGCGGATGTGGCTGCCGTCGACGTCGGCGTCGCACAGCGCGATGACCTTGTGGTAGCGGGCCTTGCTGACGTCGAACTCGTCGCCCACGCCGCCGCCGATGGCGGTGATGAGCGCCTGGATCTCGTTGTTCTTCAACATCTTGTCGAGGCGGGCCCGCTCGACGTTGAGGATCTTGCCGCGGATGGGCAACAGCGCCTGCGTGCGCGGATCGCGTGCGTTGAGCGCCGAGCCACCTGCCGAGTCGCCCTCGACGATGAAGATCTCGCTCTCCTCGGGGTTGCCGCTGGAGCAGTCCTTCAACTTGTCGGGCATGCCGGCACCGGCCAGCGCGGTCTTGCGGCGGATGGCGTTGCGTGCGTTCTTCGCCGCCACGCGGGCCTGCGCGGCCGACTGTGCCTTCTTGACGATCTTGTTGGCCTCGGCCGGGTTCTCGTCGAGCCACTCGGCCAACTTCTCGTTGGTGGCCTTCTGCACGAAGCTGCGCATGGGCACGTTGCCGAGCTTGGCCTTGGTCTGGCCCTCGAACTGGGGCTCACGCAACTTCACGGCGATGATGGCCGTGATGCCCTCGCGGATGTCCTCGCCGAGGAGGTTGTCGTCCTTCTCCTTCAGCAGGCCCTTGGCGCGGGCGTACTTGTTGACCACGCTGGTGAGGGCGGTCTTGAAGCCCTCCACGTGCATGCCGCCCTCGATGGTGCTGATGCCGTTGGCGTAGCCGTGGATGCCCTCGTGATACCCGGTGTTCCACTGCATGGCGATGTCGAGGGTCTGGCCGCCTTCGTCGTCCTCGTCCTCGAAGTGGGCGACCTTCGTGAACAGCGCCTCCTTGGAGGCGTTGAGGTGGCGCACGAAGTCGGTGACGCCACCCTTGTACTGGAACGTGACCTGCTGTTCCCGCTCGGGCCGTTCGTCGTGGAAGACGATCTCGAGGCCGCGGTTCAGGAACGCCATGGTCTGCAGTCGCTCGAGCACGGTGCGGGCCACGAACTCGGTGCCCTCGGAAGCGAAGATGGTGGGATCCGGCCAGAAGGTGACGCTGGTGCCACTGGTGCGGCCCTTCGACGGGGTGGGGCCCACCGCCGCGAGCTTGCCCTGCGGCTTGCCGCCCTTCGCGTACTCCTGCTCGTAGCGGGTGCCGTTCTTGTCGACCTGGATGAACAGGCGCTCGGACAACGCGTTGACCACGCTGACGCCCACGCCGTGCAGGCCACCCGAGACCTTGTAGCCGTCGCCGCCGAACTTGCCGCCGGCGTGCAACACGGTGAGCACGACCTCGGCCGCGCTCTTGCCCTTGTGCGGACCGGAGGGGTACGGATCGACCGGGACACCGCGACCGTTGTCGTCGACGCGGCAGCCACCATCGGCCTGGAGGGTGACGTTGATGCGGGTGCAGAACCCCGCCATCGCCTCGTCGACGGAGTTGTCGACGACCTCCCAGATGAGGTGGTGGAGACCCGCCAGACCGGTGGATCCGATGTACATACCGGGCCGCTTGCGGACCGGGTCGAGGCCCTCCAGGACCTGGATGTCTTTGGCGCCGTAATCGGCACTCGGTTGCTTGGCGTCAGCGGCCACACGCACCTCGATCAGTAGGGAACGAAAACAGGCATTGACCTGCGATGTTGGGGGGCGACACATGGGTGCTCGGGGGGTGTTGGCACCGTCGTCGCAAGTACCCCACAGCCTACCTGAGGGGTGTGTCAAAGAGGTGGAGGGTGGGGCCCGCGAAACCGTGTGTTTTCGGGCCTCAGCGGCGCTTGCCGACCCGCACCTCGATGCGCTCCACCGTGGCTCCCGCGACCTCGGCCAAACGGGTGCGCAGCGTGCCCTCCAGGAACCGCATCTGCGTCGCCCAGGCGGGGTCGTCGACCTCCACCACGAGGGTGGTGCCGTCGAGTTTCACCGGCTGCACATGGGCCGCGACCGCGGCGCCCACGGCCTCGTCCCATCGCCCGAACACCCCACCGATCGCGGCCATCGGGGCCGGCGCGGTGCGCTGGTCGTCGGGCCGCAACGACTTCATCACGTCCCGCAGACTGTCGCCCACCCGCATCGGTTCGTCGCGGTTCGGCCGGCTCATGGCGCCACTGTGCCATCTGCGATGCGCACGATGGCATCGGGATGCGCCGCCTCGGGCAACACCCCGGCGGTGGTGAGCACCACCTGCCCCGCGGGCAGGTGCCGCAGGAGGGCGGCAGAGCGGAGCGGGTCGAGCTCGCTGAGCACGTCGTCGAGCACCAACACGGGCGCACTGCCTGCCTTCTCGGCCACCATCCGGTGTGCACCCAGGCGGAGCGCCAACGCCAAGGTTCGCTGCTCGCCCTGCGACGCGTGGGTACGCGCCGGCAGTCCCCCGATGAACAGTTCCACGTCGTCGCGGTGCGGGCCGACGGTGCTCACACCGCGGCGGACGTCGTCGGTGCGGGCATCGGCCAGCGCCTGCGCCAGGCCGCGCTGGCGCCACACGGGCTCATAACGCAGTTCCACCGACGACGGCTTGTCGGCGAGCTGCTCGTAGGCCTCCTGCACCATCGGGGTGAGTCGAGCCACCAGCACGGCGCGGGCGTGACCGAACTGGTCGCCCACCTGCGCCAACTTCGCGTCCCACACGTCGAGAGTGACCTCGAGCTCGTCGTTCAACCGGCCACCCGCCTGCTTCAACAGGGTGTTGCGCTGCTTGACGATGCGATCGAGCTCCAACCGCATCGCGTCGTACTTCAACGCCAGCGCCACCAGCGTGTCGTCGAGGAACCGACGGCGCTCGCCCGGGCCGCCCTTCACCAGGGCCAGATCGTCGGGCGAGAACACCGTGACCCGCATGACGCCCAGCAGGTCGCGCGACCGGTTCAGCCGCTGCTTGTTGACCTGCACGCGGTTGCGACCGTGGCGACTGAGCTCCAGCTCGACCAGCACCTCGCGCCCGTCGGGGTGCAGCACGGTGGCGCGCACCACGGCCGTGTCGCTGCCCACGCGGATGAGTGCCTCGGTGGGCGCGCCCCGAAAGCTGTCGAGCGTGGCGAGATAGGCGAGCGACTCGGCGAGGTTGGTCTTGCCCTGCCCGTTCAGGCCCACCACCGCGGTGATCCCGGGATGGAAGTCGAACGAGGCCTCGCCGTAGTTGCGGAAGTCGACGAGCTCCAGCCGGGTGACGATCACTCGCGCAGCCCCACGCCGTCGGCGCGCCAGAAGGCGTCGGCGTAGACGAGCGCGCCGCGCAGCGACGGGTCGTAGTTGGGCAGCGGATACGCCATGAAGGCCGCGCGGGGAATGCGGGTGGAGGCCGGCGTGAACCCCATGTCGGCCGCGATCCGGAAGCCGAACCGCGGGTAGTACGAGGGGATGCCCTCCAGGAACACCAGTGGTTCCGGACGTGTAGCCGCCACGGCCTGGAGTGACTCGGTGATGAGTCGGTGGCCGATGCCGCGGTGCTGCAGGTCGCGCCGAACGCCCACCGGGCTGAGCACCAGCACGTCGACCACCCGGTCGGGTGCATCGACGAAGGACGACGTGTACAGCACCATTCCTGCGATCGCGCCGTCGACCTCGGCCACGAAGGCCAGGTCGTCGTGCCACGACCACGAGGTGCGCAGCAGATCGAGCAGCACCGGAATGCCCGGATCCTGGAACGCGTCGATGCACACGGCCCGGGCCTCGGCCCATTCGTCGGCACGCATCACGCGCACCAACACGTCGCCGACCATGGATCGGCCCCTACGGCACCCGAACGGGCATCAGCAGGTACAGGTAGTCCGGGTTGCCGTCGCCGCGCACCACGGCGGGCTTCAGCGCGTCGACCGTGCTGAGCGTGACCGAGTCGCCGTTGCAGGCCTCGATGCCCGCCGCGAGGTAGTCGGGGTTGAACGCCACAGTGAGCTCGGTGCCGTTGTACGTGGCGTCGAGTTCCTCGGTGGCGTTGCCCACGTCCTGCGTGATGGCCATCAGGCGCAGCGTGTCGCCGCCCATCTGCAGGCGCACCGGCGTGGCGTCCTTGGCCAGGATCTTCACGCGCCGGATGGCCTCGAGCAACGGTTCGCGCTCGACGGTGAGCGCGTTCGGGTGGCTCGCAGGGATGAGCTGGCGATAGTTCGGGAACTCGCCCTCGATGAGGCGGGTGCTGAGCTTGGTGGTGCCGACCTCGAAGGTGGCGTCGCGATCGCCGAGGCGCATGGTGACCTCGGGGCCGTTGCCCACGAGCCGCTGCAGTTCGGTGAGCGCGCGACCGGGCACCAGCACCTTCTGGTCGGCGGCCAGGACCTGCTGGCCGACCAGGTCGCGCACGGCCAGACGGTACGAGTCGGTGGCCACCATGCGCAGACCCTCGGCTTCGGCAGCCATGAGCACGCCGGTGAGGATGGGGCGGGCTTCGTCGGTGCTCGCCGCACGCACCACCTGGCGCAGGGCGTCGCCGAATTCGGCCGACGGCAAGGTGACCGAGGAGTTCACCGGCGCGGCCAGCTTCGGGTAGTCGTCGAGGCTCAGCGGACGCACGCTGAACTGCGAGCGACCGTTGCTGATGCTGACATCGTCGCCCTCCACCGACACTTCCACCTTGCCCTGGCCGAGCGACCGGACGATGTCGGCGGCCAGACGGGCCGGCAGCACGACGCCGCCATCGCGCTCGCCCCCGACTTCCACGGAGAGCTGGATGGTGAGATCGAGATCGGTGCCGGTGACCGACAGCTGGTCGCCGGTCAACTCCAGGCGCAACCCCGACAGGACGGGCAGGGCGCCCGTACGGCCAGTGGCGGCACGCCCTGCGGTGGCCAGAGCCTCGGCCAGTGCTTCACGCTCGCAACGGAACTTCACAGCGTTGCCTTTCTCGACAGGTGGTCTGTAGAAGGGTAATAGAGGTAATAAGGGCTGTGGATTGTGCACAACCCGGTGTTCGCCCAGCGTAGGCGGGTGATCCGACCGCGCATGGTTTTCCCCACGCGCGCACAGGCACGGAACCACTCGCGTGTAGTTCGGTGGACAACTCGGTGCGCGTCCCCAGGAACGACACGGTCGTCCACATGCCCCGCGCGGGCACCTGTGGTGAGTTCGAGCCTGTTGACGGTGAGGGTGATCGCGTCGGTCATGACTTCTTCAACCGTTGGATGAGATCGGTCACTTGGTCGTAGATCTGCTTGCGTTCCTTCATCAGCCGCTGGATCTTGTCGACCGCATGGATGACCGTGGTGTGGTCGCGTCCACCGAACAGGCGAGCGATGGCGGGATACGACAGGTCGGTGAGTTCGCGGAACACGTACATCGCCATCTGCCGGGCGGTGACCAGCGGACGTTGCCGGCTCTTGCCGCGCAGGGCCTCGACGCTGAAGCCCAGGATGACGGCGATCTCGTTGAGGAGCTCCTCGTCGGTGCGGGGCTTGACGAACTGGTCGCTCAGCAGATCGCCCAGCAGCTGCTCGGCGAGATGGGTGCTGATGGGCACGTTGTTGAGGCTGGCGTAGGCGGTGACGCGGATGAGCGCACCTTCGAGCTCACGGATGTTGGTGGTGATGCGTGACGCGATGAACTCGAGCGTCTCCGACGGCACCGGACTGTGGTCGCGCTCGGCCTTGTTGCGCAGAATGGCGAGGCGGGTCTCCAGATCGGGCGGCTGGATGTCGGTGATGAGCCCCCACTTGAACCGACCGCGCAGGCGCTCTTCCAGCGTGGGGATGGCGTCGGGCATGCGGTCGCTGGAGATGACGATCTGCTTGTTCGCGCCGTGCAACGAGTTGAAGGTGTGGAAGAACTCCTCCTGGAGCCCTTCCTTGCCCTCCATGAACTGGATGTCGTCGATGAGCAGCACGTCGATGTCGCGGTAGCGACGCTTGAAGTTGGCCGTGGTGTTGGTACGGATGGCGTCGACGTACTCGTTGAGGAAGGTCTCGGTGCTCACGTAGCGCACGACGTCGTGCTGGTAGTGGCTCTGCACGTAGTGACCGATGGCGTGCAGCAGGTGGGTCTTGCCCAGACCGGCCGAGCCGTAGATGAACAGCGGGTTGTAGCTGCGACCCGGCGTCTCGGCCACGCGCAGGGCGGCGGCGAGGGCGAACTGGTTGGAGGCGCCCTTCACGAACGTCTCGAAGGTGTACCGAGGGTTCATGCCGTCGGCATTGCCGGAGTTGCTGCTGCCACTGGAGCTCGAGCCGCGATCCGACGACGAACCACTGGACGAACTTCCCGACGAGGAGCTCCCCGACGACGAACTGGACGAGCCACCATCACGCGGTGATTCGGGCACCCACTGCGGTTCGGGCTCGGTGTCGGCCACCTGCACCTCGACCACGAAGTTCACGTGGCCGGCGCCGATTTCCTCCAGAGCATCCCTGACCAACGGCAGGTAGCGCGACAGAATGCGGTCGCGAGCGTGCGCATTCGGCGCACTCACTCGCACCATGGATGCGTCACTCTCCAGGGCCACCACGTCCTGGAAGGTGGAGAACCACACGGCCTCCGACACCTGCGCGCGAAGGAGTTGCGCAACGGCTGTCCACAGCTGCTCATGGTCGCTCACCTGCGCCTCCTTCCTGAGGATCGATCGAAATCCACATTCTTGTCCACATCGTGTGGACAACCATAGGACGTGAAGGGCGCACGCTACCAAACTCGCGCCCATCCTCCGAACGAAACGTACTCCGGGCCCTCTGTCGGGCTGCCGTGGCCGTGGCGGTTGCCACAGGGCGGCGCGCGACCGTAGCCTGGGCTGCTGTTCTGGCGTTGCTGGTGTGTTGCAGCGCGCCTCTTGAACGTCCTGTGTTCCACCTGTATGTGCTGCCACGAGCAGCTCGAGGAGGGCTGCGTGAAGCGCACCTAC
The DNA here is from genome assembly GCA_016213625.1 of Actinomycetota bacterium. Classification (GTDB taxonomy): domain Bacteria; phylum Actinomycetota; class Acidimicrobiia; order Acidimicrobiales; family Ilumatobacteraceae; genus UBA668. Next base: position 81,436 of record JACQZZ010000037.1, read on the forward strand.
CAACCCAACAACCGTCGCCGTGCCAAGAAGCACGGCTTTCGCGCCCGGATGAGCACTCGCGCCGGACGGGACGTGCTGAAGTCACGTCGCGCCAAGGGCCGCAAGCGTCTGTCGGCTTGATCTGGCGCATCCGAGAGCGCCGCGCGTTCGCACGCTTCGCAGCGGAAGGGCAGCGCGCTCGGGCCGGAGTCCTCTGGTGCACGTTCATTCTCGATCCTCCCGGCATCACCACACCCCCGCGTGTGGCGTTCGCCCTGGGTCGCGCGCTCGGACCAGCGGTCGTCCGCAATCGAGTACGCCGGCAGTTGCGGGTCATGTTGCGGGCCGCGTCGTCCGCCGGCACCTTGCCGCCGGGGATGTACCTGATCGGCGCCCAACCGGTCGCCGCCGCGCGATCGTACGTCGAACTCCAGTTCGATCTGACGCAGCTGCTGCGTCGCCTTCCTTCCTGATTCGCCTGGTCCTGGGCTATCAGCGTGCCGTCGATGGCCGCCCCTCGCCCTGCCGATTCACACCCACCTGCAGCTCCTACGCGATCGAGGCGTTGCAGGAACACGGCTCGTTCCGTGGTCTGTGGCTGACGATCCGGCGCCTCGTGCGCTGTCGACCGTTCGGCCCCTCCGGCTGGGACCCCGTGCCCCTCGCCGCTGATCGCTCGTCCCACGTCGCTCGTCCCAAGGGGTCCGTCGCATGATTGCTGGTCTGTTCGAAGCGCCGGCGGCGCTGCTCGCGTGGTTTTACAGCTTCACCCACAACTACATCCTCGCCATCTCGCTCATCGCGTTGGTGGTGATGGTCATCACCGCACCACTGGTGTTGAAGAGCACCAAGGGCATGCTCGAGATGCAGAAGCTGCAGCCCGAGATGAAGAAGCTGCAGAACCAGTACCGCGGTGACCGTCAGAAGCTCAACGAAGAGATGATGAAGCTCTACCAGGAGCACAAGGTCAACCCGATGGCCTCCTGCTTCCCGCTGCTGCTGCAGATGCCGGTCTTCATCATCATGTTCCGCGTGCTGCACGGGCTCACCACCACCGGGCCCGACGGCACGTTCGCCCCGCAGTACATCAGCAAGAGCAGCGAGCTGTACAAGAGCCTCGTCGGCCAGACCGAGATGATGGCGTGGGGCCTGGATCTGTCCAAGCGCCCCTACAGCATGGTCGGCGAGTCGTTCGGCCAGGGCCTGCTGTACGTGGGCCTGGTGCTCGCGCTCGGCCTGCTCTACTTCGTGCAGCAGCGCATGGTCGCCAGTCGCGCGGCGGTGTCCCCGACGGTGTCGCCCATGCAGCAGAAGCTGATGCAGTACCTGCCGGTGGCCTTCGCCGTGTTCATGGGCTTCTATCTCACCGGCCTGGTCATCTACTACTTCGCCCAGGCGGTGTTCCGCATCGGGCTGAACTACTACATCACCCACCGCTTCTACAAGCACGAGGATTCGCTGGGCCGTCAGGCACAGCGTGCCAGCGAGAGCGCTCGCGAACTCCACAAGGCCGACAAGGCTGCCGGCGGTGGCGGTGGGCTGTTCGCCCAGGCCAAGCGCCAGGCCGCCGAGACCAAGGCTGCCCAGCAGCCGGCCACCACCAGCAAGCGGGTCACCCCGCCCAAGAACAAGCCGACTCCCCCGTCGAAGGGCACTTCCAGCCGACCGCCGTCATCCGGCAAGGCCGCCCGACCCGACACCAACAACAAGAAGAAGTAGCAGGTCCACCTCACCATGGAATGGGTAGAAACCACCGGTAAGACGGTCGACGAGGCCAAGGAACGTGCCCTCGACCAACTCGGCGTGCATCATGAAGATGCCGAGTTCGAAGTACTCGAAGAGCCCAAGGCCGGCCTGTTCGGCCGTGTCCGCGGCGAGGCCCGCGTGCGGGCCCGTGTCCGTCCGGCGCAGGTGCGCCAGAAGGTCGATCGTCGCGACCGTAAGCGCAGCGATCGGCCCGACAAGGCCGAGAAGGGCGAGCGCGCCCCCAAGGCAGAGAAGACCGACAAGACGGAGAAGTCCGACGCATCAGGCGAGAAGGCGGAGAAGGCGCCCCGTGCGGCCAAGTCGGCCAACGGTGGCACCCGCCAGCGTCAGCCCCGCGAGCCCAAGCCGGCCGCGGAGCGCACCCCGAAACCCAACCCCAAGAGCAGTGAGGAGCAGGCCGTGGACGCACGTCAGGTCGGTGAAGAGGCCACCCGGTTCATGTCCGGTCTGATCGAAGCGTTCGGGTACACCGGCGCCGTCGAGCTGGTGGAGGACGGCGACGACCTCGAGGTGCGGGTGCAGGGCAAGGAGCTCGGCCTGCTGGTGGGCCCCCGTGGCACCACCCTCCAGGCGGTGCAGGATCTCGCACGCGTGGCCTCGCAGCGTCGCCTCGGCGACCACGACACCCGCCTGCGGGTCGACGTCGGTGGCTACCGCGAGCGTCGTCGTCAGGCGCTGGGTCAGTTCGCCCAGCAGATGGCCGACGAAGTGAAGGCCTCGGCCGTGGCCCGCGTGCTCGAGCCGATGTCGTCGGCCGACCGCAAGATCATCCACGACACACTCGCCGACGTCGAGGGCATCGCCACTCGCTCCGAGGGCGACGACCCCTACCGCCGGGTCATCATCGCCCCGGTGAATGACTGACCACCCCGCACTCGTCCCGGCGCTCCAGGCCATCCGAGCCCGGGGCGCCATCGGAGAGGCGTCCATCGAGGACGCCGTCATCCACGCCGAACACTTCGTTCGGAAGATTCCTGACACCGCCCGAACCCTTGTCGATCTGGGTTCGGGCGGTGGCCTTCCCGGGCTGGTGATCATCGCTCGTCGTCCGGATCTCTCCGTCACCTTGGTCGAACGACGAGCCACGCGGGCCGATCTGCTCCGCCGGGCAGTGGCCGCGCTCGAGGCCGGCGACCGCGTGACGGTGGTGGCCGATGATGTGCGAGTGGTGGCCGAGCGCTCCCCCGGCTCGTTCGACGTGGTCACCGCGCGCAGCTTCGCCGCATCGCCGATCACTGCGAGATGGGCCGGTGCACTGCTGCGGCCCGGTGGCGTTCTCGTGGTCAGTGAGCCCCCCGACGACGACCCTGAGCGCTGGCCTGAGGACCTGTTGTCGCGCCACGGATTGGTCGATCAGGGCCGCGACCAGGCAGTGCGCACCTTCCACCGCGTCTAATGGTCGGCACTGGCCTCCGCTGCGCTTCGGCTGCTGCCTCCTGTGTGGCTCGTCCCTCGCCACCGCGCGACCGGTGGTCGACATCCGGGGGAACCAAGCCGAACGTGAGCCGAATGTTTCACGTGGAACATCGTGCGGGCGGCCCGAGTGGTTCCCCTGGACCTTGACCTCTTGACGTGAGGTGGGAGGGAAGCGCAGCGACGAGCCACACGGAGGCAGCAGCCGAAGCGAAGCGGAGGCCAGTGCCGACCACCAGTGAGGCCAGTGCCGACCACCAGTACGGTTCCACGTGGAACATCCACCCGTCACATGACTGGCTCCCCTGCGCCGGCCTTCTCCCTATCCACCGCGATGGGGCAGGTGGCGCGCTATCCTGCGCTTCCGTCCCACCCCTGCCGCGCGTGCGGCGCGGGCTTGAGCGAACAGGAGTTGTTCGTCGATGACCGTAGCTGACGACGGGAGCCGAACGCTCCCCCGTGTCATCGCCGTCGCCAATCAGAAGGGCGGCGTCGGTAAGACCACGACCACCATCAACCTCGGTGCCTGCCTGGCTGAGCTCGGCTACCGCACCCTCATCATCGACCTCGACCCACAGGGCAATGCGTCCACCGGGCTGGGCATCGACAACCGTGGCCTCGAGACCTCGATGTACCACGTCATCATGCACGAGGTCCCCCTCGAGAACTGCATCGAGCCGTCGTCGGTGAAGAACCTCTTCGTCGCCCCGGCAAGCCTGGATCTGGCGGGTGCCGAGATCGAACTGGTGCCGGCATTCAGCCGCGAGAACCGGCTCCGTCGAGCCATCGAAGCGGTTCTCGACGACTACGACTACGTCCTCATCGACTGCCCTCCGTCGCTGGGTCTGCTCACCGTCAATGGTCTCAACGCCGCGTCGGAGGTGCTGGTGCCCATCCAGTGCGAGTACTACGCGCTCGAGGGGCTGGGTCAGTTGTTGCGCAACGTCGATCTGGTCAAGCGCAACCTGAACCCCCGTCTGGAGGTGAGCACCATCGTGTGCGTGATGTACGACGCACGCACGAAGCTCGCCGATCAGGTGGTGAAGGAAGTGCGCGAGCACTTCGGTGACAAGGTGTGCCGGTCAGTGGTGCCGCGCACGGTGCGACTCTCGGAGGCGCCGTCGTTCGGGCAACCGATCATCACGTTCGATCCCAGCTCGCGTGGCGCCACGGCGTATCGCGGCGTCGCGAAGGAGGTCAGCGGTGGCCCGTCTCAGCGGACTCGGTAAAGGACTCGGCGCGCTCATCCCCGCCGATGCCACGGCAGTGGTCACTGGCGACCAGCCGCGGCTGGAGGAGATCCCGGTCGGCAACATCGTGCCCAACCCGCATCAGCCGCGTGTGCACTTCGACGAGGAGACCCTTGCCGAACTGGCGGCGTCGATTCGCGAGATCGGCGTGCTGCAGCCGGTGCTGGTGCGAGCAGTGGGGGAGAACAGCTACGAGCTCATCGCCGGCGAACGCCGCTGGCGTGCAGCGCGTCGAGCGGGCCTCGCCGTGATCCCGGCGGTGATCCGTACCACCGACGATCTCGGCTCCGTCGAGCGCGCCCTGGTGGAGAACCTGCATCGACAGGACCTCACGCCACTCGAGGAAGCGGCCGCCTATCAGCAGCTCATCGAGGACTTCTCGCTCACGCACGAGCAGGTGGCCTCGCGAGTGGGCAAGAGCAGATCCGCGATCACCAACACGTTGCGTCTGATGTCACTGCCGGCCGGCATCCAGGCGCTGCTGGCCGACGGTCGTCTGTCGGCCGGTCACGCCAAGGCGTTGCTCGGCACACCCGACCGTGCGTTCCAGGAGCAATTGGCCCGCCGGGCTGTGGCCGAGAGTTGGTCGGTGCGCATGCTCGAGGACGCGGTGAAGCATCGAGGCGGCGATGAACCGGACGGAGAGGGTGAAGCGCCCGCTCCCGCGTCGGCCTCCAAGCAGCAGGACGGTGCCGGTCTCACCGGCGCCACCCGACTCCGGCCGCCCGGCTTGCTCGAACTCGAGGAGTTGCTGGCCGAGTACTTGTCCACACGGGTGAGCGTGGCCATGGGTGCCTCGAAGGGCAAGGTGACCATCGAATTCGCCGATCTCGAGGACCTGGAGCGCATTTATCACACCATGACCACGCCGAGTGAGAACGTCTAGGTTTCGACTCACTCTCCGTCGAAGATTTTGACAAACCTTCGATTGAGGGTTACACACACCGGTGGACAATGCTGTGGATAAACTCTCAGCTCGCGCGTAAGATCCACAGTTCGAGCGCCCTCAGAACGGCCGCGGTGAGCTGCGGTGCCGTGTCGGTGGCCACGCGTACGGGTCCGATGGAGAGCAGGACGGCCGGCATCCGCGTCTCGCGCAGCACCGGCAGCCGCATGCCTGCCACCGTCGGCTCCAGCCCGTCGACCGCCTGCAGTTCCTGGGCGATGAGCTGGGCGAGCGCTCGGCCACCCACGGATTCGAAGGTGGGCACCTTGTAGAAGTGGGCGACGGCGACGGTGTCGCTGCTGGCCTCGAAACCCACGTAGGCGTGTGCACCGAAGTGGTTGGCGGCGATCGCCTGGGCGACGGCATCGGGCTCGTCGAGCGGCATCACCTGCGCGCCTCGCTGGCGCAGCTCGCGCGACAGTAGCCGGGCCAGGCCCGAGAGACCGCCGAACTGACCGACCACGATGCGGCAGTTGGCCAGGGAGGGGAGGCCCTCCAGGAGTCGTTGGCGTTCGCGTACCGCGCCCACGCCGGGCCCGTCGCCGGTGTGGCCACTGACGCGGATGATGGATCGCACGGTGTCGGTGCCGCACACGCCGTCGGCGTTCAGCCCGCAGTTCGACTGGAAGTCGGCCAGTGCTCGTGCCGTACGGGGCCCGAGGATGCCGTCGACTCGGCCGCAATCGAACCCCAGCCGGCCGAGGCGCGACTGCAATTCGGCCACGTCGTCGCCGCGGAGGTTGGGCGAGGTGAGGAAGAGCAGGCGATCACCGAACTTCCACGTGGCCTCCACCAACGCGGTCCAGGTGTTCTCGTCGCAGATGCCGTCGGCACGCAGGCCTCGAGCCTCTTGAAACGTCCGTACGGCCGTCTCCGTGGCCGCGCAGAACTGACCCGCCTCGGCACCAGCGGCGGGTGCGAACCCGGCGGCACCGAGGCGGCGTTGCAGATCGCGGATGGCCTCGCCGTGCTGACCGGGGGTCAGCGGGAAGTAGGCAGAAATTCGTTCAACTCCTGCAGGAGCTGGCCCTTGCCCTTCGCACCGACCAGGCGCTTGCGCACTTCACCCTGGTGGAACACGAGCAGCGTGGGGATGCTCATCACGTTGAACCGCATCGCGATGTCGGGGTTCTCGTCGACGTTGAGCTTGGCCACGGTGAGGCCGGGCTGCTCGGTGGCGATCTCGCCCAGGATGGGGGCGATCATCTTGCACGGGCCGCACCACTCGGCCCAGAAGTCGACCACGATGGGCTTGTCGCTGGCCGCGACCGTTTCGTCGAACGTGGACGTGGTGAGGGTGACGATGCCATCGGCCATGGCGGTGGTCCTTTCGCTGGGGATCGTGATGTTACCGCCGTCCAACCCGCACGACGGGATGGCCATTCCGCCAGGTGCGCGCCGGCGGGGCGGTGGGGTCAGTGACCGACCGACTCGAGCCAGCGCTCGGTGTCGATGGCGGCCATGCACCCCGAACCGGCAGCGGTGATGGCCTGGCGGTAGGTGTGGTCCTGCACGTCGCCGCAGGCGAAGACACCCTCGATGTTGGTGTACGACGACCCCGGCTGGGTGATGAGATACCCGTTGTCCTCCATGTCGAGGACGCCCTTGAACAAGTCGGTGTTGGGGCGGTGGCCGATGGCCACGAACAGGCCGGTGACCGGCAGCGTGGCCAGCTCGCCGCTGATGGTGTCGCGCACGACGGCACCCTCGAGCTTGTCCTCGCCCAGCAGCTCGTCGACCACGGAGTTCCATCGGATCTCGATCTTCGGGTTGTTGAACGCCCGGTCCTGCATGATCTTCGAGGCGCGCAGCTCGTTGCGACGTACCAACAGGGTGACCTTCGAGGCGAACTTGGTGAGGAAGCTGGCTTCCTCGATGGCCGAGTCGCCGCCGCCGACGACCGCGATCTCGTGGCCGCGGAAGAAGAACCCGTCGCAGGTGGCGCAGGTGGACAAGCCGTGGCCCAGCAGGCGCTGCTCGGCCTCGAGGCCCAGCATCAGGCTCTCGGCGCCAGTGCTGACGATGACCGCGTCGGCGGTGTACATCTGCTCGCGCACCCAGATCTTGAACGGACGCTCGTTGAAGTCGATGGCAGTGGCCTTGGCGGTGAGGAACTCGGCACCGAACCGTGCGGCCTGCTCGCGACAGCGCATCATCAACTCGGGGCCCATGATGCCCTCGGGGAAGCCGGGAAAGTTCTCGACCTCGGTGGTGAGCATGAGCTGGCCACCGGGCTGGTCGCTCGTGCTGCTGGGTTCACCCTCGATGACCAGGGGGGCCAGGTTTGCCCGGGCCGTGTAGATGGCGGCGGTGAGACCTGCAGGACCGGAGCCGATGATGACGACGTGATGGTGGCTCACGCAGGCTCTCCCTTGTGGCGCATGCTCAGGGCGACGAAGCCGCCGATCATGAGGATGACGCCGAGGACGTAGTACGACAGGTAAACGGCCGTGTCGTGGTCCACCAGGAAGCCCAGCAGTTCACGGATGATGCCGAGCGCCAGGATGACGATGAGCGGCAGCGCGACGAGGAGGGCGAGGAAGGCGAGCGTGCCGAACACCACGCCGCGCGACGCCTTGACGGCGTTGTCGGTGGCGGTGGTGCGGACCTTGCCGACCACCCTCTCGATGGTGTCGACGATGGTGGGAGCCCAGTTGGGATCGGTGAGCGGATTTCCCGGCATGGGGTGGATGCTACCGCGAGCACTCACCACAGGCTGAGGGCGAGCGACGCGATGGCACCGTGATAAGTGACCATCACCGCCAATGGCATCCACGGCTTCTGGTGGACGAACTGTCGCCACCCGAGGATGGAGTCGGACACCACGAACAGCGTGGTGCCGGCGATCACCCAGGGCATCGTCGTCGACCACCCCACCACCGCCATCGACGAGATGACGATGAGATAGGCGCGTACGGGGAGCTTCAGCTTCGGGTCTGCGTGGGCGGCGCCCTGCACGATGACGTTTCCGACGGTGGCGGCGAGCAAAGCGGCGAGGATCACCGCGACACCGGCGAGGGCGGCGCTGTCCAGCCCGTACTGCACGAACAGCACGATGAACACCACGTGGCCGAGAAGGAACGCTGCCAAACCCACCACGAACTTGTCGATCGCCGGCATCAGGGCCACGTCACCGGCCAGGCACAGGGCGAGGGCGACGACCGCGACGACGATCTGTTCAGCGGGAGCACCGCTCACCAACGCCAGTCCGATGACGAAGATGGTGGTCAGTGGCTTGGACCAGGTCTCCAGCCGATCGTTGGGGTGGATGCGCGACCACCAGTTGGCCAGGGCGGCGATGCCGGTGGCGACGAGGAGAACGATCTGCACGACGGGTCAGGGCTCGACGGTGGCGAGCACGGTGCACTGCGCGTCGATGGCCTGGATCACGCCCGAGACCGTATCGCGCACGGCCACCGCAGGAGTGCCCTTCCAGGTGATCTCCACCACCACGATCTGCGTGGGTTCGAGCGGACAGTCGAACTCGAACGACGGCACGACGGCGCGTGTGGTGGGTGCCTGCGTCGCATCGGCGACCGTCTCCGTCGCGGCCTCGGCGATGGAGACCTCGCCGGCGGCGGTGGTCTCGGTGCCGCCGGCGAATGAGGTGGTCTCGGCGCCCGAGGCCAGCGTGTTGGGTGCCGGTGTGGCCGCGAAGGCCATGAGGTCCTCCGGCTCGTCGAGTGCCGGGACGGCCGAGGCGGCACCGTTGATGGCCCCGATGGTCTGCGGCGGGGCACCGCCCGCTGCATCGCCGGCGACGGAGCCGGCCGTGTCGTCGGCGAGTTCCTTCGCCGCGGCGGGGTCTGCGCTGGACGACTGGTCGTTGGAGGACCCACCGAAGCTGTTCACCGCGACCACGCCGACGCCACCGATGAGCAGTGCCGCAGCGGCCGACATGACGACCCGAGAGAACCGTGCACGTCGCTGGAGCGGGACGACGTTGCCGGTGGCGGCGGCCGACGCGACGGCTGCGACGGGTGGCGCACGCAGCACGTCGAACTCGGCGAGGGCGGCCAGCACGGCGGTGTCGCGAGCGACGGCATCCACCGGGGGAGTGTCGCGAAGACCGGCCTTGACCTGGCCGAACGAGGCCACGAGGGCCATCAGTTCGGGCGACGACTCCACCTGGGCGCGTTGCACCTCGTCGACATCGCCGTCGAGGTAGGCGCTGGCCAGCTCGAGCTCGGGGGAGTGTGCGTCGTCGTTCATGGTGCCTCGGTTGGACGTCGCGGGCCGGTGTCCTGGTTCCCGGGTCGTGGTGTCAGGGCATTGGCGAGCATGCCACGGCCTCGCGCGATGCGGCTCTTGACCGTGCCGACGGGCACGCCGAGCGTGGCGGCGATCTCCTGATAGTCGAGATCGGCCACGTCGCGCAGCACCACGGGGATGCGGAAGTCGTCGGGCAGGGTGAGCAGCGCGGCCTCGATGGCCTCGCGCTCACCGATCTGATCGAAGCGCTGACTGGAGCCGGGGTCGACGGCTTCGTGCGTGCCGTGCTCGTCGTCGCGCACCAGGGTCATCGGGCGCCGTCGGCGCCGGCGCAGTTCGTCGAGGCTGGCGTTGGTGGCGATGCGGTAGACCCAGGTGCTGAACGCGGATCGGCCGTCGAAGCGGTCGAGCCCGCGGACCATGGCGATGAGTGCTTCCTGGGCAGCGTCGGCCGCATCGGTCTCGTTGCCCGTGATGCGACGGCACACGCCGAGGATGCGGTCGTAGTGCACGCGCACCAACTGTTCCACGGCCGCGCGGTCACCCGCCTGCGCCGCTGCCACGAGGGCTCGGTCGTCGAGAGGTTGCTCCACCGCGGTCAGCCGAACGCGAGTTCGCGGATGGCCCCGCGATACGGATTGTTGGCGCAGTCGTTGTTGGCGCCGAGCTCGACGAACGACACCAGCAGCCAGCGTGCCGGCGAGGTGAGGGTGGCCGAGACCGTTCGGGGTTCGGTGCCGTTGAAGGAGTCGACCTCGGTGGTGAAGCCATTGAACGACGACGGCTCCTGGCCGTCGGGGGCGGCGAGTACGCGCACCTGGTAGGGCGCGCTGCCGATGTCGACCGTGAGCGTGCCGGTGGCCGCAGCACCCAGGTCGACCACGAGCCCCACACCGCTCTTGCCGCCGAGGTACTTGTCGCTGTAGCAGACGGTGTGCCACTCGGTGGCCGGGTTGCCGTCGAAGGCCTGCGGCACGAGCGGTTCGTTCTCGGTGCGATCGTTGCCGTCGGGGTCGAAACTGTGCACGGCGACGATGCTGCCGGTGGCCGTCGCGGGCGTGGACACCGCCGTGCTGTCGCTGGGGACGACGGTGGATGGCACGGTGACGCCATCGCTGCTGTCGGTGCCCATCGTGATCCACAGCACCAGGCCCACCACGAGAGCCGCCGCGAGCAGCCCGCCGACGACGGCCATGGACGGCCCGGTGCGATGTTGGAACTTGCGGTTCGGTTGTTGGACTGGTCGCCTGGTGGCGGGCGGTGTCTTGTCGGCGCGCACCGCCGGTGCTGCCGGGCGACCCGCCTTCAGTGGTTGCTGGCCGGTGACCGTGGGCACCTGGCCGGAACGTCGAGCGGCCGGGCCGGTGGGGCTGGGCAGCGTGGGCGTGCTGCCGGTGGTGCCGGTGGCGGCGATGGTGGTGGTGCCGCCGCGCTGTTCGCCGGTGACGGTGCCCGCGCGGGTGACATCGCGGCTGACGTCGTGGTCGGTGCGTGGCTGGGAGGCGATGCGCTGCAGTTCGGCGCGCACGTCGGCACCACTGGCGTAGCGGTCGTCGGGCCGGCGGGCGAGCAGCTTGTGGATGAGTGGCGCCAGGCCGAGCGGCAACGTGGGTCGCAGTCGGGTGAGGTCGGTGGCCTCGCGGTTCAGACGTGCCAGGGCCGTGTCGGCGTCGGTCTCGCCCAGGAACGGCACCCGACCGGCGAGGCACTCGTACAGCACCAGGCCCAGTGAGTACAGGTCGGCGCGACCGTCGAGTTTGCGACCACGCACCTGCTCGGGTGACAGGTACTTGGCGGTGCCCATCATCACGTTGGGACTCGTGAGGTCGTCGTCGGCGGTACCGGTGAGCCCTTTGGCGATGCCGAAGTCGGTGAGCAGCACCCGCCCGTCGGGTGTGATGAGGATGTTGCCCGGCTTGACGTCGCGGTGCACCAGATTGGCGCGGTGGGCGCTGTCGAGGGCAGAGGCCACGCAGGCGCCGATGTGCATGGTGAGATCGGGGCTGAGGCGCTTCTGTTCGTCGAGCAACTGGCGCAGGCTCTTGCCGTTCACCAGTTGCATCACCACCGCCTGTCGGCGTTCGCCGCCGATGGTCTCTTCGATGGCGTCGTAGACGGCGACGATGTTGGGGTGGCTCAACTGCGCCACCGCGATGGCTTCACGGCGGAAGCGCTCGGCCACCACCGGGTCGGCGGCGAGGTTGGGTTTCAGCAGCTTGACGGCCACCTGACGGCTCAGCGAGAGGTCGGTACCGAGCCACACTTCGGCCATGCCTCCTTGCGCGAGTCGACGCTCCAGCCGGTAGCGCTGGGCGAGGATGGCGGGGGGCAGCGAAGCAGGGTTCGCGCCAGGAAGCGTGGCAGACATGTCCGCACATCGACATTAGTGGTGTGACACCACGAATGCCGGGCAATGAATCCGTTTGTAACAGTCGGACGGTCAGGCGCGGACGTCGAACGCCACGCCGATGGTGCCGCGGCCGGCGTGGGTGCCCACGACCGGGCCGATGTCGCCGACGATGATCTCGCCTTGATAGTGCGGGCGGAGCATGTCGACGAAAGCGTCGACGTCGGAGCAGTCGGCGTGCAGCACCATGAGGGTGTCGACGCGATCGCCGGCCTCGACCACCTTGTCGACGACGTAGGCGAGTGCTTTCGAACGGGTGCGCTGCTTGCCGCCCTGTTCCACCTTGCCGTCGCGGACCTCGATGATGGGCTTGATGGCCAATGCCGACGCGAGGAGCGCCTTGGCTCCGCCGATGCGGCCACCCCTCTTCAGGTTCTCGAGGGTGTCGAGCGCTCCCCACACCTTGGTGCGCTCGGCCAGTGCGACCGCCAGCTTCACCACGTCGTCGTGTGCGGCGCCGGTGGCGGCGAGGCGGGCGGCCTTGGTGACCACGAGGCCGAGCCCCATCGTGCACTGCTGGCTGTCGACCACGGTGACCTGGATGGTGTCGGCGACGGCACGTGCGGCCAACTCGGCCGACTGCATGGTGGCCGACAGCGCGGCGCTGAGGTTGATGGCGACGATGCTGGTGGCGCCTTCGGCGGCGAGCCGGCGGTAGACGGTCTCGAACTGGCCGGGCGCCGGGGCCGCGGTCTCGGGCAGACCGGGTGAGTTGGCGCACTTGGCCCAGAACTCGGCGGGCGTCAGATCCTGCCGGTCGACGTATTCCTGGCCGTCGATGCGAATGGTGAGAGGGACGATCTCGATGCCGAGCTCGTCGGCCACCCGCTGGGGGAGGTCGCAGGCGGAGTCGGTGACGATGCGGACGTGGTTGGTGCTCACGAGGGTGGGAGGGTACTCGTTGCGGCGTCGGGCGACAGTTCGGTGTCGTCATCGAGCCTGTCGTTGGGGGTGTCGTTGGGGGTGTCGTTGGGGGTGTCGTTGGGGGTGTCGTTGGGCGTCACGTCGGGGTCGTTGGCGTCGTGGTCGGTGGTGGCGCCGTTCTGGGTGGCCGGGTGACGGTGCGAGGCCTCGACGGCGCGTCGCTGGCGGTGGTTCTTGCGAATGTGGCGCACCCACCAGGTGAGCAGCACGAGGAGACCTGCGCCGGTGACGAGGTTGCCGACGCCGCTCAGCGCATTGATGCTGGCGGTGAGCGGGACGGGCTCGGTGACCTGCACGTCGCCCAGCGGGGTGAGGATCTCCAGGGTGACCGGCAGATCGCCGCGTGAGCGGGCTTCGATGCGGATCTTCACCTCGTGGAACGACTGCGGCGGCAGCTCGACCGTCTGGTCGTCGGACGGAAGGAGCTTCGACGACGTGAGCCGCACCCGCACGGTGAGCGGGATGTCGGCGTTGTTCCGCAGGGTGACGGGGACGGTGCCCGAGGTGCCGGTGAGGTTGAACGAGAACCCGGCCGGCGCCTCGACGGAGGCGAGAATGGCGTCGTACTGGCGACGCAGGTCGGTGGCGATGCCGTTGGTCTGCGCGTCGGTGAGGGCGCTCGACGGCAGCACGCCGACGAGGCGTGTCCACTCTGCGATGCGCGGGTCGTCGTCGGGCAGCATGCTGCCGGTGCTGGCGCCGCGCAGGCCGAGCTCGTTGCGCAGGTCGATGCGCGAGCTGATGTCGCCGGGCACTTCTTCGGGAAGGTCGACGATGATGGGACCCTCGGGGCCGAGGAGCTGGTCGGTGCGCACGCTGAGGTCGTCGAGCGTGGTGGGTGTGAGGCCCGGCGTCTCGGCGAGCAGGGTGGTGAAGGCGCTGAAGCCGGTGGCCGACGGCAGCGAGAAGTCGGTGGTCGCCAGCGTGACGCTGTGACGACGCGGGTCGCCACCGATGTCCTCGACCTGCTGGCGCGCGGCGAGCAGGTCACTGACGGTGTAGATGGCCGAGAGCTCGGGATTGGTGGTGACCTTCTCGAGGGTGCGGCTGGCGATGCGGTCGACGATGGCCGTGTCGACCGTGACCCCGGGCGTGACCTGGATCTGCACCAGCTGGGTGGTGTCGGCGAACCCCCCGATGGTGTTCGGCAACCCGTCGAACTGCTCGCCCTGCATGATCAGCAGCCGCGCACCCAGGTCGCGCAGCATCGCCCCGCCCCCCTGGCTGAGTGGGGTGTCGATCAGGACGATGGTGCGTTGGGTGGGCGACGACATCGACGTGGACAGGCTGTCTTCGCCGTCGCGGAGCCACTGGGTGTACAGCGCCTGTTGGTCGGCGGCCGCGGCCTGGCTGGGGTCGAGCGGCAGGATGGGCGATGACAGCAGGTCGTTGCGCTGCATCGCCTGGCTGAGGCGCTCGGCGAGTGCCACACCCTCGCCGCCGAGACCGGGCAGGGCGGCCAGGACCGCAGGGGGTACCCGCACGCCGAGGGGCACGGCGCTCGTCTCCAACAGATCGGCGAGTTCGGTGAGCTCGAGCAGGGTTGGGTCGTCGACGATCACCCGGCCGGCGTCGTCGAGGGCGACCGGATGGGCGGTGGTGACGGCGATCGCCACGGGCATGGGGTCTTCGGGCACCTCGTCGACGGTGGGCAGGCGGTGCACGAAGGTGATGAGCTCGGCGAGCACGTCGCCGCCGACCGAGAGCTCGACCAGCACGGGGTAGAGACCCGGCTGCGACATCAGGAGCGCACCGGACGTGCGGGTGTCGATCTCGATGGGCACGGTCGCCTGGAGCTGATCGGCAGCGGGACGGGCCACGAGCGTGGGGTCGAGGTCCACGCTGTCGACGCTGCGCGGCAGTTGACCGTTGATGGCGTCGGCAACCGCGGCGCGCGTGTCGACGGGCCGGTGGGCGACGAAGGTGAGGGTGAAGTCGGCAGCGGGCGGCGTGATGGTGGTCGGCACCTGCAGGGTGATGGTGATGGCGCCGGCGGCCTCCACGCTGAACGTCTGGTCGACCAGCCCGAACCGAGGCGCGGCGGCGACGGTGCGGGCGGGTACGGACACCACCGAGGTGGCGGCGATGAGCAGGCTCAGCCCGGCGGCGGCGAGGAGTCGCTTCACGCCAGCGCTCGCTCGTAGACGCACAGCCGATCCTGCAACTGCCGGAACCCGAGCGACTCGTACAGGGCGAGTGCGCCGTCATTGGTGGTGGGGGTGTTGACGAGCACCCGACCGACTCGCCATCGGGCCAGCCACCGCAGGGAATCCAGGACGAGGGCTCGGCCGAGTCCCTGGCGATGGTGCGCAGGGTCGACGGCCAGCCGCTGCAGGAATCCCTGACGGCTGTCGCGGCCGGTGACCGCGTACGCCTGCATCGGTGCTCCCACCGCCCGGCTGCGATGGCGTGGCGTGGCGTGGCACACGTCGTCGATGGCGCCGGGGTCGAGCGACCAACCGGTGCCGAACGCCGCTCGGTCGACGAGGCTGGCCAATGGGTGCTGGGCGATCAGCAGGCGAGTGGTGGGCAGGGTGGGTGCGGGGACGGCCCGCGGCTCGTCGTGTTGGAGCAGCACCAGTTCCTGCACCGGGCCGAACCCCACGGACTCCACGCGGACACCGGCCGGTCGGGCCAACGCGCTCGTGCGCACGGCATGGAAGCCCGATTCGCCGAGCTCGGCACACCACCGGCGAAGGTCGTCGACCGTGGGAAGACGAGTCTGTTGGTACAGCACCAGATGGGCGACGCGGGGTTGCGACGGCCACTCGCGCACGCGGCACGTGACACCCTGACCGCGCAGTACCATCGGCGCCGGGGACGCGGGGTGCTGATCGGCCTCTTTCATCATCGACGCGAACGGTAGCGTCAACCAGCGTGACCGTGCTGTTCGCCACTCATGCCGCGTATCTGGACCACCTGGCCGGACCGCGCCACCCCGAGCGGCCAGAGCGGCTCAGTGCGGTGCTCGATGGTGCGGCCAAGGCAGGGCTGGCCGATGCGCTCGTGCCCGTCGAGCCGGTGGCGGCCACCAGGGAAGACCTCGAGCGCGTGCACCCGGCCGGCTATCTCGACCGCATCGCCGGCATCTGCGCCATGGGCGGTGGCCGACTCGACCCCGACACCTACGCGAGCGCAGGGTCGTGGAACGCCGCCGTGTTGGCGGCCGGCGCCGGCCTCACCGCCGTGCGCGCCCTGCAGGAAGGGCGCGGCGACTCGGCGTTCTGCGCGGTTCGTCCCCCTGGTCATCATGCCTCCAGTATCGAGTCCATGGGGTTCTGCTTCGTCAACAACGTGGCGGTGGTCGCCGCATCACTCGCCGCCGCCGGCGAACGAGTGCTGGTGTTCGACTACGACGCGCATCACGGCAACGGCACGCACGACATCTTCTACGCCGATCCGCGGGTGCTCTTCGTCAGCATCCACCAGTGGCCGCTCTATCCGGGCACGGGCCGACACGACGAGGTCGGGCTCGACGAAGGCCGCGGGTTCACGATGAACATCCCGGTGCCGCCGGGCACCACCGGCGACGTGTACCTGCGCGCGTTCGACGATCTCGTCGCACCGCTGGCCGACGGGTTCCAGCCGACGTGGGTCATCGTCTCGGCCGGGTTCGACGCGCACCGCGACGATCCCATCACCGAACTCGGCCTCGCCGCCGGCGACTACGGCCCACTCACGCGTCGAGTGCTGTCGCTGGTGCCCAAGGGTCGGCGACTGGTGATGCTCGAGGGTGGCTACGACCTCGACGCGTTGGCCAACGGCTCGGCCACGGTGTTGCGCGAGATGGCCGGTACGTCGGGCACTCCGTTCGAACCCACGACATCGGGTGGCCCGGGCACGGTGGCGGTGGGCCACATGCGCGAGTTCTGGGTCCGCGAAGGGTTGTTGTGATCCCGGCTCGCTTCCAGCCGATCCTCGAGGAACTCGACCCGCTCACCCAACGGTTTCGCGACGCCGGCTTTCGCCTGTACCTGGTGGGTGGTTCGGTGCGCGACCTGCTGGCGGGCGACGAATCCGCCACCCTGTCGGGCGACATCGACTTCGACTTCACCACCGACGCGCGACCCACCGACATCAAGAAGTTGCTGCGCGGCTGGGCCGACGCGGTGTGGACCCAGGGCGAGAAGTTCGGCACCATCGGTGCCCGCAAGTCCGGTCCCCACGGTGACCGCGACTACGAGATCACCACCCATCGTGCCGAGGCGTACCACGACGACTCGCGCAAGCCCGAGGTGGAGTTCAGCGACGAGGTGGAAGCCGATCTGTCACGGCGCGACTTCACCATCAACGCGATGGCCCTGGAACTCACGTCGGAGCAACCGCGGTTGGTCGACCCGTTCAACGGCGCGGTCGATCTGCTCACCCGTACCCTGCGCACTCCGCTCGCCCCGGAGGTCAGCTTCAGCGACGATCCGCTGCGCATGTTGCGAGCGGCTCGGTTCATCGCTCGCCTGCATGCCACTCCTGCACCGGAACTGGTCGACGCGGTGCGCGAGATGCACGGTCGCTTGTCCATCGTGTCGGCCGAGCGGATTCGTGACGAGCTCGACAAGCTCGTCACGCTGCCCCACCCCACGGCCGGACTGTGGTTCGCCATCGACACCGGGTTGGCCGACGAGTTCCTGCCCGAGCTGCCGGCGATGCGGTTGGAGCAGGACCCCATCCACCAGCACAAGGACGTGCTCACCCACACCCTTGCCGTGATGGAGAACGTGAGGCCCCTGTCGGAGCAGCCGGACGCCCGGGCGCCGTTCGACTTCCGCCGCACACGGTTGGCCGCGCTGTTCCACGACGTCGGCAAGCCCCGCACCCGTGGCTACCAGAAGGGCAAGGGCGTCACCTTCCACCATCACGACGCGGTCGGTGCGCGCATCACACGCAAGCGGATGGAAGCACTGCGCTACAGCAACGACGACGTCGAAGCGGTCACCGAGCTGGTGGCGCTGCACCTCCGGTTCCACACCTACTCCATGGGCTGGACCGACTCCGCGGTGCGGCGGTACGTGCGCGACGCCGGTCCGTTGCTGCAGGAACTGAACGTGCTCACCCGCTGCGACTGCACCACGCGCAATGAGCGCAAGGCGTTGCAGCTCAGCAAGCGGATGGACGATCTGGAGGCGCGCATCGCCGAACTCGCGGCGAAGGAGGAGCTGGCGGCAATTCGGCCCGAGCTCAACGGCTCGCAGGTGATGGAGCACCTCGGCGTGGGGCCGGGACCGGTGGTGGGTGCCGCATTGTCGTTCCTGCTGGAGATCCGCCTCGACGAAGGCATGTTGGGCGAGGCGACGATTCGCGCCCGTCTTGACGAATGGTGGCGCTCCCAACACCCTGAGTGATAAACTTGCGGCATTGTCGGGAGCTACCAGCCAGGCAGGCGGTGGTGCAATGCGGGACAGCGATCAGGCCGAGCGAGGCGTGACTCTGCGACGCTCCTACGCGCTCGGCAGGCGGTTGGCGCTGGTCACTCTGGGCATCGTCGCGGTCATGCTGCTGGGCACGCTCGTGTGGCCCCCAGAGGGCGTCGACGGCTGGCATCACTGGGGCCGCATGCTGCGGCTCGCGCTGGCGGTGTTCGGCTTGACGGTCGTGCTGGTCCGCGCCCGACACGAGTCGGCCCGCTGGATGTCGATGGTCGTGGCCTTCGCCGGTCTGGTGTTCGGCGGAGCGATGGTGGCGTTCGACGTGGCGCCGGGTTTGGAGGCCACCGGCCTGTCGCCCGGCGATGTCGGCTATCTGGTGTGGGGTGGGGCGATGGTGACCTACCTCGTGCGCCACCTGTTCACGTCGGAGCGCATCAACGCCACCGTGCACCTGTTGGACGCGGCGATGATGAGCCTGGCGCTCATCTTCGTGCTGTGGGAATGGGTCATCGAGCCGGGGGTGGGCGACCTCGCCGACCTCAGCCTGGTGCACCAGGTGGCCATCCTGATCGTGCCCTGGTTCGACCTGTTCGTTGGGTCCATCCTCCTGCTCCTGCTGCTGGTCGACCGGTCGCCGGCGCGGCTGCTGTGGTTCGTGGCGATGGTGTCGTTCACCATCGGCGACCTGGCGAAGAGCATCACCGGCGAGGTCCCCACGCGCGCCACGGTCATCGTCGACACCGTGTTCTGGAACCTCGGGTTGGTGCTGCTCATCGTCGCGGTGGGTCTGCCTGCCGGCGCGCGGCTGGCGGCCCGGCGTCCCACGTTGGGGCGCCTGCTGCTCGTGAACGGCTGCGTCACGCTCGCCTTGTGGGTGGCGATCTGGGCCTACGTGTTGCACACCAGTCCGGTGGATCACGCGGCGACGGTCATCGGTCTCGTCGCCGGCGCGGTGTGGGCGGCGGAGCACGCCGCCGCATTCCGGCAGAGCACCACCTGGGCCGACAAGCTGAACGACAACATCGACGAACTCGAGCGAGCGCACGAGGAGTTGCGCGCCCTGCTCGACGACCTGCCCGAGGCCGTCGTGGTGTTGGGCGACGACGGGTGCATCCGTGAGGCCAACGCACACACGCTCGCGTTGACCGGGCGCACGCGCGCGGAGCTGCTGGGCCACACGTTCGACTCGCTCTTCCGCGAGGAGGATCGACCGATGATGTGGTCGCTGTGGAACACCGTGCGCGCCGGTGGCCCCGTGCCCAACTCGACCTTCACCTTCGACCTGCCCGACGGCACGGAGGTGCTGCTGGAGGCCGATGCCAACCTGCCGTTGGCGAATCCCGAACGCGTGGTGGTCGCCCTGCGCGACGTCACCGAGCGCGTGGCCGAGGCCCGGCGGCTGGAGAAGGCGCGCGAGCGGTTCCGCCTGGCGTTTCACAACGCACCCACCGGCATGGCCCTGTCGACCATGCGCGACGGTGTGCTGATCGACGTGAACGAGTCGCTCGTGCGCATGCTGGGTCGAACCCGCGAGGCCCTGATCGGCAGCACCATCGACGACATCAGCCACCCCGAAGAGCGTGGGCGCAGTGCTCCGCTCCTGCAACGAGTGGAAGGCGCCGATGTCGACGGCTATCGCGTCGAGCGGCGGTTCCTGCGTGGTGACGGCGGCACGGTGTGGGCACGCACGTGGGTGTCGATCATGGACGACGGTGAGGGCGGCGAGCTGGCCATCGCCCACATCGAGGACATCACCGAGCAGCGGCACACCGCCGAGCGCATGGAGTGGGCCGCCACGCACGACGGTCTCACCGGCCTGCCGAACCGGTTCCGGGTCCTCGAACGGTTGGGGTCGTACATCGAGTCCGCCGAGCCCGGATCCATCGCCGTGTTGTTCATCGACATCGACAACTTCAAGGTCATCAACGACTCGCTCGGGCACGACGCCGGCGATCAGTTGCTGCGGGCGATGAGCGACCGTCTGCGCGCCGTGGTGCGCGATCGCGACCTGCTCGGTCGCTTCGGTGGTGACGAGTTCATCGTGATGCTGCGCGACGTGAGCGGCAGCTACGACCCGTTCGACGTGGCCGAGCGGTTGCGTGCAGAGATCGCCAAGCCGCTGTTGGTCGACGGGGCGGAACTGTTCGTCACCGCCAGCATCGGCATCACCATCAGCGATCGCGAAGGTGTCACCACCAGCGAGATGCTGCGCGATGCCGACGCGGCGATGTATCGCGCCAAGTCGCGCGGGCGTGACTGCGTGGAGGTGTTCGCGCCGGGCAGCCACGACGCGTCGGTGCTCACCCTGCGCACCACCAACGAACTGCGTCGCGGGCTCGAGCGGGGCGAGATCGTGCCGTACTACCAGCCCATCGTGCAGCTGAACAACGGTCACCTCATCGGATTCGAGGTGCTGGCCCGCTGGCGTCACCCCGATCGCGGCCTGTTGGGTCCCGAGCAGTTCCTGCCGATGGCGGAGGAGACCGGGCTGATCGGCGAGGTGGGCTCGGTCGTGCTGCGCTCGTCACTCGTGCAGTTGGGCCAGTGGCGCAACAGCACGCATCGGTTCAGTGACCTGTCGCTGTCGGTGAACCTCAGTGCTCGTCAACTCACCGACCCCCATCTGGTGGAGCACGTGGGCGAGGCGTTGGCCGAGGCCGGCGTCTCGGCGGGCGCCCTGTGGCTGGAGCTCACCGAGACGGCCCTCATGAGCGACGTCAAGGTGGCCACCAAGATGCTGCGCGAGCTGCGCAGCCTGGGCCTGCACCTGTCGGTCGACGATTTCGGCACCGGCTACTCGTCGCTGACGTACCTGAAGCGATTCCCGGTCGAGGCCATCAAGGTGGACCGATCGTTCGTCAATGGTCTGGGCATCGACGCCGAGGACTCCACCATCGTGGAGGCCGTCGTCAAGCTGGGTCACTCCCTGGGGCTGCAGGTGGTGGCCGAAGGAGTGGAGACGCCGCTGCAGTTGTCGCGCCTGCGCGAGATCGGCTGCGACCGCGGGCAGGGCTACCTGTTCGGTCGCCCGCGACCCGCCGAGCTCATCGAGAACGAGTACTCACTGACCTGACCTGACCAGCCGCCAAGCCCCCGAGATGCGAGTGCCTGACCGCCGGTGCGAGTGGGTGGTGTTCGCGCGAGTGGCACGTTGGCATCCGAGTGCTCACTCGCACCCAGGGTGCGAGTCCCCACTCGGATGACCGGCTGGCACTCGGACTGGTGGCCACCCACTCGGAACTGGCTAGACGCCCTGCTTCTTGGCGCGCATCACGACCACCGAGGGGTACGCCGCGTCGCGGTGACGACGGTCGTTCAGTTCGTGCACCGCGTCGAGGTGGAAGTTGGTGCGCTCGAAGGTCATCAACAACCCGCCGAAGGTGAGGCTGGTGGCGCCGTACGCGTAGTGCAGTTGGTGGTCGGGTCCGAACATCGCGGCCACCGGGTGGGGCATGGCGACGACGAAGTTGGCACCCGGCTTGAGCACGCGGTGCACCTGACGCAGCAGGCGGGAGAGGTCGTCGATGCCGGCGAGCGAATGACTGGCGATGACCAGATCGACCGACGCGCTGGTGGCGAAACCCAGGTCGGCGAGGTCGCCCTGATGGCACTCGATGCGCACCTCGTGGCGCTCGGCGGCGGTACGGAGCGCCGTGATGGCCTGAGGGTCGGGATCCAGGGCGATGGCCTTCGCGCCGGCGGTCGCGGCAGCGATGGAGTTGGGGGTGGCAGCGATGCCCAGCTCGATGACGCGCTTGCCGGCGATGTCGCCGCAGAGGCGCAGTTCGGCTTCATCGGCCACGTTGGCGCCGTACCAGATGTTCATGTTCACAGTGTGGCCCGCGGACCAGGTCGCCCGGTGGATGACGGGGCTCCCGCGGTCTCGGTAGCCTTGCCCGACATGACGTTCGGTGTGGGCTCGCTGCGCGGCAATGGCGCCGTGGTGGACCATCGT
Source organism: Actinomycetota bacterium (assembly GCA_016213625.1). Classification (GTDB taxonomy): domain Bacteria; phylum Actinomycetota; class Acidimicrobiia; order Acidimicrobiales; family Ilumatobacteraceae; genus UBA668. The sequence goes on from JACQZZ010000037.1 coordinate 103,652, forward strand.
CTGTCGCGCCGTCACCTCATCAACGAGTTCCGCCGTGGCCGGCTGCGGCAGGACCAGGTGTGCGACGCACATCCGGAACTCATTCGCGCAGCGCGCAACGTGGGTTCGCCTGCCACCATCGCCTGCCCCATCTGCGAGGTCGACGAGCTTCGTCTGGTCACGTACGTGTTCGGGCCGCGACTGCCCTCGCACGGCCGGTGCGTCAGCACGGCCAAGGAGCTGCAACAGCTGAACGCCCGCCCCGACGAACTCACCGCGTACGTGGTCGAGGCATGCGTGTCGTGCCGGTGGCATCACCTCCTGCGGGTGCTGCCGGTGGGCGCGGCACGCAAGGTGCGCCGCACGTCGTGACGCACCATCTTTTCGTGTACGGCACCCTTCGACCCGGTGAGGTGCGGTGGGTGCACCTGGCCCCGTTCGTGGTGGGTGACGGCATCGACACCACGGTCGCCGGCGACGTGTACGACACCGGGTTGCAGTATCCGGCCGCGCGTTTCGGTGGCGAGGGCCGCATCATCGGCCGGGTCTACGAGCTCACCGATCTGTCGAACGCGCTGGCGCATCTCGACCAGGTGGAGGGTGCCGTGCGTGGCCTGTACCGACGAGTCACGGTCGACACCGAGTCGGGGCACACGGCGTGGGCCTACGAGTGCGGCGACGATGCCCTGCTGGTGCGGCATCTGCCGCACGGCGACTGGGCGCGTCGCGGCTAGAACGGGCTGAGGCCCATGCGATTGCGCAGGCTGATGCCTTCGCCGACGTGCGCGTTGCCGTGACCGATGACGGGCCATTGCACCAGCCACCAGATCGGCTGGTCCTGCCACATGCGGTACAGCCAGGGCAGCTCGTCCTGCTGCAAGCCACCGTGGTGGGTGAGGCGGTACTCGGCATTGGGCACGTGGTCGAGCACCATCGAGCCGAGCGGCTCCATCCACTCCTGCGTGGCGGCGAACACCTCGTGCACGTAGGCGAGCAGCGCGTCGGGGGACACCTGTCGGCTGATGTCGAGGTCCTCGCGTTCGCTGAGACCAGCACCGGCGGGCGCGTCGGCCAGGCCCAACTCGTGCCGGTGGGCCAGGTAACGGGCATCGTGGTTGCGGATCACCGACGTGATCGCCAGGTCCTGGTGGCGGGCGATGTGCAGCAGCAGATGGGTGACGGTGCTGCCGCCGCCGTCGACCTGTTCGAGCCAGCGGTCGGTGGGAATGATCGACACCACCGAGTCGAGGAGCTTGGCGCGCACGGCGGCGAGGTCGTTGAGCATCCACTGGTGAAGGTCCATCACCGCCGACCGTAGTCCCGGTCGAACGCACGCCGACGAACGCCCCGTGAGTAGCGTCCGGACATGGTGACCGTCCAGCGCACTCCGTTCGACGTGTTGTCGTCCACCGGCCTGTTGCAGGTGGCACGGCGCGCCACGCTCGAGCGACTCGCCGCGGCCTCGACGGTGCGCACGCTGCGCCGCGATCAGATCCTGTTCATCGCCGGCAGCAGATCGTCCGCGGTCTACGCCGTGGCCAGCGGCACCCTGCGCGTGTTCACCACGTCGGCCGTGGGTGCCGAGCCCACGCTGGCCCTCCTGTCGGCCGGCGACATGGTGGGGGAGTTGGGTGTGCTCGACGACGTGCCGCGTTCCACCTCCGTGGCCGCGCTACGCGCGTCGGATGTGGTGGAGGTGCCCGGCCGTGCGTTCCGCGACGCGTTCGAGTCCGACCCCGCCGTCGCCCGTCGTCTCGTCGCCCTGCTGTCCGCTCGCCTGCGCACGTCGAACGACGGCTTCACCGACCTGGCCTCACTGGATTTGGGTGGCCGCCTGGCCAAGTACCTCCTGGGCGAGGTGGATCGCCAAGGGCACGATCGACTGAAGCTGCCGCTCACGCAGACCGAACTCGGCCAGTTGTTGGGCGGCGCTCGGCAGACGGTGAACCAGGTCATGCAAGCGCTCGAGCGGTCGGGCCTGGTGCAGGTGACCGGCCGCACCGTGCACGTGCTCGACGCCGAAGGGCTTCGGCGTCGTGCCGGCGGCATCCTCTGACCCCACGCGAGGAATTTCTCGGAAGTGTCAGACAGCTGACAACACGAGCGGGGCGCGTTCGCGCATGATGCGTGTCGCGCGTCGGACGGGCCCACAGGGCCGAGTACGAGGACTGGCGATCTGGCGAAGGGGGTGCGGCGACGGGAGCCACGCCCCCTCCGTCGCGTCTGCGGTTCGGTCGCAGTGCGCCGGAACTCCGTCACACCCCTCTGTCACGCTCAGGACGTGGACCTTTCGAACCGCCGCTACACTTGCCAAGTCATATTGGCCCTGCCCCATCACGGGGCCCCGGGAAGCCCCCGGGTCCGAAGGGAGGAATCACACGCATGATGCGTGCTTACGAACTCATGGTCATCATCGAAGGTGACCTCGAAGAACCTGCCGCCCAGGCGTGGGTGAAGACCATCTCGGATGGCATCACCAAGGCCGGCGGCAGCATCCACGGGAAGCCCGATTGGTGGGGCAAGCGGCAGTACGCCTACCCCATCAACAAGAAGGAGTACGGGTACTACGTGGTGTACAACCTGGTGGCCGAAGGTGGCGCACTCGACGAGCTCGAGCGTTCCTTCCGCATCTCCGACGATGTCGTCCGCCACAAGTTGCTGCGTCTGCCCGAGGCCGAGGCGGCTCGCCGCGGCATCGCGGTCGCGGCCTGATCACGCCGGCGTCGTACGCCACTTCCTGAAGGAGCATCCTCATGGCCGACAGCACCGTCACTCTCGTGGGCAACCTCACCCGCGATCCCGAGCTTCGTTTCACCACTGGTGGTCGTGGCCAGGCCAACTTCGGCCTCGCCGTCAGTCGCCGATACCAGGTGAACAACGAATGGCAGGAACAGACCTCGTTCTTCAACGTGGTCGCGTGGGGCACCCTGGGCGAGAACGCTGCGGCGTCGCTCAACAAGGGCACCCGCATCATCGTCACCGGTCGTCTCGAGCAGCGTCAGTACGAGACCAAGGAAGGCGAGAAGCGTTCGGTGGTGGAGATCATCGCCGATGAAATCGGTCCGTCCCTGCGTTGGGCACGAGCCGAGGTCGAGCGCATCGCCCGCGACGGTGGCAGTGGAAGTGGCAGTGGTGGTTCGGGCGGCGGCGGTGGCGCGAGCGCCAACCGTGCACCCGACCCCGTGTACGGCGACGAAGAACCCTTCTGACCCACCAGTTCGAGATTCCGAAGAAAGATCCACAATGAGCAGCAAGAAGAACAAAACTCGGTCGCCGAAAGAGGCGAACCCGAAGAAGATCAAGAAGAAGACCAGCGTCCTCGTCACCGACAAGGTCGAGTACATCGACTACAAGGACGTCAACCTTCTCACCCGTTTCGTGAGCGACCGCTCGAAGATCCGCAACCGTCGCGTCACCGGCAACACGGTGCAGCAGCAGCGCGAGATCGCCAACGCGATCAAGAACTGCCGCGAGATGGCCCTCATGCCGTACACCAAGCGTGTCGCCCAGACCCGTACGGGTCGCGGTGGCCGCGACGGTGAGCGCGGCGAGCGCGGCCCGCGCGCCGATCGCGATCAGGTGCAGCAGGCACAGGTCGAGGGCACCGAGGTCGAGGAACTCGAGATCGACGAGATCGAGACCACCGACGCCGAGACCGAGGAGGCCTGAGTCATGAAGGTCATCCTCCGTTCCGATCTCAAGGGTCTCGGCAAGCGCGGCGACATCGTCGAAGTGTCCGACGGCCACGCCCGCAACTTCCTCCTGCCAAAGGGTCACGCCTTCACCGCCACCGATGGTGCGGTCTCGCAGGCCTCGGCCATGCGCCGTGCTCGCGACCTGCGCGATGCGCAGGACCGTGAGAGCGCCCAGGCCGTCGCCTCGAAGCTCGTGTCCACCACCATCACCATCAAGGTGAAGGCCGGTGCCGAGGGTCGTCTGTTCGGCTCCGTCACGGCGGCCGATGTGGCTGCGGCCATCCAGGACCAGGCCCACATCGAGCTCGATCGTCGCAAGCTGACGGTCGATCACATCAAGACCACCGGCACCTATCAGGTGGCAGCCAAGCTGCACCACGACGTGGAGTTCCCGGTCACCCTCGAGGTCGTCGCCAAGTAATTCGAGGTCGCGACCTCACAAGGTTGTCCACAGCCCCGGTGTTCCTGTCGTTCGGCAGGTGACCGGGGCTGTGTTGTCCCCGCAATCAAATAGTTGTCCACACCCCCGTCCACAGGATGAACCCCCTAGCGATCCACAGGACGGGTCGTGCAAGGTAGGAGGACCATGTCGGACTTCCGTAGCGATCGATCCGCCCCGAGGCGCATCGAGTCGCGGGTGCCACCTCACAACCTGAATGCCGAGGAGAGCCTGCTCGGCGCACTGCTCCTCTCGCGCGACGTCGTGGGGCAGGTGTCCGAGCTCGGGCTCCAGGTGGAGCACTTCTACAAGCCCGCGCACCAACACATCTACGCGGCCATTCGTGGGCTGATGGCCAACGGCCATGCGGTCGATGTGGTCACCGTGGCCGACGAGTTGCGTCGCAACGGTCTGCTCGACGACATCGGCGGCGCGGCGTCGCTCAACGAACTGCAGAACGCCACGCCCGCCATCAGCAACGCCGGCCGGTACTCGAAGATCGTGCAGGACACCGCCGTGCTGCGCAAGCTCATCAGCGTGGCGGGCGAGATCACCGAGATCGCCTACATGGAGCCCGACGACGTCACCAAGGCGCTCGACGAAGCCGAGACCAAGGTGTTCGAGGTGGCCGAGGATCGAGTGGTGGACTCCACTCGTCCGCTCGGCGACCTGCTGCCGTTGGCGATGGACAAGCTGCAGGAGACGTTCGAACGCGGCGACTCCATCACCGGCGTGGCCACCGGGTACAACGACCTCGACGAGATCCTGTCGGGCCTGCAGCCGAGCACCCTGAACATCATCGGTGCGCGACCCGCGATGGGAAAGTGCGTCGCGTGGGACACGCCCATCGTCGATCCGCGCACCGGCGCCGTCCGCACCGCCGCGGAAGTGTTCGAGTCCGCGCTCGTCGAGCGATCGGTGCACCTGTTGTCGCTGGACCACGATGCGTCACTGGTCGCCACCGAGGCAAGCCACTTCCTCGACGATGGGGTGAAGCCGGTGTTCCTCGTCGAGACCCGAGCCGGACGTCGCATTCGCGTCACTGCGGCGCATCCCCTCTTGTGCCAGCACGGTTGGCGGCCACTCGAGCAACTGTCGGTGGGCGACCACGTCGCTGCCCCCGCGGTACTGCCGGTGTTCGGCACCCAGACCGTTCCGGAGGCCGAGCTCGACCTCCTCGCGCTGCTCATCGGCGACGGTTCCATCGGTCCGAACGTGAAGACACCGGCGCTCACGTGCGCGTTGCCCGAGGTGTACGAAGCTGCTCGCGCGGCGGCATTGGCACTCGGCACCGACCTCGTCTGGAACGCGCCTGCGGGCGCCGCCACCACCTACCGCATTTCAGCCGGCCGTTCCGGCGCCGCGCCCAACCCGGTCACGACGATGCTGCAGCGCCACGGCGTATGGGGGTGCAACGCTCATGACAAGCGTGTCCCGCCTGCGGTGTTCACGGCGCCCCGCGAACAGGTGGCGAGGTTCCTCCACTGCCTGTTCGGCACCGACGGCACCGCCTGGGTGGCGAAGGCCGGGTACGCACGCGTCGGCTACTCGACGGTCAGCGAACAACTGTCGCTCGACGTGATGCATCTGCTGTTGCGGTTCGGCGTCCGCTCGACGCGTCGTACTCGAATGATGCGCTACGGCGAGCATCGCCGCCGGGCGTTCGAGGTCGAGGTGATGGACGGAGCGTCGCTGACCACGTTCTGTCGCGAGATCGGCATCCTCGGAAAGCAGGCGGCAGTGGATCGCGTCGCCGAGAAGGCTGCGGCCACCCCCGATGGCCAGTACTCCATCGACACGTTGCCGATGGAGGTGTGGGACGACGTCATCAAGGCCAAGGGCGATCGATCGTGGGCTTTCATCAGCGAGGCGGCCGGCAAGCCGCGCAGTCACAACTGGCACGCATACCGACGTCGCCCACGTCGCGAGACCATTGCCCATCTCGCCGAGGTGCTCGACGACGATCGGCTTCGTTGGTGGGCGTCGCCCGCCGTCACCTGGGACCGCATCACCGCCATCACGCCGGTGGGAACCGACCGGGTCATCGACTTCACCGTGCCCGAGTTGCACAACTTCGTCGCCGCCGACCTGTACGTGCACAACACCGCCCTTGGCCTGGGGTTGGCCACGCACGTGGCGAAGAACACGAACAAGCCGGTGCTGGTGTTCTCCTTGGAAATGGGTCACGCCGAGCTCACCCAGCGCATCCTGTCCAGCGAGGCCGAGGTCGAGTCGCAGAAGCTGCGCACCGGCCGACTGCAGGAGAGCGACTGGACCAAGATCGGTCGCGCCATCAACCGCATCGACAGCATTCCGCTGTACCTCGACGACAACCCGCGCGTCACCGTCATGGAGATCCGCGCCAAGGCGCGCCGGCTGAAGGCCCGTCACGGTGGCATCGGGTTGATCATGATCGACTACCTCCAACTGATGAGCGGCGGTGCCTCGTCGGAGAACCGCCAGTTGGAGGTCAGTGAGATCAGTCGTGGCCTCAAGATCCTGGCCCGTGAACTCGACGTGCCCATCGTGGCGCTCAGCCAGTTGAGCCGTCAGCTCGAGAGTCGCGCCGACAAGCGTCCGATGTTGGCCGATCTGCGTGAATCGGGGTCGCTCGAGCAGGACGCCGACGTCGTGATGTTCCTGTACCGCGACGAGGTCTACAACCGCGACTCGCCCGACAAGGCGTCGGCGGAACTGATCATCGCCAAGCACCGCTCCGGTCCCACCGGGGTGGCCCGCTTGGTGTTCCGCGGCCAGTACACCAAGTTCGGCAACGCCGCTCGGGGCGTCTGACCACGCCACCTCACCACCACCACCTTCGAGAGAGGACAGCGAGATGAGGATCATCCGGCAGGTGGTCGTGTTCGATGCGAGCGACCTCGTTGCCGAGAGCACGTTCTGGGCAGGCATGCTCGGTGGTCGTGTGCTCGCCGACGACACGTGGCACACCGTGTTCGACGCCGACGATCGATGGGTCATCGGGGTGCAGTTCGCCCCCGATCACGTGCCGCCCGAGTGGCCGCACGGCAACGCGCAGCAGATCCACCTCGACCTGCATGTCGAGGACTTCGCCGCTGCGCACGAGCAGGCGATGGCGCTCGGGGCGCGACTGCTGCTCGCCGCCGACGATCTGACCGCAGAGGAAGGGAATCAGGTGTACGCCGACCCGGCGGGCCACCCGTTCTGCCTCGGGTGGGGGCAACCCGACGAAGCCACGGTGCGCCGCATCCTCGGCCGCACACCGAAGGAATGATCGTCTGATCCGATTTTCTCGGGACCGCGGGAACTTCGGTGCCGCATCCGACGACCTCTCTTTCAGCTGAGCAACCGGACGCCCGGGAGCATCTCCCGCTCCTCTCTCCCAAGAACCGGTCGTCCTTCGTCGATCCTCGCCCCACCCGTCCGGGGCGGGGATCGACCTGTTTTGCGGCACACTGTGCGCCATGTTCCTGGGCAAGGATCTCATCGTGTGGCTGCTGCTCGCATTGGGCGGCGCACTGTTCGTCGGCAACGTGGCGGCGCTGGTGAAGCCGCCCGCCGCGCCGCGTGGCGACGACGACCTCGAGCGTGCCCCGCGCAGCCGCAGCATCGGCATGGCCGCCATCGGGTTCGTGGTGGCCCTCGCCGCACTCGCCGCCCTCGTCACCCGCTGAGGCGCTGCGGAGGAACGGTCAGGCGTGGGCGCCGGCGACGGCGGCTTGCAGGCGCACGGCGTCGTCGAGCTGCACTCGAGCGAACTGCAGCTCGGGACAGGGGAACAGCGCCACGTCGTGGGCGCCGGCCTCGGCGAGCGAGAGGATGTGCTCGACCGCGTCGTCGAACGTGCCGATGGCACCGAGTTGCAGCCACCACTCGCGGGGCATGCTCACCAGTGCTTCCACGCCACCCTCGGCGAATCGTTCGCGCAGCTCGGCGCCGTGCGGGTGGGCGTCGATGGCCGGGTTCGGTGAGGTGAGCCATCCGGCCACCACCGGGGCCATCCACCGGTACGCCGAGGTGCGTTCGTGCTCGATGGACAGCGCGGTGAAGCAACTGATGCGAAAGCCCTCGGGGTCTCCCGCCTGTTCGCGGGCGCGGCGCACGTACTCGGCACCGGCGCCCTCGGCCAACACCACCCCGTCGGCCACGCGACCGGCGAGCGCCATGCTCCGCGGGCCCCGCACGCCGGCCAACACCGGCGGCACCTTCGACGGTGGCTGCTCCAACGCCACCGCGTCGAGCCGCACCTCCTGCCCGCGGAAGCTGACCGTCTCGCCGTGCAGCAGTCGGCGCACCACCGTGATCACTTCATCGAGGGTGGTGAGTGGGCTGGCGGTGCGTGCACCCATCTGCTCCATCCACTCCTGCACGCCGTGGCCGATGCCTGCCAGCACGCGACCGGGTGCGAGGTTGGCGAGTGTGGCGATCTCCATCGCGGTGATGGCCGGGTTGCGGGCCACCGCGGGCATGATGCCCAGGCCGACCGCGAGCCGGTGCGTGCGGGCCAGCGCGGTGGCCGCGAGCGCGACCGCCGTGGTGTAGAAGCAGTCCTCGATGACCCACAGTTGGTCGAGGCCACCTGCCTCGAGACGCTCGGTGAACTCGGTGATGGCGGACGGTGGGAAGGACCGGTCGAAACAGACCCCCACCTGCGGTCGACTCATGCGCGGACGGTAGCACTGCCGACCTAGTCTTCGCGCCGGACAACGCAGTGATCGGGGGATCGCATGACCGGCCGGAAGGCACAGGAGTTCCAGGGCGTCGTCGGGCGCACGTTCGCCGAGTCGACGGCGTGGTGGCCGCCGCTGGATCGGGCACCCGAGGGTGCACCGAACGTGGTGATGGTGTTGCTCGACGACGTGGGCTACGCGCAGTTCGGGTGCTACGGCAGCGACATCCGTACTCCCACGTTCGACCGACTGGCGAGCGGCGGATTGCGCTTCAACAACTTCCACACCACCGCCCTGTGTTCACCCACTCGGGCCTGCCTGATGACAGGGCGCAACCACCACGCCAACGGCATGGCCCGCATCGTGGAGTTCGCCTCGGGGTTCCCCGGATACGACGCCACCATCCCGCCCGAGAACGGGTTCATCTCCGAGATCCTGGTGCGCAACGGCTACGCCACCTACGCGGTGGGCAAGTGGCACCTCGCGCCGGCCACCGAGATGCACCTGGGTGGGCCGCGCCATCACTGGCCGCTGGGCAAGGGTTTCGAGCGCTACTACGGATTCCTGGCCGGCGAGACGGACCAGTACCACCCCGATCTCATCGACGACAACCATCAGGTGCCCGTGCCGCGCACCCCGGAGGAGGGGTACCACCTCACCGAGGACCTGGCCGACAAGGCCATCGGCTACCTGAAGGACCTGCGGTCGTACTCGCCCGACAAGCCGTTCTTCCTCTACGTCGCGCCAGGCGCGTGCCATGCACCGCACCAGGCGCCACCGGAGTACATCGAGCCCTACCGAGGGCAGTTCGACCTCGGGTGGGACGAATGGCGCCAGCGGGTGTTCGAACGCCAGACCGCGTCGGGGTTGCTGCCCTCGGGCACCGAGCTCAGTGAACGCCCCGGTTGGGTGCCCGCGTGGGACACGCTGTCCGACGACGAGCGTCGCCTGTACGCGCGGATGATGGAGGTGTACGCCGGGTTCATGACCCACACCGACGCACAGGTGGGTCGCATCATCGACTTCGTCGAGCGGATGGGTGAGCTCGACAACACCATCGTGCTGGTGATGAGCGACAACGGCGCGTCGGCCGAAGGCGGCCCGCAGGGTTCGTTCAACGAGCAGTACTTCTTCAACTTCGTGCCCGAGAGCCTGGAGGAGAACCTTCGTCGCATCGACGATCTGGGCGGCCCCCACGCCAACAACCACTACCCATGGGGATGGGCGTGGGCCGGCAACACCCCGCTGAAGCGGTTCAAGCGCGACACGCACGAGGGTGGCGTCACCGACCCGCTCATCGTGCACTGGCCGTCCCGGCTGGGAACACCGGGTGAGACCCGCCGCCAGTACGTGCATGCCATCGACATCACGCCCACCCTGCTGGCCGCCATCGGCATCACTCCGCCGACGCACATCGCCGGTGTGGAGCAGTCGCCGTTCGACGGTGTGAGTTTCGTCGACGCGCTCACCGATGGCGCAGCGGCCAGCGTCCACGTCACCCAGTACTACGAGATGCTCGGGTCGCGGGCGCTGTACCACGACGGCTGGAAGGCGGTGGTGTTCCACCCGCCGGCGATGATGGCGTACGACGGCACTGACGCCGGCCGGCGTGCGTTCGACGACGACATCTGGGAGCTGTATCACGTGGCCGAGGACTTCTCGGAGTGTCACGACGTGGCGGCGCAGTACCCGGACAAGCTGAAGGAGTTGCAGGCGCTCTGGTGGAGTGAGGCCCAGCAGCACCAGGTGCTGCCGCTGAACAACCAGCCCGGCCGGTATGGCGACCAGCGGATGCGCAAGGACCGGTACGTGTACCACGCAGGCATCTCGTCGATCGTGGAGCACCTCGCCCCGAACCTGCGCAACCGCTCGTTCCAGCTCGCGGCGGCGCTCTCCGTGCCGGCCGAGGGCGCGCTCGACGGCATCATCGTCGGCCATGGTGGCCATTCGGGCGGCTACTGCCTGTACGTGCAGGACCGTCGCGTGCACTACGTCAACAACCTGCTCGGTTCGCAGGTCACGACGGTGTCGGCCGAGGTGGAGCTACCCCCAGGGGATGTGCTGGTGCGGGCGGTGTTCACCGCGACCGGCCGGTTCCGTGGCGAGGTGGAGCTCTGGTACGGCGACGTGCCGGTGGGGCGCGGTGCCATCGCGATGACCACCCCGCTCACCTACGGCGTGGATCCGTTCTTCGTCGGCGAGCAGCGGATGACCCCGGTGTCGCCGGCGTTGGCCAACGTGGGCCGATTGCCCGATGGTGTGCTCGACCACGTCGTGATCGACGCCATCGGCCCCGCGTACCGCGATCCCGACGGCGAGGCCCGACTGGGCATGGCCCGCCAATGACCGTCTCGCCGGCGGCGCGCTCCACCGAGTCGATGCTGGTGGGCGCGGCCGGCGGCGCGTTGGGATGGGTGAGCGGCTGGTGGATCCACCCGGTGGTGGGCGACGTGTTCGCCGTCATCGCAGCCGCGAGCGGCGCGGTGAGCGGTTGGCGCGGCATCTACGCGTGGCGCCGCGTGCGCGGCTGGTTGGGCTTCGTGCTCGACTCGTCGTGGGCGGTGATCCCCACCGCTGCCGCACAGGTGGCGCACGGGGTGGCGCTGGTGCGTCGCGGCGGGTACGTGTCGGCGATGAGTCGTCGTCAGGGGTACCACGTGTACCGCGGCGGCCTGGCGCTGAAACCGGGGTACGCACTCACGCTCGGCAACGTCATCTCCGGAGCGGGTGATGTGGGGCGTGCGCGGCGGGCGAAGTTGGTGACCGACCACGAGGCGGTGCACGTGTGGCAGGCCCGTTGGTTCGGGCCGTTCTACCTGGTGATCTACGGGCTGTGGTCGGGGGTCGCGGCGCTGGTGGGTCTGGTGGTGTGGTGGCGCCGAGGACGCACCCAACCGCGGGGTGCGGTGATCGAGGCCTACAGCTACTACATGAACCCGTTCGAGTGGTGGGCCTACAGCCGCGACGGCTTCTGGCCGCCGAGTGGACTGCTGCAGGGAATGGGGTGGAAAGGTCCGGTGGTCCGCTCCTTCGCCGAACTCGCCGGCACGTCCGTCGACGTGCACGCGCACGACGACCCACACTGATGGGCGTGCCGCCACCAGGGCGGACACAACCTTTCCACGCGCGTCACATCCCGTTCAGCAGCGCGTCGCTCGCCGTCCGTACCGTGGTCCCTGTCAGAACGGAGGCGCTCATGGCCCGACGGAATCGACGGCGCGTCGCACTGGTGGCGCACGACAACAAGAAGCCAGACCTGCTGGAGTGGGCCGAGTTCAACCGCGGCACGCTCGTACGTCACGACCTGGTCGCCACCGGCACCACCGGGCTGCTGTTGCAGGAGCAGGTGGGTCTGGACGTGAAGCGATTGCACAGCGGTCCGATGGGCGGTGACATGCAGCTCGGCGCGCTCATCGCCGAAGGCGAGATGGACCTGTTGGTGTTCTTCTGGGACCCGTTGGAGCCACAGCCGCACGACCCCGACGTGCGCGCACTGTTGCGCATCGCCGTGCTGTGGAACACGCCGATGGCGTGCAATCGGGCGACCGCCGACTACCTCATCTCGTCACCGCTGTTCGCGTCGGCCGATTACCCCGTGGCCGTCACGACCTGACTCAGCCGGCCTCCCCTGCATCAGGACCTAGGTTCCGATGAGCGGCGCGGGGGGTTGGGCAGTGTCGGGGTGGAGGAAGTCGTAGCCGTAGATCTCGTCGAGCTGCGGTGCGCCGGTGAGCGTGAGCGAGGCGAGCTTGCCCGACATCACCGCACCCTCGAAGCTGCCGATGTTGAAGCCGGTGTAGATCCAATCGCCTGCCAGCACGAGGTTGTCGAACCTCGAATCCCACGCCTTCAGCCGGTGCTGCACCGAACCGGCCACCGTGAGCGTGTACCGCTCGTTGGGGTCGATGTTGGCCCGCCAGTACTGCTGGTCGAAGATGTTCACGCCTGTGCCGCGCGTGGCGGGTTCGGGTGACACGAGCAACCCGAAGTCGAACGACCTCGCATCCGTGGGGTTGTTCTCGACGTTCGTCGCGCCGGGCATCAGGCCGTCGATGGAGCGCAGGAACTGGATGGTGCTCCACTTCACCCGCTCGTCCTCGCGGCGCGGGTGGTCGTGGTCGGTGAAGGGCACGGGCTCTTCCGGGTCGGCCAGCGCGCCGATGAAGTACACGAGACCCTGTGGCCGGTTGTCCAGCGGCCATCGTTCCTCGGCGACGAGATCGCTGAAGTCGCAGAACGAGGTGAGGTCCTGGCCGAAGAAGCCGCCCACGTAGCGGTCGGTGGGCAACTCCATCTCGTCGTTCCAGCCGAGTGCGGAGGTGGGCGTGTTCAGCCAGATCTGCACCGCCTGGGTGGCGGCCGTCTTGACGTGGCCGACCATGTTCTTCCACGCGTCGTCGGCGGCCGGGTGCTCGATGACCGCCGCGCAGGTGTGTGGCAGCGTGGCGATGGGCGTCGCCAACACGACGTGGTCGAAGTCGACTCCGTGCACGAGCTCGCGCTGCGCGACCGGGGTCCACGGCGTCCACCAGGATTCGAGGTCGATGCCCTGCTCGCGCAGTTCGTCGCCTTCCTCCAACTGGTCGTAGTTGGGGCGATCGGGCCACACCAGTTCGAGATCGGCGGTACGGCGAAGCGGCTCGTAGCGGTCGCCCTTCACCGTCGCCTGCACATCGAAGCGCAGCGTCTGGATGACCGGCCGGTCGGCGGCGGGGGTGACCTCGGCCAGTTTGTGGAAGAAGTGGAAGGTGACGCCGCGCTGCTCGAGGAGTCGGAACAGCGGCTTCATGATGGTCTCGCCGGTGCCCTCCTTGAAGAAGTACGCGCCGGCTCCCTTGCCGGCCACCTGGCGCAGGAAGAAGGTGAGCCACGCGGCAGCCGACATGGTGGGGATGGCCGTGGTGTCGCCCCGCTCGTAGGAGAGTGCCGTGTTCGGGTAACCCTGCGGCAGCCCCGAGTGGAGCGTGATCTGCGACATGCCATGCCGCTGGAACCACTGGTGGTAGTTCTCGCCGTCGATGCAGTCGATGCCGTTGGCGATGACGTCGTCGTTCAACATGCCGCGCACCGCGGTGGCCACCAGGTCGATCTGCGTGAACTTCTGCCGCAGGCCGATCTTCTCCGGGTGCTCGCGCACGTGGTGCTCCATCAGCTGCACGAGCTTGGTCATCAGACGGATGACGATGTCGTGCTCGCCTTCCGGATCGTCCGGGTCGCGTTCGTCGTCGACGAGTCGTTCGGCGATGTCCTCGACGATGTCCTCCAGCACGTCGCCCAGCCAGTGGGTGAACGCGCCCTTCATCCGATCCCACCAACCATCGTTCGGGTCGATGGGCCCCTCCAGCGCGTCGGCGAGGTCCTGATTGATCATGCTCAAGCAGCCCTGCACCAGCTGTTGCAGATCGGGCCACACGTGCGGTCCGGTCCACGGGTTGCCGTCGCTGAGGGGGAACCGACCGAGGTAGTTGTGCCACTGCCCGTTCATCCACTCGGTGTTCAGCGTGACCACCGACGGCAGGAACGCTTCCTCCATCGAGCGATGCCGATCGTGGTCGTCCCAGATCACTTCGTCGTATGCAGCGCTGGCCATGCGCATCGCGTTGAAGTACATGTTGCCGAACACGTGGATGCCGTGTTCCAGGATGCGCTCGTGTCGCTGGGGGTCGCGCCCGGTGGCGCACTTGCCGCCGACCCTCCACCCCATCTGGTACACGTCGACCGTGTACCGATCTTCCCAACCCGGGTTCGACTGGGGATCCGTGAGGGCGAAGGCGGTGGCGAGACCGCTGACGCCCGCGCCGACGATGACGATGCGCTGCCGTTCGCTCATGACGTGACCCGTTCCATGGTGGGACCCACCGCCACCTCCACGGCTTCGGTGAGGGTCCAGGGACTGACACCTTCGAGGTGATCGAACACGTGCGGGGAGCGGCCCAGCACCACCGCCCGACGCCGGCTCCCCTCGGTGGCGAGGACGGGCCAGAGCCCGTACCCCCGTTGCGCGGCGAACGTGTCGCGCGTCTGCCAGAAGCGGGCGGCCAGGGTGTCGTCGCCGTCGCTCATGGCGGACCACGCCGCGCACTCGAGCATCACCCAGCACGCCCACAGGTTGCCGATCTCGCGACCGGTGTGCATGCTGCGCTGCCACCAGTGCTTCGCCCGGTCGGGTGCCCCGGACTCGAAGAGGCCCAAGGAGGCGAACGCGGCAGCGAGCAGGAACCGCATGCGCAGGCCGGTGTTCTCGAGCGCCGCCACACCGGCGTCGAGCCGCTCGACCTGGCACTTGCCGGTGTACGAGGCGGCCACCAGCCGTTGCACGTCGATGAAGCCGGGGAACCAGCCCGGGGTGGGTCCGGGCAGGTGCTCGGCGGCCTCGAACAGTTGCAGCGCGTGCTCGAGGTTGCCGGCTGCGGTGGCCGACTGGCCGGCGCTCCAGAACGCCTGGCGAGCGACCGCCGGTGAGAATGGAGCAGCAGCCTTGCCGGCCGCGCCCCACGTGGCGGCCGCGGACGCGGCGTCGCCCAGCGCGGAGTCGATGAAGCCGAAGCCGAACGCTGCGCCGCCCATCACACCCGGCGTCAGGCGCCGCTCGGACATCAGGAACTCCAACTCGCTGCGCACCTCGCGCGCTCGTGGCAGTTCGCCGCTCATCGTGGCGACCCACAGCAGCGGCACGTACACCAGCGGCGTGTTCGTGTTGTCGGGTCGCGACCGCACCAGGTCGTCCATGGTGCGCATGGCGAGGGCGAGGTGACCGGTCTCTGCCCACCACAGGTCGAGTGACGCCGTCAGGGCCATCGCCGCAGCGGCGTCGCCCCGTTCGGTGGCGCGGTGGACGGCTGCCAGGAAGTTGTCGCGCTCGGCGGTGAGCCGTTCGAACAGCGGCGGGTCGGTGGGCCCGTCCAGCAACTGCACCGAGGCGCGGGCGCGGAACTCGCAGTACTCGAAGTGGGCGAGCAGCGCTCGTTCGAGGTGGCCGGACTCGACCAGTCGTGCGTGAGCGAACTGGCGGATGGGTTCGGCCAGTCGATAGCGCATCGAGTCGCCGACCCGCAGCGCGGCGATGAGCGACTTGTCGACGAGCGACTCCACCACGTCGACCACGTCGTCGATCTCGGCGTTGCGACCAATGGCCTCGGCGGCGGACAGGTCGAACCCGCCGATGAACACCGACGTCCATGCGAGCAGTCGACGCTCGTCGCGACCGAGCAGGTCGTGGCTCCACGCAATGGCGGACTCGAGTGAGCGGTGACGATCCGGCCCTTTGCCGCGACGCTGACGGAACAGACCGAGACCCTCACCGAGTCGGGCGGCGATCTGTTGTGGGGTGAGTGTGCGCACGCGTGAGGCCGCCAGTTCGATGGCCAGCGCGGAACCGTCGACCGCTGCACACACCAACTCGATGGCATCGATGGTGTCGGCCGACAGATCCATGTTCGGGTGTGCGCCGAGGGCTCGGTCGAGGAACAGTTCGGCGGCCTGGGACACGCCCGCGTCGGTGCGATCGGTGCTGAGCGGAGCGAGCGGCATCACCTGCTCGCCCGGTACACCGAGGCGTTCGCGGCTGGTGGCCAGCACCGTCAACTGTGGGCAGTGCGAGGTGAGCGCCACCACGACGGCTGAGGCTGCTTCCAGCACGTGCTCGCAGTTGTCGAGCACCAGCAGGGTGCGCCGTGCGGTGAGGTGGCGCTGCAACGCCGCGAGCACGTCGGTGGCGCCTTCCATGCGCGCGATGGGGTCGTCGCCCAGCAGCGCTTCGGCGATGCGCAACTGCACGTCGTCGTCACCGCCGTCGGCGAGCTCCACGGCGAACACGCCGTCGGCGAACATGCTGCTCATCGTGGCCGCGGTCTCGTACGCGAGGCGGGTCTTCCCCGTGCCGCCGCTGGCGACCACGGTGACCACCGAGTGCGTGTCGAGGAACCACCGCAATTGCTGCACCTCGTCGGCGCGGCCGACGAACGCATCGGACGGACGAAGGATGCGCGGCGACTGATCGAGCGCGCGCAACGGGGGAAAGGCGTTCGGCAGGTCCTCGATCGACAGCTGGTGGATGACCACCGGCTCGGCCAGGTCGCGGAGCCGGTACTGGCCGAGCGGATCGGTGGCGACACCGTCGGGCACCGCGGTCAGGGCGGCGAGCGCTTCGTCGGACATCAGCACCTGACCGCCGTGACCGGCCGACATGATGCGAGCCGCCCGGTTCACGGTGGGCCCGAAGTAGTTGCCGTCGCGCTCGAAGGCCCGCCCGACGTGCACGCCCATCCGTACGCGTGGTGCGAGTCCGCTGGGCCACTCCTGCGCGGCCAATCCTCGCTGCGCGTCGAGGACGCAGTGCACGGCGTGCTCGACGGTGTGGAACGCCGCACCGAACGCATCACCCGCCACCGAGAACACACAGCCTCCGTGCTCGCCGATGGCCGCGCGCACGGTGTCGTCGTGGCGCGCGATGACGTCGTTCATCGCGTCGGGCTCGCGTTCCCACGCCAGCACGCTGCCCTGCATGTCGGTGAAAAGGAACGCGACGTGTCCACTCGGGCGTCGGCCGGTGAAGTCGCCCATGGGCGAGTCCCCGCGGGGAGTGCGTTCGTGATCGGTCATGGGCCCGGCCGGCTCGGGCGCACCCCTACGCCCGATCCGTCGAGCGACGGTAGCAGTCGTGGCGCGGGCCGTTCCACGGGGATGGGCGAATGGTGTGAATCACCGCGTGGCGGGTTCGGGGGTGGCCTGCTGCTTGAAGGTGATCGGGTGTTCCTTCAGGTAGCAGCGGTAGAACAGGCCGGCGCGGATGCACACGGCCACGATGGGCACCAAGATGGCGAAGTTGGCCGCCACCGACCACCGGCGGATCCACTCGGGCAGCACGGTGAGCAACTGCGATGCCGACAGCTCGGTGCCGTGATCGGAGGCGAAGATCACGAAGATCGCGAACCCCGCGCCGGTGAGTGCGAAGAAGCCCGTGTACGCGCCTTTCCACGCGTGCCAGCACAGCGCGAGCACGAGCAGCGACGCGACCGAGGTGCCGGCGATGAGCGACACGTTCTGACTCATCGCCGCTGGGGAGGCGATCACGTCGTCGACGGTCTGCACGATGTTGAGCACGATGACGCCCAACACCATCACCACCACCGGCCGGATGAGGTCGGGCCAGCGAGCACCCACCGGACGGGTGCGCAGCATTGCGACGACGGCCACGGCCAGGAACGCCAGACTGAGCACGAGGACGGGCGGCCACCAGGCGACGGGTGCGATCCACCACAGCTCGCCGACCACCCGCACGATGTGTGTGGTGCCCTCGGACTCCACGTAGACCGGGATGAACCAGTCGAAGATCAGTTGATCGTCGTCGGGGTTGTTGAACACCGGCGACGGCGGCACGGGCGACATCCAGTGCGCGCGGTGGTCGTGCCAGGCGTACATGTCGCCGCTCGCGACCTTGCGCCACTCCGGCTCGGCCGTGGCGTCGGCTTCGGGTGGGAGTTCGACGTTCGCGTAGCGGGTGTTGTTGTAGTACGCGGCGGGCGAGTGGATGTTCTCGAAGACGCCTTCCTGCGGCGTGAACCGCAGGTACGGCTCTTGGTCGTAGCCCTCGACGGTGATCTGCTGCCCCGTGGTGTTGGTGAGCTCGAGCAGCGAGTCGCCGCCGTACATGGTCCACTGCAGGCCCGGCAGGCCCGGATCGAGGATGGTGGAGAGGTAGTTCGTCGCGTCGGGGCCGCCGCCATGGGCGAACGCCGGCGTGGCGGACAGCCCGAGCAGCCCGGCCACCAGCACGACCACGGCGAGGGCGCGGCGGAACAGACGAGTGGCGTGTGCACGTGCGCGCCTCATGCCGTTCCTCCGTCTGTCGCGATGCACCCGAGACTCTATGGACCCACACCGCCGCGACGCACGCGGACGATCCCTGTCGTCACGGCACAGCCGAATGGACCGTTGTGCCGGCCACCACGGTGCGGGTGACGACGGTGGTGAGCAGCCGATCGGGTCCGTCGCGGAAGGGGTCGGCGTCGAGCACGATGAAGTCGGCGGCCAAGCCGGCTCGCAGGGCGCCGCGATGCGACTCCTCGAAGCTCGCCCAGGCTGCATCTCGGGTGCCGTGCACCACGGACTCCTCCAGCGGCAGCGCGAAGTCAGGGCGCAGGGGCACGGCGTCGGCGACGTACGGCGAGCGGCGGGTGGCGGCGATGAACATGTTGGGCAACGGATGGTGCTGCGCGGTCGGTACGTCGGTGCCGAACGCGAGTGTGGTGCCGTGCGCCAGGTACTCTGGCCAGGCGAACCCGCGTTGCGCGCGCTCGTCGCCCAGCAACTCGACCCAGTTGTCGAGATAGGCCGGGTCGACGTGCACCGGCTGCATGGAGGCGGTGATGCCCAGCGGTGCCAGGCGGGGCACGTCGGCCGCGTCGACGTACTCGAGGTGCTCGATGCGGTGGCGACGCTCGCGGGTGTCACCGCGTGCGGCTCGGCGTTCGGCGGCCACTTCGAACACGTCGAGCACGGTGCGGACGGCCAGGTCGCCGATGGCGTGGCAGGCGATCTGCAGCCCGAGTTCGTCGGCCAGGAGCACCACAGGTTCCAGCCGTTCCCGCGGCCACACCATCTCGCCCGGCTCGCCGTTGGTGAACGGGTGGCACATGCCGGCCGTGCAGCCGTCGATGGTGCCGTCGGTGACGAGCTTGATGCCGGCCACGCGTATGCGGCCACCGTCGTGGCGGGCCACCATCTTCGCCGCCAGGCGGACCTGGGCCAACTCGTCCTCCGGCTCGTCGGTTCGTCCGATCAACCAATGGGCGATGACCGTGAACGGCAGTTCGCCGCGGGCGTCGGCCCGCTCGAGCGCCTCCAGCGTGCGCTCGTCGCACGCCATGTCGACCGCTGCCGTGGTGCCGGCCGCGAGGTAGGCGTGGATGGCTGCCTGGAGGTAACGGTCGTTCATCTCGCGACTGACGCGGTTCATGCGCGGCCAGGCGATGAAGTAGCCCGCGTTCTCGAGCAGCAGGCCGGTGGCAGCTCCCTGCGCGTCGCGCACGATGGTGCCGCCGATGGGGTCGGGGGTGTCGTCGGTGATGCCGAGGTCGGCGAGTGCCGCGGTGTTGCACCACACCGAGTGCAGGTCGCTGGCATCGAGGAACACCGGCTTGTCGGGTGCCACCGCGTCGAGCAGTTGGCGAGTGGGGGTGCTGTCGGGCACGGCCGAGAACGTCCAGCCCACGCCCATCACGTCGGGAGAGTCGGGATTGGCGGCCATCCACCGGCGCAGTTCGTCCGCGATCTCGTCCATCGAGGTGCACGGCCGCAACGCCGCGCGGGTGAGTGCCGCGCCGGCGGAGATGAGGTGGGCGTGTCCGTCGACGAAGCCGGGCAGCACCACCCCGTCGCCCGCGTCGATGATCTCGGCGTCGGGCCCGGCGGCCGCCTCGGCGTCGGGCAGCGTGCCGACGTGGACGATGGTGTCGCCGTCGACGGCCATCGCCACCGCCCACGGCAGATCGGGGTCGGAGGTGAAGATGCGCCCGCGCACGAGCAGTCGAGAACTCATGTCGGTCGAGGCTAGTCATGCGCCGTCGACGCGGACCTTCGTCTCTATGGCTCGGGACGGAGTGGGAGCACGATGGTGACATGAACGGTTCTTCGTGCGCGCAGCCAGTGCGGCCGGCGCGGCACCGGGGGCTGGCCCTCGCGGCGCTCCTGGTGGCCGTCGGTGCGTACTTCGGGGCCTTCGGGCTGATCAGCGGATGGCTCTCGTTGACGGATCGCCTGAACGAGCGGCTTCCGCTCGCCAGCCCGGTGCTGGGCGGGGTGGCGTTGTGCTCGGTGATCGCCGTGCCGTACACGGTGCTGATGGTGCGGGCATGGCGTGGCGATCCCGCCACGGGTGCGACGTCGATCGTGTGTGGCGTGTTGACGATGGTGTGGATCGTGGTGCAGCTCGCCTTCCTGCGCGAGTTCAGCCCGTTCCAGCCCGTGTACTTCGTGGTCGGCGCCGTGTTCGTGATCGTCGGTCGGCGGATGCGTTCGCAGCGAGTGCCGGAGGTGGACACGGCACTCGCTCAGCGATTCCTGGCCGAGCACCGCATCGTGATGATCGGCGCCACCGACGATCCGAAGAAGTTCGGCAGCACCATCTTCCGCGCCCTGGTCGAGCACGGCCACGAGGTGGTGCCGGTGAACCCACGGCATCAACAGGTCGACGGTGTCGTCTGCGTGCCCGATCTGCAGAGTGTGCAGGGCGAGGTGACCGCGGCATTGGTGATGCTCACCGGTCCGGCCGCGCTCCAGGCGGTGCGCGACTGCGTGCATCGCCCGGTCGACATGGTGTGGTTGTTCCGCGGTGCCGGCAGTCCGGGCGCGCTGTCGTCCGAGGCCGTGTCGCTGTGCGAGGCGAACGGCGTGCAGGTGGTGGCGGGCGCATGCCCGCTGATGTTCCTGAGCCCGGTCACCGGCGCCCACCACGCGCACTTGGCCGTGCGACGCTTCGCCGGCGCCCTGCGCTGAGTCGGTCGAGTCGAGTCGGGTCGGGTCGGGTCGAGTCGGGTCGGGTCGAGTCGGGTCGAGTCGGGTCGAGTCCCGTCCCGCCAACTCCGTTCTGGTCAGCGCCAGAACGTCACAGTGGGCTTCCGGAGCTGACCGGAACGATGGTTCAGGCAGCTCGGGCGAGGGTGAGGGCCTCGCGCGTCTGACCCAGGACCCACGAGGGGTCGGTCGTGACGTGCAGGTAGGTGAACTGGAGGACCAGGAAGCCGTCCATCTGCAGTCGGTTCACCCGTTCGGCATCCACCTGCATCTGCAGTGGAGTGCGATGCCAGCGGTACCCGAGGAGCTCGACCACGAGGTTCGTGCCGGGGAACTGGCAGTCGACGCGAACGAGTGAGTTCCTGCGGCGCGACAACACCTGCTGGGTGACGGGCGCCGGGAGTTCGGCGTCGTCGATGAGTCGGAGGTACTCGCGCTCGAGCCAGGTGTGGCCGCCACGGCCGATCTCGTGGCCTTCGAGGACGCGCAGGAGGCGGCGCAGCCCAGTCCTTCCTCGCCGACGGAGCTGGCTGATCCGACGGTGGAGGAAGTCCTCGGAGGTGAGGCCGTCGCGGAGCGCGCTCTCCAGCGCAGCGAGCAACCGAGTGGTCGACTCGTTCTCGGCGAGGTGGATGAGGGTGCGGGTGGCCGACAGCACGGGAACGTCGTCGACCCGAGCGCGGTCGATGCGATCGAGTTGGCGAGCGGTGTGGATGTGATGACCGACTCGCTGCAGATCGTGTCCGCGCTCGATGGTGAGGTGGAAGGGTGGCTTCAGGACGTAGCCGTCGAAGCCGTGCAATGCGGCGGCTGTCGGACCCGACGCCCAGCAGTCGATGGGGATGGAGCGGATGAGCTCGATGAGCGAAGTGAGGTGTCTGCTCATCCGCCCGATCTATCGGCCGGACGGTCCGACCGCACCCGATTCGCCCGGTTGGGTCGTTCTGGTCAGCGCCGGAAACGAACAGTCACGTTCTGGCGCTGACCAGAACGTGTGGGCGCAGGCGGACTGGGACCTGGTGGGGCGGGTCAGCGGAGCGGGTCAGGCGGGGCGGGTCAGGCGGGGCGGAAGCCGGTGCGCGCCTCGGGTTCCTTGTGCTTCACCATCACGTGGTGGCCGAGGGTGAAGTCGAGGACGGCGTCGTGGCCCATGTCCTTGCCGAAGCCGCTGGCGCCGCGGCCACCGTGGGGCATCTCGCTGGCGATGGGTAGGTGGTCGTTCACCCAGGTGACGCCCGCACGGATCTGGTGCGCGACCCGCAGGCCGCGGTCCACCGCGTTGGTCCACACGCTGCTCGCCAACCCGTACTGCGTGTCGTTGGCCTTGGCGATGGCGTCGGCCTCGTCGTCGAAGGGCACGACGGCCAGCACCGGACCGAAGATCTCGTCCTGCACCAGTTCGCTGCGCTGGTCGGCACCGGTGATGAGCGCGGGTTGGAGGAAGAAGCCGTCGCGGTCGAGCGCGGTGCCACCGGTGACCACGCGAGCACCGTCGCTGCGGGCGCGATCCACGAACCCGAGGACGCGATCGCGGTGCGTTGCGGTGATGAGCGGGCCGATGTCGGTGGTGGGGTCGAACGGATCGCCGAGGCGGATCGTCTGCATCGTCGCGGCGATCGCGTCGACCATCTGGTCGTGTGCGCCGCGCTGCACGTACACGCGTGTGGCGGCCGTGCAGTCCTGGCCGCTGTTGTACGTGGCGGCCAGCGCGGCCGCCCCGGCCACGGCCTCGGTGTCGGCGTCGTCGAACACGATGAGCGGCGCCTTGCCGCCGAGTTCGAGGTGCACTCGCTTGGGGCGGTCAGCGGCGAGCGCCATGATCCGGCGCCCGGTGCCCGACGAGCCGGTGACCGTGATCATGTCGATGGCGGGGTGGGTGACGAGTGCTTCGCCCACTTCTGCATCGCCGGTGACCACCGAGAACGCGCCATCGGGCAGGCCGGCATCGAGTGCGAGTTCAGCGAGGCGGATGGAGGAGCGGGGCGTGGTGGGGGCGGGCTTGAGCACGACGGTGCAGCCGGCTGCGAGTGCGGCGCCCACCTTCCACACGCCCATGATGAACGGGAAGTTCCACGGGGTGATGGCGGCCACGGTGCCTGCAGGCCGGCGGATGAGCATGCTGGTGTAGCCCGTGCTGAACTCGCCGGCCGCAGTGCCGTGCAGCGAACGAGCGCTGGCGGCGAAGAAGCGCAGGTTGTCGACGGCGAAGGGCAGCTCGCCGTCGCGCATCACGGTCCACGGCTTGCCGGTCTCCTCCACGTCGAGCCTCGACAGCTCGTCGGCGTGCTGCTCCACCAGATCGGCCAGCTTCAGCAACACCAGTGACCTGGCCGATGGTGTGGCGGCACCCCACTCCTTGCCGGCGGCGACGGCGGCCAGCACCGCGGAGTTCACCTCACTCGCACTGCTGTCGGGGACGACGGCGAACTGCCGGCCGGACGACGGGTCGATGAGCGCTCGCTGCATCGGCTCAGTCTGGCCGACGACCGTCGGCCGTCGACGCTCAGGTGCCGCAGAAGGTGCGATACGGCAGTTCGTCGACGGAAGCGGGTTTGGCGTACTCGCCGAGGCCCAGGCGCTCCTCGAACGGGTTCGTCACCACCTGCACCAGGCGGTCGAAGGGTGCCAGGTCGCCGTCGGTCGCGGCCGTGAGGGCGGCCTCCACCAGGTGGTTGCGCGGGATGTACACGGGGTTCACCCGGTCCATCGCGTCGGCCACTTCCGCGACGGGGCGCGGGTCGTCGGCCCTTGCGGCTGTCCACCTCGCTGCCCAGGTGTCGAAGGCCGCTGGATCGGTGAACAGCTCATGCGTTCCGTCGACGTCGCCACGCACCACGTCGCTCAACGAGCGGAACAACTGGGTGTGGTCCACACCCTGCGCGGCCATGAGCGCGAGCAGGTCGTCGACCAGGCCCGCAGGGCCGGCGTGGGTGAGGCCGAGCTTCGTCTGCATCACCGCGGTGCAGTGACGTTCATAGCGCTCTTTGAACGACCGGAGCACGTCAGTGGCCGCGGCGACGGCTTCGTCGGGTGTGTCGGCGAACAGGGGCAGCATCGCCTCGGCCAGGCGGGCGAGGTTCCACTGCGCGATGCCGGGCTGGTTCCCGTAGGCGTAGCGTCCACCGTGGTCGATGGAACTGAACACGGTGCGCGGGTGGTGGCGGTCCATGAAGGCGCACGGGCCGTAGTCTATGGTCTCACCGCTGATGGTCATGTTGTCGGTGTTCATCACACCGTGCACGAAACCCACTGCCATCCAGCGGGCGATGAGCGACGCCTGCGCCTCCACCACGGCCGTGTACAGCGCGAGGTAGGGGCGTTCTGCGGTGGCCGAGTCGGGATGGTGGCGATCGATCGCGTACGCGGCAAGACGGGCCAGCAGGTCGGTGTCGCCGGTGGCCGCGGCGTACTGGAACGTGCCCACGCGCAGGTGGCTGGCGGCCACCCGGGCGAGCACCGCGCCCGGCAACGGCACCTCGCCCACCAACGGCACCTCGCGCTCGATCTGTTGCCCGGTGGCCACGACGGCCAACGCGCGGGTGGTGGGGATGCCCAACGCGTGCATGGCCTCGCCGATGACGTACTCGCGCAACATCGGTCCGACGGCCGCGTTGCCGTCGCCGCCGCGGGCGAACGGGGTGCGGCCGGATCCCTTCAGGTGCAGGTCGCGCCGCGAGCCGTCGTCGTCGACGAACTCGCCGAGCAGCAGTGCCCGCCCGTCGCCCAACCGGGGTGAGTAGTTGCCGAACTGATGACCGGCGTACACCTGTGCCACCGGCGTGGAGCCCGGCAGCGGCGACTGACCGAACAGTGCTGCCAGTCCGTCCGACGTGCGGGCGACTCCGGGTCGATGCCCAGGTCGGCGGCGAGGGTGTCGTTCATCGCCAGCAGTTGTGTGTGCTCGCGCGCGGCCGCCTGCCACGGCCGGCACAGCTCGGGCAGCGTGCAGGCGAACGAGTCGTCGAGGTGCACGGCCAGCGCGTGCTCGGTGCGGATCGGGGCCACGGGGGCACCGTACCGTCCGCCGGAGTGCATCTCCACTGGTACCGTTCGCGCATGAGCATGCAGTCGGTGGAGGAGTACGAACGCCGAGCCCAGGAGGCCGAAGCGTCGTCGGTGCCGGTGTTCTTGAAGGTCGCCCGAGCAATGGTCTGGTTCCTCTACGCGATCACCGTGGTGACGGTGGTCGTGCTACTGCTGGCCTTCGTGCTGCGGCTGTTGGGCGCCAGCACCGATGCCGCGTTCACTCGCTCGGTGTATCGCAGCAGCGAATCGATGATGCGACCGTTCCGGGGCATCTTCCCGGTGCAGGAGGTGGGTGAGCAATCGGTGGTCGACGTGTCGCTGCTCATCGGCGCGGTGGCCTACCTGATGCTGGCCATCGGCGTCGACGCGCTGGTGCAGCGCATCGATCGCCGCCTCCACCGCGAGCAGGTCGAGATCGCCACTGCCCGCGCCAACGCCGACAACGTCCGACTGCAGTTCGAGGCGCAACAGCAGCAGGCCGCGTACGCCGCGCAGCAGCAGGCTCAGGCCCAGCAGTTCGCCCTGCAACAGGAAGCCCTGCGACGTCAGCAACAAACGCCGTAGCGCATCCGCCTCAGTGGTGTGGGTCAGAAGCTGACGTACACCTGGCCGGTGACGGTGGTGCCGTTTCGCACGATGGTCTTGCCGAAGGGGAACAGCGCGAGCGGGATGAGCTTGAAGTTCCCCAGACCGAGCGGGATGCCGATGATGGTGATGCACATCACGATGCCGCTCGTGAGGTAGCTGAAGAACAGCCAGATGCCCGAGAGGAAGAACCACAGCAGGTTCGGCACGAGGCTGCCGGCGCCGGGTTCCTTCGCGCCGACGGTGACGGGCACGGTGGCGCCGGGCGGCGGGGGAGGCATGTTGGTCATGTGCCTATTCTGCCGCCGCGACGGCGATGACGACGTTGCCGGTCTTCTCGCCGGTGTCGACGTAGCGATGTGCCTCCACGATGTCGTCCAGTGGGTAGGTGCGGTCGATGACCGGGCGATACTCGCCGGCGGCCATCAGGTCGCGCACCAGTTCCACGTCGGCCTTGGTGTAGTGGGGGATGGGCATCATCGCAGTGCGGCCGGGCAGCACCTTGGTGGCCAGCCCGAGGAGAGGGTTCTGGTAGAGGTACCCGAGCTCGGTGGAGGCGTAGGTGCCCTTCGGGGTGAGTGCGCGCCGGGAGTTGCGGAACGACCGTTTGCCCACCGCATCGAACACGACGTCCCATTGGCGGCCGAGCGTGGCGAAGTCGGTGGCCGTGTGGTCGAGCACCTCGTCGGCACCCAGCGACTTCAGCAACTCGAGGTTCTTGGTGTTGCCGACGGCGGTGACGTGCGCGCCAAGGTGCTTGGCGTACATGACCGCCGCGGTGCCGATGCTGCCGGTGGCCCCGTAGACCAACAGGTTCGTGGCCGCGCCCACCTTCGCCGCCCGTAGCTCGCTGGCGGCGAGGATGAAGCCGTCGATGACCGATGCGGCATCTCCATACGTGGCCTCGGGCTGCATGGTGGCAATGGGACTGGTCTCCTTCACCCGGATGAACTCGGCGTGCGCGCCGAACCTGTTCGCGTTGCAGCCCATCACCCGATCGCCGACGGCGAACCTGGTGACGTCGCTGCCCACGGCCACCACGTCGCCGGCGAACTCGGTGCCCAGCGTGGGCAGCTTGGGCCGACCGATGCCGCTGAACAGGCGGACGAAGCGGGGCGTGCCCTCGCGGAAGCCGCAGTCGGTGCGGTTCACGGTGGTGGCGCGCACTCGCACGAGCACTTCGTCGGCCCGAGGTGAGGGCTCGGGAACGTCGGCGATGTACACGACCTCGGGAGGCCCGTACTGGTGGTGGACGGCGGCGCGCATGTCATTTCCTCTTCGTGGAGCTGGGGCGGCGGATGGGCCCACCGTGTTGCCATGCACGGCCGGCCCTGAACAGTTCGGGAGGCTTCCCACCCGCTGCGCCGGAGGGAGCGCGGCGGCCGGTGGGGATGACCCACCCCTCGTTGGTGGCGAGACTGCGACGGAAGTTGGCGCTGTCGAGGTGCACACCCCACACCGCCTCGTACACGGCGCGGAGTTCGGCGAGGGTGAAGGTGGAGCCGACGAAGGCAGTGGCCACGCCGGTGACCTCCAGGTCGGTGCGCACGCGGTCGATCGCGTCGCGCACGATGCGCAGGTGGTCGAATGCCAGCTCGACCCGCCCGGCCACGACGTCGTTCACCGGGTGCAGCCGTGCCTCGGCTGCGTCGGTGCCGGCGGCGATGGCGCCCACGTCGCGCAACACGGCGACGTACGCCACCGTGACCACGTTCATCCGGGGGTCGCGTTCGGGGTCGCCGTAAGCGCCGAACTGGGTGAGCAGGCTCGCGGCGCGAACGCCGGTCTCCTCCTCGAGTTCGCGGGCGGCCGCCTGGTCGAGCGTCTCGGTGGGCAACTTGAAGCCGCCGGGGATGGCCCACATCCCGGCGAACGGCGCCTGGCCGCGTTGCACGAGCAGCAGCTGCAGTTCGTCGTCGACCATCGTGAGGATGACCACGTCGACCGTGACGGCGAACGCCGGGTACTGCGACGGGTCGTAGCCCTCGGGTACACCGGGCGGAGAAGTTCTTGTCACCACGACCATAACTGTATCGCCGAGTTGTGGTCGTGACGACTCTTTCTTCGGAGCTCGTCCGGTGCTCGACGAATCTGCGTTCATGTCATGGCCTGACCTTGAACGGCCGATGATGTGGCATGACACGAATCGAGGGCGGGCTGCTCCGCAGCCGGACCCCTTCGATCGTGCCGGCCTCGGTGGTGGCCCAGCCCGTGGCCTGCGAGTGATCGTCACACCAGTCGGACACTCACACCGGCGACACTGAACTCGTACCCTGGGTCCGACGTGCGGTCCACGGCGTGCAGTTCGACCGCGACGATGCCGCGGCGCTCGTCGTCGTCGACGAACCGGACAATGCGGCCACCGAGGTCCACACTCGTCGGGCCGGCGAGGTCGAGCCCCATCACATGCGCCCACCGCTCGGCCACGGCGGCGGGCCCCTCCACTGCGATGTCCACGGCGGTCACCTCATCGGCGCGGGCGTCGGCGCGGCGGTCGATGGGCAGGTCGTCCCAGAACCATCGGCCCCGATCGCTGATGCCGTCGAGCTCGATGCCGAACGCCATGTCGCCCCGATGCAACTGCGCCACGCGGTGACCCTGCACGGGTTGTGTGAGCGGCACGCGAATGCCGGCTGCAGCGCATCGCTCGAGGCACGCATCGACGTCGGACACCTGCACCGACAGCAGATAGCCGGCGGTACCGCCCCGAAACGTGAGCCACGACGCCATCGGGTGATCCGCGGTGAGCGGACTCACCACTTCGAGATAGGTGTGTGCGCCAACGGCCATGGTCTCGTCGGCGATGCCGTGCGACGCCAGTTCGGGGTCGCCGAACCCCTCGCCCAGCCGCAGCTCGCGGCGGAGGGTGCCGGCCACCAGGTCGGGCTCGGTGGAGGCGAACACCACTTGGCGCAGGTCGGCCCAGGCGGTCATCCCGGGGCTCGCAGCGTGGTGACGTGCAGCAGCTTTCCCAGCTGTCGTTCGAAGCGTTCGGGGTCGGCGGCGTGGGCGGCCATCGAGTCGACGGCCATCTGGTCGGTGGCCACGGTGTTCGCTCCGGCCTCCACGCCGTCGAGCCCGACTCGGGCGATCTCGCGGGGGTCGGCCTTGTTGCCCTCCACGTGTGCCGCCATGCGGGTGTCCACCGAGCCGAGCACCAGCGCGGTCACCTGTGTGCCCTGCGGCGCGAGCTCGGCGCGGGTGATGACGCCCAGGTAGTACGACGCGGCCTTCGAGGTGGAGTAGCCGCCCATGAAGGCAGCAGGCACCACCGCTGCCACCGACAGCACGTTCACGATCGTGCCGCCGCCATTGCGCCCGAGGATCGGTGCGAACGCTCGTGTCATGGCCAACGTGCCGAAGTAGTTCACTTCCATCTCTTGCCGAGCGGGGTCCTCCTGACCGCCCAGCACCAGCCGGTGGTTGGCGAAGTAGCCGGCGTTGTTGACCAACAGGCTCACGTCGTTGCACCGCTCGGCAGCGGCGGCCACCTGCGCCGGATCGGTGATGTCGAGTGGGACGCGCACCGAGCCGTCGGGTGCGGGCTCGTCGGGGTCGCGCACTCCGGCGTACACCTTCGCCGCGCCCCGGGCCAGCAGTTCCTCCACCAGGGCCTTGCCGACGCCGCGGTTGGCGCCGGTCACCAGTGCGACTGCTCCTTCGATGCGGCTCATCGTCACCTCCTCGACGAGTGCGAATGGTAGGTGGTGGGGCGGAGCCTGTCGCCGGGTGGCAGTAGCGTGGCGGTGTGATCGAACCGCTCAGCACCTCCTACGTCGACGCTCGCACGGCCTTCCTCGATGCCGCGGCCGGCGCCGGCGCGCGCATCGAGTCCTTCCCGCATCCGTTGAAGGGGCTCCATGGCGAAGACCTGTTCGTCGACGTGGCCGAGGTGGGCCGGGCCGACAACGACGATGTCATCGTCATCGTCTCCGGCACGCACGGCGTGGAGGGCTACTGCGGCTCGGCGCTGCAGCGGCATCACCTGGCCACGCTCGACGCGGCCGAGGCGACGGGGGCCACGCTCATCTTCGTGCACGCGCTGAACCCGTACGGGTTCTCGTGGGTGCGACGTGTGAACGAGGACAACATCGATCTCAATCGCAACTTCATCGACTGGTCGAAGCCCGCCCCGGTGAACGCCGAGTACGCCGAGCTGGCGCCGTTGCTGACCCCCACCTCGTGGAGCGCGGAGGAGCAGGAGCGCACGCTGCTCGGGTTGATGGGCAAGTTGGAGGAGCTGGGTATCGAGCGCCTGCAAGCCATCATCAGCGGTGGCCAGTACGACCATCCCACCGGTCTGTTCCACGGTGGCACGGGTCCGGCGTGGTCGCACCGCTGGCTGCGCGAGTGGACGGCCGCGCGCCTGGCGAACGTGCGGCGTGTGGCCATCATCGATCTGCACACCGGTCTCGGTCCGTGGGGCCATGGCGAGTTGATCAGCAGCGAGCGACCCGACACGCCCGAGTTCCGTCGTCAGACCGAGTGGTGGCACGACGCGGTGTCCATGTACGGCGGCGGCAGCGTGTCGGCTGCGCTGGAAGGCGACTGGTTGGCGGTCGCGCCCGGCTTCGCCCCGCACGCCGAGGTCACCGGCATCACCATCGAGTACGGCACGGTCGACCCCATCACGGTGCTGCAGTCGCTGCGTGCCGACGCGGTGCTGCACGCGCATGGCGACCCCACGGCGCCCGAGGCCGAGGCCATTCGCGACCAGGTGCGCGCCGCGTTCCTCGACGACGATCCGAAGTGGCTGGAGACCCTGTGGCCCCGGTACCGCGAGGTGGTCACTGCGGCGGTCGAACGGTTGGGCTGAGTCACGCGGTCAGAGCAGGTGCAGGCTGCGGGCCGCGTGCACGGCGGCCTTGCGGTCGGTGACGGCGAGCTTGCGGTAGATGGCGCTGCTGTGGGTCTTCACCGTGTTGAGTGAGACGAACAGTTCGGCGGCGATCTCGCGCAGCGACATCTGGGTGGGCAGATAGCGCAGTACGGCCATCTCGCGATCGGTGAGCTGCTCGACC
>JACQZZ010000036.1 GCA_016213625.1 Actinomycetota bacterium
TGAGTCGACGTCGGCTGCTGGTGCTCGGTGGCGGTGCGATCGTGCTGGCCGCTTGCGGCGGATCCGGCGACCGAAGGTTGGTTGCGAGCGACGATCCGAGCGTCGCCCGCCGAGAACGGGAAAGGCTGCGGCCCGGCGCTCCGACGGTCAGCACGACGCTGACTGCGGCGCCCATGTCGTTCGACCTCGCTGGTCAGACCGTGTCGACGTGGGGGTTCGGTGCGATTCCCGGTGAAGCGATTCGTGCTCGCGCCGGCGACGTGCTCGAGGTTGTCGTGCGCAACGATCTTCCGGAGGATTTGAGTATCCATTGGCACGGTATCGCCTTACGCAACGACATGGATGGCGTCCACGATGTGACCCAACCGCCGATCGTGCCCGGGTCGACGTTCACGTATCGGTTCACAGTGCCCGATCCGGGTACGTACTGGTTTCACCCGCACACCGGTCTGCAACTCGACCGAGGCTTGTATGCACCGCTGGTCGTCGATGACCCCGCGGAGCCGCTCGTGTATGACCGCGATGAGACGCTGGTGTTCGACGATTGGCTGGACGGTCTCGGACGGACCCCCGAGCAGGCGCTCGTCGAAGCGCGTCAACGGATGGGCTCGATGAGCGGGATGGACGGGATGGCCGGCATGGGTTCGGTGACCACCGGGGGCGGTTCCGCAAGCGGCATGAGCATGGCCTCGACCTTGCTGGGCGGCGACGCCGGCGACGTCTCCTATCCGTTGCATCTCGTCAACGGCAGACCGCCTGCTGATCGTCCTACCATTTCCGTCTCGACGGGGGACCGGGTGAGAATCCGTCTGATCAACGCGGGATCTGACACGGCGTACCGGGTGGCGGTCGGCGGGCACCGGATGACGGTCACCCATACCGATGGATTCGCTGTGGAGCCGGTCGAGGTCGACACGCTGCTGTTGGGGATGGGCGAACGCTATGACGTCGTGGTGACGGCACGCTCGGGTGCGTGGCCGATCGTCGCGTCGGCCGAGGGCAAGAGCGCGTCGGCTTCAGCTGTTCTGCGAACCAGCGACGCTTCCGTATCGACGGCACCGTCGGTCGACGAGAGCCCTGCCGAGCTTGCTGGCAAACTGTTGACGTACGGCGAACTGAAAGGATCACGCGCGGTGGCGTTGCCAGATGTCATGACTGATCGCGATCGCGACGTTGCGTTGACGGGCGACATGATGGCGTACGACTGGGGCATCGACGGCCGCTCCTTCGCAAACCACAAGCCGATCGACGTGCGGTCAGGAGATCGGGTCCGGCTCGTGCTGCGCAACAAGACTGCGATGTGGCATCCGATGCATCTGCACGGCCACACCTTTCGCGTCGGCGGCCGCCTCGATGGGCCCCGCAAGGACACGGTAAACGTCTTGCCGGGTGAGAAGGTGATAATCGATTTCGATGCCGACAACCCCGGTCAATGGATGATGCATTGCCACAACACCTACCACCTGGAGTCCGGCATGGCCACCGTCGTGTCCTACGTTCAGTAGGCCTTCCTCGGCTAGCTCCCACGCTGCCATGCGCGCGCCGAGAGGATCCGTTGGCTCCGACCTGCGGGACACCCGCAGCCCCATTCCGTACCGGGCCGACGACCGGTGCATCGCCGGCGACGGGCGTCAAAGCGGCCCGATAGATGTACTTGGCCCAGCCGCGATCGCCTGCTCGGCTGCAGTTCACCGACGCAGGGCGTGATCACGGCGGAGGTCCTGGCGCCGAATGTGGGCGTCGATGCTCAACCCGGGCTCGCTGATGCTGTCCGGGTGCGTTCACCGCGGGGCTGTATCGGGCTGGCCGAAGCCCAAACGCGCAGAAGCAGCTGAGGGACCGCCGATGGCTGCGCACACAATGACCACACCGAACGGGGCTTGGAAACCGACGAAGGAGCGAGACATGATAGGCGTAGACGGCGGCTGCTGCTGCAACCGCGACGAACAACGGGACACCCATGCGGCTCACGACGTGCCAGTGCAGGTGCCCCCAGCCGGCCAGGCATCAGATCCGATGGCTGCTGGGCGCGAGGGGCCGGGCAACCAACGACAAACGATGTCGTCACCGCCGGACACCCATCGTCGAACGAAGGTGATGAGCAGGCTGACCGTCAACATCTTCCCCGGCCGAACGCGGCGGCCGCATCGCGCTCGGTGTAGCACCTGGGATCGGGGCCGTGACGGTGCAATGATGGTCGCCATATCACTATCCCTCCTCGACCACCGGTGCCGCCGACGCGTACGACCCCCAGTCGTCCTGACGACCGATGAGATCGTGATCGACTCCTCGCCGCGATCTCTGCGCAGGTCAGGCCGATGCAGCGGTCGAGGTGCGTCTGTAGGGCGACGATGTCGCTGATCTCGACATCGCGTCCCAGCGACACGTCAGACCTCCGCCGACTCGCGCCGTTGCTCGGCTGTGTGTTCATCGCGATGATCGGGTTTGGCATCGCACTCGTCGTGTTGCCTCTGTACACCGAACGAATCCACGGCTTGACAGGCGCCAGCCCAGAACTTGTCGCCTTCCATCTGGGGGTGTTGACCAGTGTGTACGCGCTCGCACAACTCGTCGTCGGACCCGCGGTGGGCCGGCTGGGAGACCGAATTGGTCGACGGCCGCTGATGATGCTCGGGCTCGCAGGCGCCGGCGTTACGCAGGTCGCGTTCGCATTCACCAGTTCCCTCTGGTGGCTCTATGGTCTGCGCGTCGGCGGCGGGATCGCCGCTTCACTGTTGACGGTGGGCGCAACCGCAGCCATCGCCGACTACACCATCGAAGCCACACGAGCTCGCGGTATGGCCTGGTTCGGCACCGCCGCGAGCCTCGGAGTGATCGCCGGCCCCATCCTTGGCAGTGTCCTCGGTCAGATTCGCTCGACGACAGGGAGCGGCGTGCGTTTCGACGGGTACACCCTCCCGTTCGTGGTTGCCGGCGCACTGGCACTCGTTGCGCTGGCCGCGGCCTGGTTCCTGCTGCCGGAATCGCTCGACGGTTCACAGCAGCCCGAGTTGCGGCCTCGCGTTGGTTTGTGGCGCACGATGGCCCGCAGTCGCCTGCTGGGTTTCGTCGCCGGATCCCAGTTCGGCTTGGCGCTGTTCGAGGGCACCTTCGTGTTGTACGCCGGTCGACGCTACGGCTTTTCTTCGTCGCAGACCGCAGCTGCGTTTGTCATCTGCGGCGCGGTGATGGGCGTGTTACAGGCGGCCGTGGTGGGGCCCGCTGGTCGCGTCCTCGGCGAACGTTCCCAGGCCGCAGGAGGGTTCGTGCTGATGGCGGTGGGCCTGGGCGGCCTCACCGTGGTGCGGTCCTTCACGGCTGTACTGATCGCCGTGGCAATGCTCGCCCTCGGCACGGCATTCGTGGTGCCGAACCTCACATCGATGGTCGCCACCGACAGTGGCGGACGATTCGGGGAGGCGCTCGGATTGAAGAGCTCCGCGACGAGCCTTGGCCAGTTCCTCGGACCGCTCGTCGGCGGCACCCTGCTTGCCTGGGTGCAAGCCTCACCGTACGTGTTCGCAGCCGTGTTGATGCTGGTACTCGCCGTGGCGTTGCGCTGTCGGCAGCGACACGAACCAGGCGTTGAGTCGTCGTCAAGTTCGCCGGCAGTCGGCACCCGCTGACCGCAAGATCGTTTAACAGCTCCCACGTGCACTCATAGTTGTCCGTCGTGAGCATTCGCCCACGGCGAATTGTGTATCCGTCGTCGGGATTTCCGGCGCCGTCGAGGCTGCCGCCGAGCAGAGGCATTGCCTCCAGAATCGTGATCTCTGATCCGAGCGTTCCGCCGTCGCGGATCACGAAAGCTGCGGCCGCGAGGGCACCGATCCCTCCGCCGAGCAGATCGGCACGCCTGTCGCTGTGATCCATGGTTTGCTCACTCTTTCGAATTCGGGTACAGGCGTCATGGGCCGCCTCGACCGCCTCTGGCGATCCAGTTGGTAGCGAGGCTCGCGTGGACACGATGAACGTCGAGTGAGTGTGGGCATCCGTACCGGCGCAATTCGTTGCGGCTGACTACGCACCACCAAGGAAGCCGGCGCGGAGCCACGTCGTATGACTGCTGTAGTTGCCCCGCAGCGCGGATCAGTAGTCACCGCCGATGGCGAGTGTCGTCGGAGCGACCACGATGGTGAGCGTGAATCGACCGCAACCACCTGGCACGACAGACGAACATGTCGGTCGCGCGGCGATCGGACGCACCGCCGGCGTCGCTTGCTACGGCACGATGCTCAACCGACGAGCTACCCGTCGGCA
>JACQZZ010000038.1 GCA_016213625.1 Actinomycetota bacterium
CATGAAGCGCTACATCATCGGCCGCCTCGCCGTCGTGCCATTCCTGCTGCTCGGCATCGTGACGGTGGCGTTCTGCATCTCGCGGCTGATCCCCGCCGACCCGCTGGCGTCGCTCGTCGGCGAGCGTCAGATGAGCAACCCCGACATCGTCGAGGCCGCCAAGGCCCGATGGGGGCTGGACAAGAGCATCGTCCAGCAGTACTTCATCTACATCAAGAACCTGCTGCACGGCGACCTCGGCACCTCGTTCCGCACCAAGCAGAGCGTCACGTCCGACCTCGCCGAGCGCATCCCCGCCACGCTCGAGCTCGCCTTCTCGGCGATGATCATCGGCGGTCTCGGCGGCCTCGTGCTGGGTGTCTACTCGGCCGGCCGCAAGAACAAGCTCGGCGACCACTTCGCCCGGTTGTTCGCCCTCCTCGGCTCGTCGCTGCCCGTCTTCTGGACCGGCCTGGCGTTCCTCTTCCTCTTCTACGCCCGCCTCGGCTGGCTGCCCGGCCCTGGTCGCCTCCCTGCCCGCATGGACGCGCCCGACAAGGTGACCGGCTTCTACACGATCGATGCGTTGCTCGACGGCAACTTCAACCTGTTCTGGTTGGCACTCAAGCAGATGGTCCTGCCGGCGTTCGTGCTCGGCTGGGCGGTGATGGGCTCGGTGTCGCGACTCGTGCGGGCCTCGATGCTCGACGAACTGCATGCCGACTACGTGCGCACCGCCCGCGCCAAGGGTCTGCGTGAGCGCACCATCCTCCGCATGCACGTCCTGCGCAACGCGATGCTGCCGGTGCTCACCATCCTCGGCTTCGCGTTCGCCTCGCTGCTCACCGGTGCCGTGCTGACGGAGACGATCTTCGAGTGGAACGGCATCGGCTCCTACGCCGTGGACTCCACCCGCACCCTGGACTACCCGGCGATCAACGGCGTGTGCCTGTTCGGTGGCACCGTCTTCCTGCTCGCGAACCTCGTGACCGACCTGCTGTACGCGGTCGCCGACCCGAAGGTGAGGCTGTCGTGACCGTCGCCGACGAGTCGTCCGTCGACGACTTCCAACCCCAGCCCGCAGAGCCCGACCCTGGTCGGAAGCGCTCGTGGCGCAAGCTGGTCCGTCGCCCGCAGATCGCGTTCGGTCTGATCGTGTGCTTCATCTGGCTCGTCGTCATCCTCACCGTGCACTGGTGGGCGCCGTACGACCCGTACGAGTCGGTGGGCGATCGGCTGCAACCGCCGAACGGCGACTTCTGGTTTGGCACCGACGCGCTGGGTCGCGACGTGTTCACCCGCGTCCTCTACGGCGCTCGGCAGTCGCTCCCCATCGCCGTCGCGGTCATCGCCTCGGCGGTGCTCATCGGTTCGGTGCTCGGCGCCGCAGCCGGCTTCCTCGGTGGCTGGGTGGACCGGGTGGTCATGCGCCTCGCCGACGTCACCATGGCGTTCCCCGCCATCCTCCTGGCGATGGCCGTGGCCGCGGCGCTCGGGCCCGGCCTGAAGAACGGGTTCATCGCGATGGTCATCGTGTGGTGGCCCATCTACGCCCGCTTGCTGCGTGCCCAGGTGATCGCCGTGAAACAGCGCGAGCACATCGAGTCGGCCGTGTCCATCGGGGCCACGCAGGGCCGCATCCTGCGCAAGCACGTGCTGCCCCTGTCGTTCACCGGCGTGCTGGTGAACGCCACGATGGACCTCGGTCAGGTCGTGCTGCTGACCGCATCGCTGAGCTTCCTCGGGCTGGGCGCGCTGCCGCCCGCCCCGGAGTGGGGAGCGATGATCACCGAAGGAGCCAAGTACTTCTACCAGTGGTGGATCGCCGTCGCCCCCGGTGTGGCGATGGTGACCGTCGTGCTCGCGTTCAACTTTCTCGGCGACGGCCTGCGCGACGCACTCGACGTGAAGGCGGCCACCCGATGAACGAGGTCCTCCTCCAGACCCGGGACCTCGGTGTCGAGTTCGCCGTCAGCGGTGGTGCCGTGCACGCGGTGCGCGGCGTCGACATCGACGTCCGCCGCGGCGAAGTGGTCGGCATCGTCGGCGAGTCCGGCTCGGGCAAGAGCGCGACGATGCTCGCGCTGCTCGGGTTGCTCGCACCGAACGCGAAGGTGCACGGCTCCGCGTCGTTCAACGGCATCGAGATGATCGGCGCTCCACACGAGCAGCTGCGCGCCCTTCGCGGCGGGCGCATCGGCATGGTGTTCCAGGACCCGATGACGTCGCTCAACCCGGTGCTCACCGTCGGCAGGCAGATCGCCGAGGCCATCGAGGTGCACCAGCCCACCCTGCGACCGAAGCGAGTGATGGCACGTGTGCAGGAACTGCTCGAAGTGGTCGCCATCCCCAACGCGAGCGAGCGGATGCGTGCCTACCCACACGAGCTGTCGGGCGGCATGCGCCAGCGCGTGATGATCGCGATGGCCGTGGCGAACGATCCCGAGCTGATCATCGCCGACGAGCCCACGACCGCCCTCGACGTCACCATCCAGGCGCAGATCCTCACCGTGCTGGCGGACCTGCGCTCTCGCACCAACAGCGCGCTGGTGATCATCACCCACGACCTCGGCGTCGTGGCCGGGGTGGCCGACCGGGTGAACGTGATGTACGCCGGGCGCGTGGTCGAGCGTGGTCCGGTGGAGGAGCTCTTCTACCGCAATCAGCACCCGTACACCGCGGGTCTGCTGGCGTGCCTGCCGCGCCTCGACACACGCGGGCGGGACCTCGAGCCGATCGGTGGCGCGCCGCCACTGCTCGACCACCTGCCGAAGGGGTGCGCGTTCGTGTCCCGGTGCAAGGTGGCCGAGCCGCGATGCCACGACGTCGACCCGCAGCTGCGCGATGTGGGCACGGTGTCCGTCGCGTGTCACGTGGCGCCGGCGGCGACGAGTGCGATGAAGGCGATGAAGGCGGTGGACGCGTGACCGATCTCACCCAAGCCGCCGCCCAGCCACTGCTGAAGGTCCGCGACCTCGTCAAGAGCTTTCCGGTGCGCAGCAGCGGCTTCCGTGGCGGACGTGGCCTGGTGCACGCCGTGGCCGGGGTCAGCTTCGACCTCCACCAGGGCCAAACGCTCAGCCTGGTCGGCGAGTCCGGCTGCGGCAAGAGCACCACCGCCCGGTGCGTCGTCCGCATCCTCGACCCGACCAGCGGTCAGGTCGAGTTCGACGGTGTGGACCTCGGCACGCTCGATGCAGCGGCCCTGCGGTCGGCGCGCAGCAAGTTCCAAATGGTGTTCCAGGACCCCCAGGCGTCGTTGAACCCGCGCATGACGGTCGGCGAGATCCTCGCCGAACCGTTGAAGATCCATCACATCCCCGGGGCCGAGGGACGCGAGCGGATCCGCGAGCTGATGTCGCTGGTGCAGTTGCGTTCGGCCGACCTTGATCGCTACCCGCACCAGTTCAGCGGTGGCCAGCGGCAACGCATCGGCATCGTGCGCGCATTGGTGCTCGAACCGAAGCTCATCGCGCTCGACGAGCCGGTGTCCGCGCTCGACGTCAGCATCCAGGCCGAGATCATCCGCCTGCTCGAGCGGCTCCGCGACCAGCTCGGCCTGTCGTACCTGTTCATCGCCCACGACCTGAGCGTCGTCCGCCACCTCAGCGAGCACGTCGCGGTCATGTACCTCGGCAAGATCGTCGAGAGCGGCACCAACGACGAGGTCTACGAGCAGTCGGCGCATCCCTACACGCAAGCGCTCCTCGCCGCCGCACCCATCCCCGACCCGCTCATCGAGCGGTCGCGCGATCGCATCGTGCTGGCCGGCGATCCGCCCAGCCCGATCGATCCGCCGTCGGGCTGCCATTTCCGCACACGGTGCTGGAAGGCGCAGGACCGCTGCGCCGAGGAGGCGCCCGTGCTCGCCGATCCCGGGATCGGCCACCTCGTGGCCTGCCACTTCCCCGAAGTGAGCAACGTCATCGTCCAGCAACCCGTCGACTTCCGCCGACCGACGTGACGTCGGGGCGGAGGAGGAGGAGCCATCCATGACCAGTGTGATGCAGCGATCGGACGCGGCGGACCGGGCCTTGCGCGCCCGAGCGGCCAGCGTCATCCCCAACGGCATGTACGGCCACCAGAGCGCACGGATGCTCCCGCCCGAGTTCCCGCAGTTCATGGTGCGCGGCGAGGGCGGCCGCGTCTGGGACGCCGACGGCAACGAGTACGTCGACTTCATGTGCAGTTACGGCCCGATCGTCCTCGGGCACCACCACCCGAAGGTGGATGCCGCGGCAGCGGCGCAGGACCAACTCGGCGACTGTCAGAACGGGCCGTCACCGGTGATGGTCGAGTTGAGCGAGTTGTTCGTCGACACCGTGGGCCATGCGGACTGGACGATGATGGCGAAGAACGGCACCGACGCGACCACCATGTGTGTCACCATCGCCCGCGCGGCCACCGGCAAGCGCAAGGTGCTCGTCGCCCGTGGCGCGTACCACGGTGCCGCGCCGTGGTGCACCCCGGTGAAGACCGGTGTCACCGCCGAGGACCGGGCCCACCTCGTGTACTTCGAGTGGAACGACACCGAGAGCGTTCGCGCCGCGGTCGAGGAGCACGCCGACGACCTGGCCGCCATCGTCGTATCACCGTTCAAGCACGACGCCCGCGTGGACCAGGAGATGGTCGATCCCGTGTGGGCCCGCTACCTGCGTCAGGTCTGCGACGACACAGGCGCTGCGCGCGTCCTCGACGACGTGCGCGCCGGCTTTCGCATGGCGTTCGGTTGCTCGTGGGACACCATCGGCGTGCAGCCGGACCTGAGCGCGTGGGGCAAGGCGATCGCCAACGGACACGCGCTCGGTGCCGTGCTCGGCAACGACAAGTTCCGCGATGGCGCGTCGCAGGTGTACGTGACGGGCTCGTTCTGGTTCGCCGCGGTCCCCATGGCCGCCGCCATCGCGACGATCCATGCGTTGCGCGATGAAGATGCGCTCGCGGCGATGGAGCGCGCCGGCCAACGCCTCCGCGACGGTCTCGCCGCGCAGGCGGCCTCGTACGGCATCGGGCTCCGTCAGACCGGACCGGTCACCATGCCGATGGTGCTGTTCGACGACGACCCGATGTTCGAACGGGCCAACCTGTGGTCGGGACAGGCTGCGCTGCGCGGTGCGTTCCTGCACCCGTGGCACAACTGGTTCACGTGCGCCGCACACTCGGACGACGACGTCGATGCGGCATTGCGCGCCACCGACGGGGCGTTCGCGCTCGTGCGTGCCCGCTTCGGTGCAGACTGATCCGCCGTGAGTGACGTGTCGGCAGTGCTCGCCGTGGACCTGGGCACGACGGGCATCAAGGTGGCCGTCGTCACCCCCGACGGTCGCGTGCGCGGCATGGCCGGTGAGGTGATCCCGCTGCAGTTCGTCGACGAGGTGGGCGCGGAGCAGGACCCGCACCTCTGGTGGGCGGCGCTGGGCCGATGCTCGCGGCGCTCGATCGCCGAGTCCGGTGTGTCGGGCGGCGACATCCGCCTCGTGGCCATCACCAGCCAGTACACGTCCACCACCGCCGTCGACGCCAGCGGCATGCCGCTCGGCAACACGATCATGTGGATGGACGGTCGAGGCTCGCGGCACCGCACGCCGTACTCGCACGACCATGCCCGATTCCTGGACGTGCACGGCCTCGCCCCGTCGGGCAACGACGACGTCGGCCACATCGATCTCATTCGCGCCACCCGTCCCGAGGACTACGCCGCGGCGTTCGCCTTCGTCGAGCCGATGGATCACCTCGCCGCCCGGCTGACCGGACGCGTCACGGCGTCGCAGAACACGATGTTCCCGATGCTGGTGTGCGACAACCGCACCTGGGGCCTCACCGAGTACAGCGACGAGTTGATCGAGATGTGCGGCATGCCGGCGGAGAAGCTGCCTCCGTTGGTGCCGCTCGGTGAACCGCGCGGCACGGTCACGGCCGATGCCGCCGCGCACCTGGGCGTGTCCGAGCGGGCGCTCGTCACCGGCGCCACGATCGACAGCGTCACCTCGGCCATCGGCACGGGTGCGATCTGGCCCGACCGTTGCGGCTTCGTCATCGGCACGACCGCGGTGATGGGCACGCACATGCCCGCGCAGCGTCACGACATGGCCCACGGGCTGACTGCTGCGCCGAGCCCGCTGCCGCAGTCCTGGTTCCTGGTCGCCGAGAACGGCATCGGCGGCAAAGCGCTCGACGTGTTCGTCAACAACATCGTCTTCCCCGACGACGGCCTCGGCCTGCCCGTCGACGACGGTGCGTACGACGCCGTGCTCGGCGCCGCGGCAGCCGTGCCCGCCGGCTCGAACGGCGTGCTGTTCCTCCCCTGGCTGGTGGGGTCGATGGCGCCGTCGCGCGACCGCCGCCACCGGGGCGGGTTCGTCAACATCGGCCTGGCCACCACCCGTGCCGACATGGCCCGCGCCGTCCTCGAAGGCGTGGCCATGAACGCCGCCTGGCTGCTGCCGTACTTCAGCCGGCTCGCCGGCCACGAGTACGACGAGATCACGTTCGGCGGTGGCGGCGCGCGCAGCGCTCTGTGGGGGCAGATCCTCGCCGACGCCTGCGGCCTGCCCGTGCGGCGGCTCGCCCAGTCCAGTTGCACGAACGCGCACGGCGCGGCCCTGCTCGCCCTGGCCGAGACGGGTGCCTGCTCGTTCGCCGACCTGCCGTCGTTCCTCGTCACCGAACAGGTGCACGAGCCCGACGACGCAGCGCACCGACTGCTCGCGACCCGCACGGCAACGCTCGTCGACTTCCACGTCCGCAACGCACCCTTCTACGAAGGCTTCGACTCGAAGGATCACACGCCATGACCGAACCAGCGACAGCGCCCAAGCGCAGCCCACTCCACCCGTACGCCGGGCGGTTCGAGGTGCACGCCACGATGCCCGAACAGCCGGTCTCGCGTGAGCAGATTCTCGACGAGTTGCGCCAGATGTCCACTGAGGAGGACCGCAAGGGCGACACGGGTCGGGTCAGTGGCTCGATCTACAGCGGCGATCACGACCACTACCACTTCCAGGTGGAGGCATTCGGCTACTTCGGACACGCCAACGTGCTGCAACGCGACATGTACCCCAGCGCGACGAAGATGGAGGCCGAGATCATCGCGATGACGGCCGACATCCTCCACGGCGACGAGAACACCGGTGGCCTGGTCACGTCAGGGGGCACGGAGAGCCTGGTGACGGCGATGCTCGCCTACCGCGAATGGGGCCGCAACACCCTGGGCATCCCCAACCCACAGATCATCATGCCGATCACCGCGCACCCTGGGCACAGCAAGGCGTTCCACTGGTTCGACATCGACGTGCTCATCGCGCCCGTCGACGAGCACCAGAAGGTCGACGTCGGCTGGGTCCGTGACCACATCGGCCCCAACACGGTCGCCCTCGTCGGCACGGCCGGCACCTACCCGCACGGCGTCATCGACCCCATCCCCGAGCTCGGCCAACTCGCGCTCGAGCACGGCATCGGCCTGCACGTCGACGGGTGCCTCGGGGGCTTCATCCTCGCCTGGGCGAAGGACTGCGGCTACGACCACACCCCATTCGACCTGTCGGTCCCCGGCGTCACCTCCATGTCGGCCGACACGCACAAGTACGGCTACGCGTTGAAGGGCAGCTCGGTGCTGTTGTTCCGACCGAAGTCACTCCGTCGCGAGCAGTACCTCCTCATCGACGACTGGCCGGGTGGCGCGTACGCGTCGCCGGGCATGGGTGGCAGCAGATCGGGCGGCCTCATCTCGGCCACCTGGGCGTCGATGCTCAGCTTCGGCAAGGCCGGCTACCGAGCCATCGCACAGGACATCTTCCGCACCGCCGACGAGGTCCGCGAGGCGGTGTTGTCGCACCCGGAGCTGGAGCTGGTGGGCGACTCGCTGTGGAACATCGCGTTCACCACCACCGCCGAGAGCGGAATGGACATCTTCCACGTCAACGACGGCCTGGGCGACCTCGGCTGGCGCATGAACGGCCTGCAGTTCCCCCCGGCGTTGCATTTCTGCATCACGCGACCGAACACCCAGCCAGGGGTGTCCGAGCAATTCGCGATCGACCTGGCCAAGGCCGTGTCGTACGCGCAGAACCCACCGAACCCCATGCCCCGCAGTGGTGCGATGTACGGCGCCGGCGGGGCAGAGCGCCCGCCGAAGGACAAGATGCGCGAGTCGTCGGCCAATCGTCTGGACGCCATCCATGAGGTGGGGCCGCTGTCGTGAGCCCGCACACGCGCCCGCTGCGGTTCGGCGTGGAGATGAAGGAGCCGTTCGAAGGGCGTACATGGGCCGACTCCGCGAGCGAGCTGGAAGACCTGGGCTATTCCACGTTGTTCGTGCCCGACCACTTCCACAGTGGATACGGCCCCATCACCGCGATGGCGATCGCGCTCGCCGCGACGACGACGCTGCGCGTCGCGCCGCTCGTCATGGCCGCCGACTTCCGGAACCCTGCGGTCCTGGCCAAGGAGATCGCGACGCTCGACGTGATGTTCCCCGGCCGCGTCGAGCTGGGCCTGGGCGCCGGGTACAACCCGCTCGACTACTCGCGTTCGGGCATCCGCATGGATCCGCCCGGACGTCGGGTGGCTCGCCTCATCGAGTACGTGCAGGTGCTGCGTCTGTTGTTCAGCGGTGAGGAGGTGTCGTTCGATGGTGCCGAGTTCCAACTGCGCGACATCGCGGGCACTCCACTACCGGCAACACCCGGTGGCCCGCCGATCCTGATGGCGGGAGGCGGCCCGCGGCTGTTGCATGCCGCCGGCGAGCTGGCCGACATCGTCGGGGTCAACCCATCCACCGCAGCCGGACGCGACAACCCTGACACGTTCCGCGATGCGCTGCCCGCCTCGATCGATGCCAAGGTCGCTCGGGTGCAGGAGGCTGCGGGCGACCGCTGGGCCGACCTCGAACTGAATGCATGGGTGTCGGTGGCGAAGATCACCGACGACCCTCACGGCGCCGTCACCGGGCTCGCCAGGTTCGCCGAGGTGTCCACGAGCGACGTGCTCGGCAGCCCGATCGTGTTGTCCGGCAGTGAGGCCGAGATCGCCGACCGCGTGAGAGAGCGACGCCAACGGTGGGGCTACTCGTACACCTGTCTGGGCCAGGAGCACGCGTTCACCTTCGCCCCCCTTGTCGCTGCGCTCGCCGGTACCTGAGTTCGGCAGCAAGGGGTGGAAGGTGGGGGATAGATCGCCCCCACATCTTGTGGCGCAGCCCCGCCGAGGGTGCACGAACCATCGGCCTCTGCTCTCGATGCCGCGTGTGCGATTGCCTGAGTCGCGGATGCCGCGGGATCGAGTGGCCGCCCTCGGGACGGCCGGCCGGCCTGGTGCGGAGAGGATGTGGC
Source organism: Actinomycetota bacterium (assembly GCA_016213625.1). GTDB lineage: Bacteria > Actinomycetota > Acidimicrobiia > Acidimicrobiales > Ilumatobacteraceae > UBA668. Next base: position 9,309 of record JACQZZ010000038.1, read on the forward strand.
CTTCGCGGCGCACCCAGAGCCTTGACCACGAGCGCGCATATTCGGCAGGTCTGGCGCTCTCCATTCTCGGTCTGATTCGCCTCGGAAGCCGGGACAGCCTCGGAAGCCGGGACGAATCAGACCGAGGAGCAGTCTTGGGACGATGCAGCCCGAGAAGTCGGGTAGCGCCAAGTGCCCGCTCTGTGCGCTCCGAGCAAGCGCGATCACAGGACGTGAGACAACTCCCCAGGGAGCGCGACTGCGAACCTGCCGAACTCGCCGGTACCTGACGATCCACGCTGCCCGAACATCAGCGTTGCTCCGTCAGCCCCGTCGCCCGAGCGTGACGACTGACACGCCCTGCGGCGACGGGATCAACCACTTGGTCGATGTTCGCCGCGGCATGCGGGAGAATGCTGCATCGGATGGATGCTTGTGTGCTCGTCCCGCCGTACCCGGTGCTCCTCGATGGTGGTCTCCTGATGGGGCGCCAGGTGCTACCGGCGCCGGTGGCGCCCCTCATCGGCCGTCGCGCGGAGCTGGCTGAGCTCGGCTCACTGCTCGAGCGCGAGCGCGTCATCACGCTGACCGGCTCGGGAGGATGTGGCAAGACCCGTCTCGCCGTCGAACTCGCTCGTCAGGTGAGCGACGGATACCCGGGCGGGGTGGAGTGGGTGGAGCTGGCCCCGAGCTCCGACACGGAGAGCGTGGTCAGCGCCCTGGCCACCGTGCTCGAAGTGGTGGAGGTGCCGGGAGAGGAACTGATCGCCCGCATCGTCCGCCACCTCGGTGAGCGCGATCGGGCGTTGATCGTGCTCGACAACGCCGAGCACCTGTTGGGCGCGGTCGCCGACGTCGTGGCGCAGATCACCGCGGTGGCCGAGCAGGTGCAGGTGCTCACCACCAGTCGCGAACCGCTCGGTGTGCCGGGCGAGGTGGTGTGGCGCGTACCGTCGCTCAGCGCGCCCGTGCTGGAACAGGCCGCCTCGGCGACCGAGCAGGCGCTGCGACCGTTCGAGAGCGTGCAGCTGTTCGCCGACCGCGCCGGCCGAGCGCGGCGCGGGTTCCGCGTCACCGACGAGGCCGCACCGGCCATCGCCCAGATCTGCGCGCGGCTCGACGGCGTGCCGCTCGCCATCGAACTCGCCGCGGCGCGCATCCGCACGATGCCGCCCGAACGGATCGCCGCCCAGCTCGACGACCGCTTCCGACTCCTCGCCGGTGGCCCGCGCACCCTGCTCGCCCGGCAGCAGACCTTGCAGGCATCGGTGGCCTGGAGCGAAGACCTGCTCGACGACACCGAACGCCTCGTCTTCCGGCGACTCGGCGTGTTCGCCGGCGGCTTCACCGTCGACGCAGCCGAGTGGGTGGTCGCCGGCTTCGGTGACCTCGATGCCTACGACGTGGCCGACACGGTCGGACGACTCGTCGACAAGAGCCTGGTGCAGTTCGACGTGTCGAAGGATCGCTATTCGATGCTGGAGACCATCCGGTCGTACGCGATGCAGCGGTTGTTGGACACGGGTGAGGTCGCACGAGCCAGGGATGCTCACGCCGACCACTTCGCGATGTGGCTCGATCGGGTCGCTGCCGGTGATCCGCTCGACGGGGTCAGCGGCACCGTCGCGGTGAATGCGTGGTGGGAACATCGCGTGCGGGGTGTGGCGCTCGTGGAGCCGGAGTGGCCGAACTGCGCCAGCGCCCTGGAGTGGTCGTCACCGGGGAGCGCGACGTCGCTGCGCATCGTCGCCGGGCTGGGTGACTACTGGGCGATCCGTCAACGCGCGCACGACTCGGCGCGCTACGGCATGCCGCCATTGCTGCTCGGCGATCGCCGATCCGACGAGTGGAAGCACGCGGTGCTGCAGCTGATGGCCGTGCGCACGAACGCGCTCGACCCGCGCTATGCGGAGCTCCGCGACGAGGCTGCGGCCGAGGCGGTCCGGCTCGGTGATCGAGCGACGCACAACCGCCTCGAGCTCTCCCGCCATGTCACCTCGACCGTGCTGCTCGGCCCGCTCGACGAGCACCTGGATGCCTTGGCCGGCATCCGGGAGGAGGCCTACGAACTCGGCGATTGGTACACGGTGTGGAACGCGTCGCAGAGTCCCGCGCTGATCCTCGTCGCTGCAGGACGGCCCCGCGAGGCCGAGCAGCTGGTGGCCGGATTGGTGAGCTCGCGGTCGCTGATGATCCGTTCGGCCGCCGCGCAGTTGCGTGGCGAGACCGCAGCGTCCACCGCGCTCGCGGCGGAGGCCCAAGGGTTGCTCGACGCTCGCCTCGGCGCCACGCTCGACCGCATGCTCGTGGCGTTCCGCGCTGCCGGCGCGGCACTCACCTCCGGTGACCCGGCCACCGTCGACGACATGCGCGCCGGCGACGTGGGCAGCGACAGCCTGCCGCGCTCGCTGTTCTCCATCCGAGGGATGGTGCGCGGCGCCAGAGAGGTGGTGTCGGGACGCCTGGAGGAGGCCCGCGTCATCCTCGCCGACTCGCCACCCGACCTGTTCGCCTCGTGGCGCAACGTCGGCCTGCTCGCCCAGGTGGAGATGTCGTTGGGCGACGTCGACGGTGCCAAGCGGACCGCCTCGCGGCTGCGTGCGGTGGCCGACGCAGTGCCGGCGCCGTCGTACGCGACCATGAGCGACTTGGTACTCGCCGAGTGCGAGCGCCACACCGACGTGACCGCCGCGCTCGGGTTGGCACACCGATCGCTCGCCACCGCCGCAGAGCACGAACTGTGGCCCGCGGTGGTCGACGCACTCGAGGTGCTGGGCTCGATGCTCATCGACGTCGGGCGACGCCGTGACGGCGCGCGTGTGCTTGCCGCCGCCGAGTCCGGCCGTGCCGCGATGGGCTACCGGTTCCGCTTCCCTCACCGTGCCGCCGATGTCGCCGCGGCCCGCGTCGCGGTGTCGGGCGACGATGGCTGGGCCGAAGGGAAGAGCCTCTCGCTCGCCGAGATCACCGAAGTGGTGCAGCGCATGCGCGGTGAACGCCTTCGCGCCGTGTCGGGGTGGGAGAGCCTCACACCCACCGAGGTGCAGGTGGTCGAACAGGTGGCCGAAGGGCTCACCAACCCGCAGATCGCCGAACGCCTGCTGATGTCGCGAGCCACGGTGAAGACCCACCTCGTGCACGTGTACGCCAAGCTCGGGATCAACAACCGGGCAGAGCTGGCGGCCATCGTCGTGCGCCGGAGCGCGAGGTGACCGCCCCCGCACGCACCACGCTGACGTTCCTCTTCACCGACATCGAAGGGTCGACGCGGCAGTGGGAAGAACTCCCCGAGATGTCGGCCACCGTCGAGCGCCACTTCCAGGTGCTGCGGTGCGCGGTGGAGCATCACGGCGGCGAAGTGTTCTCCACCATGGGCGACGGTGTCGCTGCCGCGTTCGTCTCGGCCGAGGCGGCGGTGGACGCGGCCGTGATGGCGCAGCGATCGATGCCCGACGTGGGCGTGGCGGTGCGCATGGGCTTGCACACCGGCGAGGTGGAACGCGTGGACGACGACTTCCGTGGACGCCCGGTGAACCGCGCTGCCCGGATCATGGCCGCCGGCCACGGCGGGCAGATCCTCGTCTCCGACGTCACCGCCGCGCTCGCCCGACCGTCGGCGGACTCGACACGGTTCCTCGACCTCGGCCATCACCGCCTGCGGGATCTCACCGAGCCCGAACGGTTGTGGCAGGTGGTGCACCCCGAGCTGACGGCCTCGTTCCCTCCGGTGCGCGGACTGGACACCTACTCGAACAACCTGCCGTCGCAACGCACGAGCCTCATCGGTCGCGAACGCGAAGTGGCCCGTGTGGCCGGCCTGGTGGGCACCCATCGGGTGATCACGCTCACCGGCGTCGGCGGCGTCGGCAAGACACGCCTCGCGGTGCAGGTCGCGGCCGACCTCCTGCCGACGTTCTCCAACGCGTGGTTCGTCGAGCTCGCCAGTGTGTCCGACGCCGACGACGTGCCCGACACCGTGGCGCGCACCCTGGGTGCGACGGCGATCAGCGACCCGTTCGCCACCGCCGCAGCGCTGCTGGGCGGCGACCGAACGTTGCTGGTGGTCGACAACTGCGAGCACGTCGTGGACAGCGTCGCCGACCTGGTGGATCGACTGACCGAGGTGTGCCCGAACCTGCGTGTGCTGGCGACCAGCCGTGAGGCACTCGGCGTGGACGGCGAGTTCGTGGTGAAGGTGCGCTCGCTCGACGCGCCGACCGCTTCGGAGTTGTTCGTGAGCCGGCTGGAGGCCGCCGGTGCCGACGTGAACCCCGTCGATCACCGCCTGGTCCAGTCGATCTGCTGCCGGCTCGACGGCATTCCGCTCGCGATCGAACTCGCGGCCGCCCGCGCCGCGACACTCGGTGTGCCGGCAGTGCTCGGCGCGCTCGACGATCGGTTCAACCTGTTGAGCGGTGGCCGACGGCGAGCCATGGATCGCCATGGCACGATGCGAGCCACGCTCGACTGGAGCTACCGACTGCTGAGCGCGGACGAGCAACGGCTGTTCCAGCGCCTGTCGGTGTGCCCGAACGGGTTCGAACTCGACATGGTGCAGCACCTCGGCGCGGCGATCGATCTCGCCGAGCACGAGGCGACCGAGCTGCTCACGTCGTTGGTGAACAAGAACATGGTGGCCCCGGAGACCACCGAGTTCGGCGTGCGGTATCGCATGCTCGAGACCATTCGCGCCTACGGCCTGGAACAGCTCGACGAGCGGGGCGAGTGGCAGTGCGCCGCGCTCGCCCTGGCCGAATGGGTGGCGACGATCACGGACTTCCCCTTCGTCCGCACGTTCACGGCCGAGGTGGAGCGGGCGTCCATCCGGCTGGAACGTGAATCGGAGAGCTGGCGCGAAGCGGTGCTGCTCGCGATCCGACTGCGCTCGGGTGATCTGGCGAGCCGGCTGTGCAGCCCGGCCGTCGGCTTCTTCCTCCTCGGCCGCCACGACCTCGCCGACGACCTGTGGCCGTTGCTGGAGTTGTGCGACCCCGTGCCCGAACAGCGGCGCGCCGTGGTGGTGTGCCTCGCTGTCGCTGCCGCCGGCTCGGTGGAGCCGGCCCAGTTGCAGGCGTGGGCCGACGAGATACACGCCGCCGACGAGCAGGAACGATCCGGCCTGGGCACGTTGCTGCACTGGTTGGTGCTCGCCTGGCGCAACGACTTCGTGGGAGCGAGCGAGCTCTGCCGACAGGCCGCGTTCGACGCGACCCTGCCGATCGAGGCGCGCGACATGATGCTCGGCATCGCCGTGCTCGAGCGGTTCAGCCTGACGGGCAGCCGCGACGACCCCCACGGGCTGGTCGGCCGGGCCATCGAGGCGGGCGAACGCTCGGAGGTGGCACTGCACCGCGTGACGAATCGCCTCGGGGCGGCATGGGCCTTGGCGGAGACCGAACCGGAGCGGGCACTCGAACTGGTGCGCCTCGCACTCGCCGACATCGCGCTGGTGCCGGCACTCACCCGCCTCACACTGCCGGGGAGCGCCTCGCGCCTGCTGGCCCAACTCGACCCGCAGGTGGCCGCGATGGGACTGCTCGAACAGCTGGAGACGAACCCTTCGAGGCGATCGTTCGTCGACCTCATCCCCACCTTCTACGCCACCGCGCTGCTCGACCGAGTGGGACACCCCGCGGCCAGCTCCGCCCTCGCCACGCTCACTGTCTCGTCCGCTGCGCCGTTCCTGTCGATGATGGACTTCGTGGACCTCGCGTCGCGTGCGGCGGCCGCCGCGAGCGCGATGAGCCTCGACGAACTCGAGTCGACGGTGCGCACGGCGCTCCGCGAGATCGCTGCGGGCAGTGGATCATGACGTGTGGAACGGGCTGCCCGTGGAGATCCTCGACTTCGACGATGGTTCAATGTCGAGATCCCGGTGCCGGCTCCGACGTACTCGTCATCCCGACGCACCGTCGGTGAACAACAGGAGCTGAACCATGAAGTACGTGATCCTCATCCACGCCAATCCGAACCCGTGGGGACACCCCACCGGCCACTTCACCGCTGAGGGCAGGCGGCTCGATGACGCAACACGCGCCGCGATGGATCGCAAGTTCGAGGAGTTGATGGAGACGATGGCAGCAGCCGGCGAGCTGGTCGTCTGCGAGGCACTCGCCGATCCGGCGTCGTCATCGATCTACCGCTGGGCGGGCGGCACCCATGTCGCCACCGACGGACCGTACGCGGAGACCAAGGAGTACCTCGCCGGCTTCTTCCTCATCGACGTCGCCTCGCGCGAACGGGCCGAGGAGATCGCCGCAACGTTCGCCCACCCGGGCGACGTGGTCGAGCTGCGACCCGCGATGTGGGCCGGAGGCCCCGACGCGTGAGCGAGGGGAGCCTCGACGTCGTCTGGCGGGCCAGCGCACCGCGAGTGCTCGGTGCGCTGGTCCGCCGGTACGGCCATTTCGATGCGGCCGAGGACGCGCTGCAGGAGGCGCTCGTCGCCGCGGCCCGGCAATGGCCCGTCGAGGGTGTTCCGAGTGATCCGCCGGCGTGGCTCGTCAGGGTCGCGTCGCGTCGGCTCATCGATCGCCTGCGCGCCGACGCGGCACGCGTGCAGCGCGAGCACCGAGCCGGGCGACGTGCCGCAGCGACCGACTTCCCCGCCGGTCCGGAGGACACGTCGTTCGACGGAGACGACACGCTCGCGTTGATGCTGCTGTGTTGTCACCCGTCGTCGAGCCGACCGTCGCAAGTGGCGCTCACGTTGCGCGCGGTCGGCGGCCTCACGACGGCACAGATCGCCCGCTCGTTCCTCGTCCCCGAGTCCACCATGGCCCAACGCATCTCACGAGCGAAGGCCCGGCTCGACGACATCGCCGATCCGTTCGGCCTGCCGACCGTCGACGAGATGCCCGAGCGCGTGGCCGCCGTGGCCCACGTGCTCTATCTGGTGTTCACCGAGGGCCACGCGACGACGACCGGCGGCGACCTGACGACACCGCCACTCGGTGCCGAGGCCATTCGCCTGGCACGGGAGTTGCACCGAGCGCTGCCCGATGACGGCGAGGTGGCGGGGTTGCTCGCGCTGATGCTGCTCACCGACGCTCGCCGCAGTGCACGGATTGGCGCCGACGGCTCGTTCGTCCCGCTGGCAGAGCAGGACCGCACGCGATGGAACCACGGCCAGATCGCCGAGGGCGTGTCGCTCATCGAAGCGGCGTTGCCGACGGGACCGGTGGGTCCGTATCAGCTGCAGGCGGCGATCGCGGCGGTCCACGACGAGGCGGATTCTGCCGAGGCCACCGATTGGGTGCAGATCGAGCGGCTCTACGAGATGCTCGACCGCATCGCGCCGGGACCGATGGTCACCTTGAACCGCGCCGTCGCCGTCGCCGAAGTACACGGTCCGACCCCCGCACTGGAGCTGATCGGCCCGCTGCTCGGCGACCGACGGCTACGGCACACGCACCGGCTGCACACCGTCCATGCGTACCTTCTCGAGCTCGCCGGACGCACCGACGAGGCCCACGAGACCTACCTTCTCGCGGCGCGCCAGGCGACGAGCATCCCAGAGCAACAGCACTTGTACGCGATGGCGGGACGGCTCGGCCACGGTGGCGCCCCGCAGCATGACCTTCGCCCCTGAGCAGCTTCCACTGCCAGAGGTACCGTGAAATGGTGCGCCTCGACGCGTTGCTCACCTGCGCGGCCGTGCTGTGCCTGGGGTGTTCGTCGACGTCGACGACCTCGACGAACGGCAGCGTCGCGCCCGGCGACCTGCCCGCTCCGGGGAGCACTGCGAGCATCGTGCTGCTCGGCGACGTGATGCTCGGTCGATCGGTGGCACCGGTCGCCCAGAACGACGGCGACAGCATCTTCGAGCCGCTGCGCGCCACGCTCGCCGGCGCCGACCTCGCACTCGCCAACCTGGAATCGCCGCTCACCGAGCGCCCCCATCTGCTCGGCGAGAACGCACTCGAGGCCGACCCCGTCAGCGCCGAACTGCTGGCCGAAGCCGGGTTCGACGGCATGGCCGTCGCCAACAACCACGCGGGCGACGCCGGGTCGGCGACCGTCACTGACACGATGTCGGCGCTCGACGCGCTGGACATCGCGGCCATCGGCGCCGGTGACAGCCTCGCGGCCGCGACGACGGCGACCGTGTTCGAACGCAATGGTCTGCGCATCGCGGTGCTCGCGTTCGACCTCACGCTCGGCGGCCCCTCGGCGGGCGAGTCAGCGGGGGTCGCCACGTGGGATCCAACGGTCGCGCAGGCTGCCGTCGCAGCGGCACGGGCCGCATCGGACGTCGTGATCGTCGGTCTCCACGGCGGAGTGGAGTACCTGCCCCGACCCGATCCGGTGCTCGCAGGTGTGGTCGCCGACCTCACCTCGTGGGGCGCCGATGTCGTGTGGGGCAACGGCGCGCACGTCTCCTACGCCGTCACGGTCGCAGCCAACGCCGACGGCCACCCGACCGTGGAGGCGCCCGGGCTGGGCAACGCGGTGTTCGACCAGCGGATGCCTCGCACGCAGACCGGAACGATGCTCGAGGTGCTCGTCGGCCCCGACGGCGTGCTGGCATTCCGTACGGCGTCGATCGGCACGTATCTGCGCACCACGTTCGACGGGTGGGACCTTCCCTCCGGTGATGCGGTCTCGGTGGACGGGGAATGGTGGAACCCGACCGTTCACCTCGCCCCGGCCACTCCCGCGGCGAGTGCGGAACGGGTGGACGGACTGGTCGCCGGCGGGGTGGTCGTCGCCGCTCGTCGAGGCGACGTGAACGGCGACGGGGTGGCCGACGTGGTGGCCTCGTACCGCCGACCCTTCCGCACCCGCCTGCTGCAACAGGCGTTCCCCGACACCGACTTCATCGACGCGTCCGGCCAGGGCGCCCACCTCGGCGTCTTCCAGGACGGGAGCATTCGCTGGGGCGCCGGCACGATGCCCCGCCCGGTCGAGACGCTCGACGTGTGCGACGACGGTGTCGCCCTCGGCTTCTCGACGCTCGACGATCCGACCGTCACCGCCGGCGCCGCATGGTGGTGGCGCGGCTTCGGCTTCGCGACCGCACCGCTGCTCGACGGCCGCGCCACACCGATCTGCGTCGACCTCGATGCCGACGGATTCACCGAACCCGCCCTGCTCCGTGGCTCCGACACCGTGAGCCGCCACTTCCTGACCGCCCACAGAGGAGACTCGTGATGCAACCCACTCGACACACCTCACCGCGCCGTCGCTCGATCGCCGTGGCGACGATCGTCTCGCTCGTCGCACTCGTCGCCTGCAGCGACGACAGCGACAGCCTCCCCACCAGCACGCCCGTTGCGACATCGACCACCACAGCCGCGTCGTCGACGACCGCCACCGTCGACAGCACCACGACCACCGTGCCCGCGGCGTCGGGCCGAGCCGGCGCACCGCGTCTGCTCAGCGCGTTCGCTCCGTACAACGACATCCCGCTGCTCGATGGCTCCACCCCGTACGCAGGCCCGGCCACTCCGACGTCGCTGGACGACGTGCAGATCCTCGACTTGCTCAGTGAACAGCTGGCGAGCGAACCCGAACTCGCCGCCGCGCTCGAGGCCCAGGGCTTCGTCATCTGGTCGGGTTACCCCTCGCGCTTCTTCCATCAGCTCTACGAGTCCGGCGCCTACAACTTCGAAACACTGTTCGTCACCACCGACTCCATGTACCACTCGTGGCACAACGCGTTCTCCAAGGTGCTGCGCGACACCGAGACCGATGTGCTCGTACCGGCACTCAGCGACTACCTGACACGGTCGGTCGTCGCCGCCC
>JACQZZ010000039.1 GCA_016213625.1 Actinomycetota bacterium
GCCGTGCACGTCGTCGTCGCGACTTCGACGAGTTGCAGCCGAACTACAACTCCAGCTACACGCCCAACAGCGCGCCCGTGCCCGAGGGCACCATCATCATCGAGCGCGGTGTCTCGGCACAGGAGTTCGCGCCCAAGCTGAACCGCACCGCGGCCGACGTCATCCGCTTCCTGCTGCAGAACGGCGAGATGGTCACCGCCACGATGACCCTCTCCGACGAGCAGATGGAACTGTTCGCCCTCGAAGTGGGCGCCGACCTGTTGCTGGTGGAAGCCGGCCAGCAGGAGGAGATGGAACTCCAGGCGCTGTTCGACGACAGCGACGACGACGACGAGACGCTGCAGCAGTGGCGTCCGCCGGTCATCACCATCATGGGTCACGTCGACCACGGCAAGACCACGCTGCTCGACAAGATCCGCAACGCCAACGTCGTGGCCGGTGAAGCGGGTGGCATCACCCAGCACATCGGCGCCTACCAGGTGGAGAAGGACGGTCGAAAGATCACGTTCCTCGACACCCCGGGACACGCCGCGTTCACCAAGATGCGCGCTCGTGGTGCCCAGGTCACCGACATCGTGGTGCTCATGGTGGCCGCCGACGACGGCGTCATGCCGCAGACCATCGAGGCCATCAACCACGCCAAGGCCGCCGAAGTGCCCATCGTGGTCGCGCTGAACAAGATCGACAAGGAGAACGCCGATCCCCAGCGCGTCTACGCCCAGCTCTCCGAGCACGAACTCGTTCCCGAGTCGTGGGGCGGCGACACCATCGTCGTCGAGATGGCCGCGGCGCAGAACATCGGCGTCGACGAGATGCTCGACCAGCTGCTCGTGGTGGCCGAGATCGAAGAGCTCACCGCCAATCCCACCGGCCGCGCCAAGGGCGTGGTGCTGGAGGCGAACCTCGACGTCGGTCGTGGCCCGGTGGCCACCATCCTCGTCGACAAGGGCGAGCTGAAGGTGGGCGATCCCATCGTGGCCGGTGCCGCGTGGGGCCGTGTGCGCGCCATGATCGACGACAAGGGCCAGCAGGTGAAGACCGCCGGCCCCAGCACCCCGGTGCAGGTGCTCGGTCTGCAGAGCGTGCCCAACGCCGGCGACGAGTTCCGCTCGTCGGAGACCGAGAAGACGGCTCGTACCGTCGGCGAGGCCCGCGAGCAGCGTCAGCGTCTGAAGAACCAGCGCGGCGATGCCCGTGTGCAGCGTGGTGTGAAGCTGGAAGACATCTTCAGCCAGATCCAGGCCGGCGAGGTCGCCACCCTGAACCTGGTCATCAAGGCCGACGTGCAGGGTTCGCTGGAAGCCGTCACCGAGAGCCTTCGTCGCCTCGAGCGCGACGACGTGAAGTTGGCCTTCGTGCACCGTGGCGTCGGTGGCATCACCGAGAACGACATCAGTCTCGCCGCCACCACCAACGCCACGCTCATCGGCTTCAACGTCCGACCCGACCGCAAGGCTCGCGAAATGGCCGAGGTCGAGGGTGTGGAGATCCGTACCTACGAAATCATCTACAAGCTCCTCGAGGACATCGAACGAGCCATGGTGGGCATGCTCGCCCCCGAGTTCGAAGAAGTCATCACGGGCGAGGCCGAGGTCCGCGAGATCTTCCGTGTGCCCCGCATCGGCGCCATCGCCGGTTGCTACGTGCTCACCGGCGTCATCACCCGTGGCTCGAAGGTGCGCTTCCTGCGCGACGGTTCCATCATCTGGAAGGGCGCCATCCAGTCGCTGCGTCGCTTCAAGGAAGATGCCCGCGAGGTCCGCGAGGGCTTCGAGTGCGGTATCGGCCTCAGCGACTTCCAGGACCTGAAGCCCGGCGACATCATCGAGACCTACGACGAGCGAGAGATCGCTCGCGTCTGATCACCGCAGATCACCATGCCCGATCCGTCGGGGCGTCGTGCCCCGATAGGGTCGGGGCATGGCAGATCTCGAGTTCTTCTTCGACGCCGTCTGTCCGTGGGCGTGGATCACGTCGCGCTGGGTCACCGAGGTGCAGGCGCAGCGGCAGTACGAGGTCGAGTGGCGGTTCATCTCGTTGAAGATGATCAATGAGCAGCTCGAGGCCGACTGGTACACACCGCAGTACAAGGCGTCGCACATGGCGGGTCTGTACGTGCACCGCGTGGCCGACGAAGTGCGGCTGCAGCACGGCAACGCCGGCGTGTCGGATCTCTACACGGCCACGGGCGTCGCGTTCCACCAGCATCAGCGCCGGCCCGAGATCAACGAGGCACCGGTGGCGTTCATGTCCGAGATGCTCAGTGCCGCGGGTCTGCCCGTCGCACTGGCCGAGGAAGCGTTGCACGACGGTCACGACGCGTACATCCGTGCCGACACCGAGCTGGCGTTCTCTCGCACCGGCAAGGACGTGGGCACGCCCATCATCACCTTCCACCCGGGTGCGGCCAACGAGGGCAGCTTCTTCGGTCCGGTCATCTCCACCATTCCGCGTGGCGCCGAGGCCGAGCGACTGTGGGATGCCATCGAGGTCATCGCCACCACCACCGGTGTGGCCGAGCTCAAGCGCTCCATCCGCGATCGCCCCAACTTCGACTGAGCCGACGACGCTCGCAGAAAGGACTGGTCGAGATGACCAAGCCCCGGCGCACCGCCGCCCCCTCCACCCACCGCTATCCCCGCACCGCACGACTCAACGAGTCGCTCCGTGAAGTGATCGCCGAGGAACTCATCAAGATCGACGACGAGCGCCTCTCGCTGGTGGCCATCACTGCCATCGACGTGGACTCCGAGATGAACCGCGCCACCGTGTTCTACGACTCGCTGCTCGGCGAGGAGGGCGACGAGCAGATCGTCGAGGCCCTCGCCCAGCACCGCGTGCGCATCCAGTCGGCGGTGGGTCGCCAGGTGCGAGCGAAGAAGACGCCCATCCTGTCGTTCCGGCCCGACGACGCCATTCGTGCGGCCGAGCGCATCGAGCGCATCCTGCACGACAAGGACACCCTGCCCGAGCGCCCGCCCAGCGACGACGCGCTCGACGACTCGCATGGCCCGGCGTAAGCCGCCCACCACCCACGGCCTGGCCGTGGTCGACAAGCCCGCCGGTGTCACCAGCCACGACGTCGTGGGCATGCTGCGCCGTCGATTCGGTGAGCGCCAGGTGGGTCACGCCGGCACGCTCGACCCCGACGCCACCGGCATCCTGCTCGTGGGCGTCGGGCGATGCACCCGGTTGCTGCGGTTCCTCACCGATCTGGGGAAGACCTATGCAGGGCAGGTGGTGTTCGGCACCACCACCGACTCGCTCGACTCCACCGGTGTGGTGACGGGCACGTTCGACATGTCGGGTCTCACGCCGTCCCAGGTGCGCGCTGCGGTGGATGATCACCTGGTGGGTCCGATCCTGCAGATCCCGCCGATGGTCAGCGCGGTCAAGGTCGACGGGAAGCGCCTGCACGAACTCGCCCGCGAAGGCGTCGAGATCGAGCGCGAGCCGCGGCCGGTCACCGTGTACCGGTTCGACATCGCCCCCACCACTGATCCGCTGGTGTACGACATCGAGGTGCACTGCTCGAAGGGCACCTACATCCGCACTCTGGCCGACGATCTCGGCCGCATGTGTGGGGGAGGGGCGCACCTGCGCGGCCTTCGCCGCATCGCCGTCGGTGAGTTCACGCTCGACGAGGCTGCGTCGCCCGACGAGGTGACCTTGTTGTCGCTGCCCCAAGCCGTGCGCGACTATCCGCACGTGTCGGTCACCGACGACGTGGCGGCGCTCGTGCGCAACGGACGCGTGCTGCCCCGGTTCCCTGGCGACGGCCCGTGGGCGGTGCTCGACCCTGCGGGCGATCTGTTGGCGATGTACGAAGCGTTCGGCGCCGATCAGGCGAAACCGGCCGTCGTGGTGGCGCAGGACCTCTGAATCCGAGTCGGCAGCTTGCCCAGCGCAGTGACGAGCGGGCCGACCTGTCCGCACCAGACCACGTCGTCGACAGGTGCGACCCGGTAGCGTCGTGCTCCGTGCGAGTGATCACCGACTTGTCCACGCCGCCGTGGCCCGGAGACCGGGCCGTCGTCACCATCGGCGCATACGACGGCGTGCACCTCGGGCATCAGGCGGTCATCGCCGAGGTTCGCCGCAGAGCCGAGGCCACTGGTGCGCACTCGGTGGTCATCACGTTCGACCGGCATCCCGCGTCGGTGGTGCGCCCCGAGAGCGCGCCGCGGTTGCTCACCGATCTCGAGCAGAAGCTCGAGTTGCTCGCCGCCACCGGCGTCGATGCCACGGTGGTCATCACGTTCGACCAGCGTCAGTCCGAGGAAGAGCCACTCGCGTTCGCGCAGCGAGTCATCGTCGACTGCCTGGCCACGTCGGCCATCGTGGTGGGCGAGGACTTCCACTTCGGCCGTGGGCGCGGCGGCAACGTCGGCACGTTGCGCGAGCTCGGTGCCACCGCCGGGTTCGAAGTGCATCCGCTGCCACTGGTGCCTCGTACCGACGGCCCCGACGAGTCGTTGAGCTCCACGGCCATCCGCCGTGCCATGGCCGGGGGACAGGTGGAACTCGCCGCGCAGATGCTGGGGCATCCGTTCGAGGCTCGCGGCAAGGTGGTGCAGGGTGACCAGCGGGGGCGCTTGTTGGGTTTCCCCACGGCCAACGTCGAGGTGCCCCGCGCGATGTGTCTGCCGAGCGACGGGGTCTACGCCGGGTGGTACGAGCGACCCGACGGGTCACGGCACATGTGTGCCATCAACCTCGGTCGGCGCCCCACGTTCTACGAGCACGCCGATCACTCGCTGCTCGAGGCGCACCTGCTGGAGTTCCAGGGCGACCTGTACGGCGAGCGGGCACGGGTGCAGTTCACGCACTTCCTGCGCAGCGAGCGCAAGTTCGACGGCATCGATGCCCTCATCGGTCAGCTGAAGAACGACATCGACCACGCCCGCAGCGTCCTCGCCCCCTGACCTCCTCGCCGGAGGCCAGTCCCGACCACTAGGCGGGCCAGATGACCTTGCCCTGGTCGTCGTAGATGCCCTCGAGCACCGAGGCGTCGATCATCGTGGAGATGTCGGGGGCGACGCCGTCGAACAGGCCGATCTCGGCGTAGGTGGTGACCTCGTCGGTGAGCGCGTCGACCAGCGGCAGACCCAGCGGGGCGTCGGCCGTGGCGTCCTGCGACACCAGTTCGGCCTCGACGGCCCAGCGGGCGGTCTCGCCTTCGGGCGACAGGAACAGCGCATTGCCGTTGGCATTGATGGCGTCGACCGCCACCTGGGCAGCAGCCGCCGGGTCGGCGATGGCGTCGGCCAGGCCGCGCATCGTGGCCCGCATGAAGTCCTGTGCGGCAGCGGGGAACTCGGTGAGGAACGTGGTGTTCGTGTAGATGATGCCGAAGCTGCCGGGAATGTCGTAGTCGCTGGGGTCGTACAGCGTGAACGGGATGCCCTTCGCCTCGAGCTGCTTGGGCTCGTTGCTCTTGTAGCCGGGGAAGCCGACGATGTCGGGTACTTCGATGTGCACGGTGGGGTCGAAGCCCTCGAGCAGCACGGTCTCGTAGTCGGTGCCTTCCACCATGCCCGCCTTGGCCAGCATGGCCTTGACCGAGGGGGTGATGGCGCCCTTGACGCCGATCTTGGTGCCCTTCACCGCGTCGAGCGTGGGCGCCGCGCCGTCCTTGGTGATGAGGGCGTCGATGCCGGTGCGGCCCTCCACCGCCAACGCCACATACCCGGCGTCGTTGGCACCGGCGAAGTCGGCCATCTCGCTGAACGAGCCGCCCGACGAGAACTGCGCGTCGTTGCCGGCGATGAGCGGATAGTTGTCGACCGAGAAGCTGGGCTTCAGCTGCACGTCGAGGCACAGTTCGTCGTAGTAGCCCTTCGAGTCGGCCACGAGCACGTCGACGATGGAGGCCGACGCGGCGAAGTCGAAGCTCGACAGGTACACGATGGGACCGGCGGCCTTGTTGGCCTCGCAGCGGTCCGCGGGGAACGGCTGGTCGGCCACCACGTCGAGCACCGGCGGCACCGAATCGCCCGGCACGGAATCGGGGATGGTGGTCTCGGGGGTCGTGGGCGCAACGGTGTCGGACGACGTGCCGTCGTCGCCGCACGCGGCGAGGCCAAGAGTGGCGATGAGCAGGAGAGCGGCACAGCGACGCAACATCGGGGTTCCTTTACGACGGAGGCGTTCGATCAGCCTAGGGCCGCGCCACCGGTGTCGAGCACCTCGAACAGCGCCAGCACGTTGGCCGTGCCCACACCCACTCGGTGGCCGGTGCGCGAGATGAACCCCAACTGCACGCCGGTGGCGGGGTCGTCGGCGGCGAAGAACTGTTCGTGACCGTCGTCGTCGACCACCACGTCGGTGAGCAGCGGAGCCCCCGCCTCGGCGAGGCAGGCCCGTGCGTAGCCGGCGTTGAGCACCTCGAGCGCGACGTGTTGCACACCGCCGCCGCGCGCCTGCACGTAGCGGGCGACCGCCGGCGATGCCTCGGGGCTGACGAGCACGAAGGTGACACCTCCGGCCGACACGGCGGCCATGCCCGGCTGCGGGTCGGCGAGGGGCACCTCGTGGAACCCGAATCGTTGCACCAGCGAGTCAACCGCGGGTCGCAACTCGGGGACGGCGACCACCACGTGGTCCACACGACTGGCCACCGTGTCGAGACCCGAGCTGCCGACGCCGACGGCCTGCGTGTCGGGCGCTGGATCGGGCCGGTGGCCCGCCACTTCGATGCGGTGGGTCTCGGTGAGGAGCACGCGGAAGAGCTGCTCGGCGAAGTCGGCGTCGACTCCGGCCTCGATGGCCTGCTGGCGACGCGAGGTGACCACGTCGCGCACTCGTGCGGGCTGGATGACCGGCGTGTCGGAGTGCTGCTTCACCGCGGCCACCTCGCGACAGACCGCGAGGCGTTCGGCGACGATGGCGATCAGCGCGGCGTCGAGTTGATCGATGCGGGCACGGAGGCCGCCCAGATCCGGTGAAGATGTCGTCTCGCCCATCGGCACTGCACCGTATCCGCTCAGTCCCAGTTCGGCCGTGGTGGCCGCTGCGAGACGTGCCAGCGCAGCACCACCCGCTGCACCAATGAGAGTGCGATGAGCGAGAAGGTGCCGAGCAGCGCCATGGCGAACACCGCAGCCCACAGCGCATCGCCCTCGTTCAGTGCGGCGGCGCGCTTGCCGATGGCACCGAGGCCCTCGTTGGCGAAGTTGCCGCCCTCGACCAGGTACGCGGCGATGAGGGCGAGCCCGACGTTGTAGCGGGCGGCGGTGAACAGCGACGGCAACGCCGACGGCAGCCGCAGGCGCCACAGCACCTCCCAACGGGAAGCGTCGACGGAGGCGAGCAGTTCGCGGGTGGCCGGGTCGGCGCTGCGCATGCCGTCGACTGTGGCGAAGGTGAATGCCGGCATGCACACGAGGGCCACGATGAACAGCGCCGGCCGCGTGCCCGAGCCCAGCCAGAGGACCACCGAGCCGATGTAGGCGACGAACGGAGTGACCTGCAGCAGCGTGAGGACCGGTTGCGTGGCGTGTTCGGCGAAGCGCGATGCCGCCATCATCGAGCCGACCACCAACGCCACCAGCAGTGCGATGACGGAGCCGAAGAACGCATGCTGCGCCGTGACCCACGCGGCGGCCGCGTAGTCGGCCGCGTGTTCCCACAGGTACGCCACGATGCGCGACGGTGCGCGCAGCACGAACGGTCGCACGTCGTTGAGTCGCACCACCAGTTCCCAGACGCCGAGGAACACGAGGATGCCCACCACCGGTGCGGCGAGGCGGCGGATCACACGCGCCCTCCGTGGAGTGCATGGCGCACCTGGGCGCACAGGGCGACGAACCGTGGGTCGTCCTCCACGTCGTCCGGACGCGGGCGCGGCAGGTCGACGGTGATGTCGGCCACGACACGGCTGGGTCGGGGACTGCTCACGAGCACCCGATCGCTCAGCGCCACCGCCTCGGCGATGCTGTGGGTGATGAACAGCACGGTGGCAGCTCGTCCCTCCACCAGCCGGGCGAGGATCACCCGCATCTCGGCGCGGGTGATCTCGTCGAGTGCGGCGAACGGCTCGTCCATCACCAGGAGGGGAGCGTGCAGCGCGAGCGCACGCACGAGCGCCACCCGTTGCTGCATGCCGCCCGACAATTCGTGCGGGTAGGCGTGCAGGAAGTCGCCCAGCCCCACCTCGCGCAGCAGGTTCACGGGGTCGTCGGCCGCTTCGGGGTTCTCCCGTCGATTCACGTCGAGCAGCAGGCGGGCGTTGGCCTCGACCGTGCGCCACGGCAGCAGCCCTGGCTGCTGGGGCACCATCGCCACCCGCTTGTGCGATCGAGCGGTGGCCGGCGGGGCACCGTCGACCATCACCTCGCCGCTGCTGGCAGGCTCGAGGCCGGCGATCACCCGCATGAGCGTGGTCTTGCCACACCCCGACGGGCCGATGAGGCTGACGAACGACCCGGTCTCGATGTCGAGCGTGAGCGGATCCACCACGGACAGATCGCCGTACACCTTGGTGAGGTCGCGCACGACGATGCTGCTCATCGGTGTCGAGTGTAGGAACTCGGGGATGGAACACGCGGCCACGCCCGCTAACCTCGTGGGCGTCCGATGGGGCCACACCTCCGTCGCGATGCCCGCGGTTCCGCCGTCGGCGACCTCCATCACCTCAGGAAGGCACACTTCATGGCACTGCCCCCGAAGTCCGAGACCATCGAGTCGCACAAGCTCAGCGAGACCGACACCGGTTCGCCGGAGGTGCAGATCGCGTTGCTCACCGCTCGCATCAACCACCTCACCGAGCACTTCAAGACCCACAAGAAGGACCACCACAGCCGTCGTGGCCTGCTGAAGCTGGTCGGCCGTCGTCGCCGCATGCTGGATTACGTGAAGAACATCGACGTCGAGCGCTACCGCGCCATCGTCGCTGCCAACGGCCTGCGCCGCTGAGCACCCCGTTCTCCGAGCCTCGACCGGCCCCTCGGGCCGGTCGTTGCCGCGTTCGGGCACGAATCCGCTGGTAGGGTGGTCGCGACAAACCAACCGAGCGGAACACACATGGTTCGGTTGTCAGTCGCGAGCACCGAACCCCTGCCATTCCGGTGGGCGTGCGTTCGGTGTTGTCGACTGGGAACCGACCTCCGCTCCAAGAGCCGGGCGCAGTGGCGCGCGGCGTGAAAGGAGCTCGTCATGGCAGATGCCATTCGAGTGTCGGCCCCCGTTTCGGGTACCGACAAGACCCTGTCCTTCGAGACCGGGAAGCTGGCCCAGCAGAGCATGGGTGCCGTCGTGGCATCGCTCGGCAAGACCACGGTGCTGGCCACGGCCAACGCCGCCAAGGAAGCCCGCCCCGGTGCCGACTTCTTCCCCCTGACCATCGACGTCGAAGAGCGTGCGTACGCCGCGGGCAAGATCCCCGGCTCGTTCTTCCGTCGTGAGGGCCGTCCCACCGAGGACGCCATCCTCACCTGCCGCCTCACCGACCGCCCGCTCCGCCCGGCGTTCCCCGATGGCTTCCGCAACGAGACCCAGGTCGTCCTCACGATCATCGGCGCCGACATGGAGAACCCGCACGACGTGCTCTCCATCAACGCCGCCTCCGCCTCGCTCATGCTCAGCGGCATCCCGTTCGACGGCCCCATCGGCGCCGTGCGCGTCGCCTACAGCCAGAGCGGCGAGTGGATCCCCCACCCGAGTTACGAAGAGGGCGCGAACAGCACGTTCGAGCTCGTCGTGGCCGGTCGTCAGCTCGACAACGGCGACGTCGCCATCATGATGGTCGAGGCCGGTGGCACCACCAAGAGCTTCGACTACTACGCCGATGGCGCCCCGAAGGTCGACGAAGCCGCCCTCGCCGGCGGCCTCGAGACCAGCAAGACCTGGATCAAGGAGAGCATCGCCCTCCAGAAAGAACTCGTCGCCGCCGTCGTGGCCGTGAAGGGTCCCATCGTGCCGATGGAGTACAGCGTCACGGTCGACTACGCCCCCGAGGTGTTCGCCGCCGTCGAGCCCATCGCCACTCCCGAACTGTCGAAGGCCGTCGCCATCGCCCTCAAGGCCGATCGCAATGCCGCCACCGACGCCGTGGCCGCCGACGCGGTCGCCAAGCTCTGCGGTGAGGGTGCCGAGTTCGCCGGCCGCGAGCGCGAGGTGAAGGAAGCGGTTCGCAGCCTCACCAAGAAGCTCGTGCGCAAGCGCATCGTCGAAGAGGGCAAGCGCATCGACGGTCGCGGTCCTCGCGACCTGCGCCCGCTGAGCAGCGAAGTGGGCGTCCTGCCCACCGCGCACGGCACCGGCCTGTTCCAGCGTGGCGAGACCCAGGTGATGAACGTCGTCACCATGGCCATGCCCCGCATGAACCAGCTGCTCGACACGCTCGGCCCGGAGACCAACAAGTACTTCCTGTTCCACTACAACATGGCCCCGTGGGCCAACGGTGAGACGGGTCGCGTGGGCTCGCCCAAGCGTCGCGAGATCGGCCACGGTGCGCTCGCCGCCCGTGCGCTGCTGCCGGTGCTGCCGGGTCTCGACAACTTCAACTACACCCTGCGCCTCGTGGCCGAGGTGCTCGCCTCCAACGGCAGCACCAGCATGGCCTCGGTGTGCTCCGGTTCGCTGGCCCTCATGGATGCCGGTGTGCCGGTGCGTGCGGCCGTGGCCGGTATCGCCATGGGTCTCGTCTACGCCGAGGGCAAGTACACCACCCTCACCGACATCCTCGGTGCCGAAGACGCCTTCGGCGACATGGACTTCAAGGTGGCCGGCACCTCCGACGCCATCACCGCCCTGCAGCTCGACACCAAGATCGACGGCATCCCCGCCGACGTGCTGGCGGCCGCGCTCGATCAGGCGAAGGAAGCCCGCACCGAGATCCTGGCGAACATGAATGCATGTTTGGCGGCACCCCGAGATGAAGTGTCGGCCACCGCGCCGAAGATCATCACCATTCACATCCCCATGGACAAGATCGGTGAGGTCATCGGGCCGAAGGGCAAGGTCATCAACACCCTCACCCAGGAGACCGGTGCCGACATCGCCGTCGACGACGACGGCGCCCAGGGCATCGTCACCATCGGCGCCGTCGAGGCGTGGCGCATGGAGGACGCGAAGGCTCGCATCCTCGCCATCGTGTCGCCGCCCATGGCCGAGCTCGGTGGTACCTACCAGGGTCGCGTCGTGAACATCACCAAGTTCGGTGCGTTCGTGAACATCCTCCCGGGCCGCGACGGCCTGGTGCACATCAGCAAGCTCGGCAAGGGCAAGCGCATCAACAACGTGGAAGACGTGCTCACCCTCGGTCAGGAGATCGAGGTCATCGTCGAGGAGATCGACGAGAAGGGCAAGGTCAGCCTGACCCCCGGTGAGAGCTGGGACCCGGTGATCCCCGAAGGTGCGTCGTCGGCCCCGGCCCGCGAGCGCAGCGACCGCGGCGACCGCGACCGCGGCGACCGTGGTGGCCGCGACCGCGATCGTGGCGGCGACCGCGATCGTGCACCGCGTGCGGCGGCTCCGGCCGTCGACGGCGCCGTGGCCGTCAGCTTCGACGATGCGTTCGATGCCGAACTCGCCGGCGAGCTGGGCGACCTCGGCCCGGGCGGCGAGAGCGGCGGCAACGCCGGCGAGCGCACCGACCGTGGCGGCGACCGCGGCGGCCGTCGTCGTCATCGCTGAGCGACGTGACGCTGAGCGACGTGACGCTGAACGACGTGACGCTGAACGACGATTCGAACTGAATCGACCCCGATCACAGTGACCGATCTCCGGATCACTCAACTCGACTCAGGCCTCACGGTGGCCACCGAACGCGTGCCCGGCACGCTGTCGGTGGCCACCGGTGTCTGGGTGGGTGTGGGTTCGCGCGACGAGCCCGACGAGGTGAGCGGCGTCAGCCACTTCCTCGAGCACCTGTTGTTCAAGGGCACCGCCACCCGTACCGCGCAGGATCTGTCGCGCGGTGTGGATCGTCGCGGCGGCGACTTCAACGCGTTCACCTCCAAGGAGTACACGGCGTACTACTGCCGCCTCCCGGCACGTCACGCCTCGTTCGGCATCGAACTGCTCGGCGACGTGCTCACTCGGCCCGCACTCCGCGACGCCGACGTGCACGCCGAGCGCCAGGTCATCCTGGAGGAGCTGGCGATGGACGACGACTCGCCCGACGACGTGGCGCATCGGGCGTTCGCCGCCGAGCTCTTCCCCGGCCACGCACTCGGGCGCGATCCCGCCGGCGACCGCGCCCACGTGCAGGCCATCACGCCCGACAACGTCCGCGAATTCTTCGAGCGCCACTATCGGGCGAACACGATGGTGGTGGCCGCGGCCGGTCCGATGGAACACGACGAGCTGCTCGCGCTCATCCAGGAGCACTTCTCCGGGGTCGCTCCCGGAGGCTCGGTGCCCGAACGGGCCCAGCCCGGCCCGGTGGGCGGAGGGTTGGCCATCGACGACGACAGCGAACAGGTGCACATCGTGATGGGCGGACGTGCCCTCCCGCGCACCGACCCCCGGCGTGAGGCCCTCGACGTGGTCAACCACGTGCTGGGAGGCGGGTTGTCGAGCCGCCTGTTCGAGGAGATCCGCGAGCGGCGCGGGCTGGCGTACGCGGTGTATTCGGGCGTGTCGGCGTATGCCGATGCCGGTGTGTTCCAGCTCTACGCGGGCACGCAGCCCGAGCACGCCGACGAAGTGCAGGGATTGTTGCTCCACGAGCTGACGCGCCTGGCCACCGACGGCATCACCGACGAGGAACTCGACATCGCCGTGGGCTACCTCACGGGCGCGTTCGAACTGGGCCTGGAGGACACGGGGGCGCGCATGGGACGCACCGCCGGACAGCTCATCACCACCGGCAAAGTGCGACCGATCGACGAGCAGGTGGCCCGCTGGGCCGCGGTGGATCAGGACGCGGTGCGCGGTGTCATCACCGACGTGCTCACGTTCGATCCCGTCGTCGTCACCGTCGGCCCGACGGAGTGAGCCGGACGACCGACGTCGGCGAGTCGGGTCAGCCGTTGCCCGGCTCGGGCATCGGCATCGGCGTCGGCTCGGGCATCGGCATGGGCGCCGGGGCCGGAGCGGGTGCCGCGGGAGGCGCCGCATCGGGTGCCACGGGAGGCGGCAGGTTGCTGAGGGGCGCGGCGGCCGGTGCCTCGGGCTTCACGTTCAGGATGTCGGTACCCAGCTCGGCCAGCGCCACGAGCTGTGCGACGAGTGCGTCGATGGCGGCGTCGTCACCCGGTTCCACCGTGCCGGTGGTGCGCTGGCGGTAGACGATGCGACCGATGTCGTCGAGGAGGTCGTCGGCCTTGCGCTTGTTCTGCGTCTCGTCGACCTTCTCCTTGGCCTGGTTCGCCAGCTGCGTGGCCTTGTCCTTGGCTTTGTCGAAGAAGCTGCTCATGACTCTGTTCTATCCCATCGGGACCTGGCGCGAACCAGGGACTACCGTCACAGTCATGAGTGCGATCCGAGTCGGAGTGGTGGGTGCCGGTGGCCGTATGGGTGCGACGGTGTGCGACGCGGTGGCCGCCGACCCTGCGCTCGCGCTCGTGGCCGCAGTGGATCCGCACGCTGTGGGGCGCGAGATGCACGGCGTCACCATCGCCGGTGAGCTGCGTGCGCTGGCCGAGGCCGAGTGCGCCGTGGTCGTCGACTTCACCGTGGCCGACGCTGCCCGGGTCACCCTGCCGTGGCTGGCGATGCACGGCATCCACGCCGTCGTCGGCACCACCGGGTTCACCGACGACGACCTCGCCACGTTCCGCAGTGAGTTCACCGGGAGCAACTGTCTCATCGCGGCGAACTTCGCCATCAGCGCGGTGTTGATGATGCGATTCGCCGAACTCGCCGCTCCGTTCTTCGAGACCGCGGAGATCATCGAGCTCCATCACGACAAGAAGATCGACGCCCCGTCGGGTACCGCCGTCACCACCGCCAAGCGGATGGCCGCAGCGTCCGACCAGTGGGCCGCCGACCCGACGCAGCACGAGATCTACACGGGCTCACGCGGCGGGGTGGGCCCGGCCGGTATCCACCTGCACGCCGTGCGCATGCGCGGCATGGTGGCGCACCAGGAGGTCATCCTCGGCGCGGAGGGTCAGACGCTGGTGATCCGCCAGGACAGTTACGACCGGGTGAGCTTCATGCCGGGCGTGGTGCTGGCGTGCAAGCGCGTGGCCGACTTCCCCGGCCTCACCATCGGCCTCGACCCCCTCCTCGGCGTCTGACCCCGCACCCCATTGGTGGCGCAGGTACCGATCCACTCGCCGAGCGAGTGGGTTCGTGACTGCGATCGAATGGCAGGGTCAGCCGAGGCTGGCGACGGCGGCGTCGTAGTCGGGTTCCTGGGCGATCTCGGGCACGAGCTGGCTGTGGATGACGGTGCCGGCTTCGTCGAGAACGACCACCGAGCGGGCCATCAGGCCGGCGAGCTTGCCGTCGATCAGGCGCACGCCGTAGGCATCGCCGAAGTCGCCGCGGAAGGTGCTGGCGACCACCACGTTCTCGAGGCCCTCGGCGCCGCAGAAGCGGTTCATCGCGAACGGCAGATCGGCGGCCACGCAGACCACGACCGTGTTGTCGAGGCTGGACGCGATCTCGTTGAACTTGCGCGTGCTGGTGGCGCAGGTGGGGGTGTCGATGCTCGGGAAGATGTTGAGCACCACCCGCTTGCCGGCGAAGTCGGCAGGCGTGACATCACTGAGGTCGCCCTTGGTGATGGTGAACGACGGGGTGGGCGAACCCACGGTGGGGAGGTCGCCAACGGTGTGAACGGGATTGCCGCCAAGTGCAGTCTGAGCCATTCGGAGAGTGTGCCACGCCCGCCCGGGCGCTGTCTCACCGTCCGCCGCGGAAGTTGCGCACGTTCACCAGCACCACGATGATCACCGAGCCGATGATGATCCACAGCTGGTAGCGCGAGGTCCAGTCGATCACACTGCGCAGCTGCGACTCGAACGCCTTCGCCAGCCACCAGATGAGCGCGAGGCGGACGGTGACACCGATGACGAACATCGGCGCGAGCTTCTTCCACGTGGTGCTCGCCGCACCGGTGAGCGCCCAGACGATGTTGCTGCCGACGAAGAACGGCACGACGAACCACTCGGCGCGGGCCACCTGCTGCTCGAACTTGGCCACCTGCTCCTGCGGCATCCCAGGAACCGCCAGAACCAGCGCAGCGCACGGTCGCCGTAGCAGCGGCCGATCATGTGGCACACCACTGCCGCGACCAGCAACCGCAACGCGCCGACGAGCGCCCACTGGAACGGCGAGTTCGACAGCGCCGGCACGGTGAGCACCAGGTAGCGGTTGCGCGACGACAGGGCGAGCAGCTTGAGCGGGTGTTCCGCGTCGAGGCCCGCCCAGGTGCCGGCGGCGATGTTGGTGCACACCACCAGCGCCACGAACAGGACCACCCACACGGGCCCCGTTCGGGGCGTGGGCGCCGGGGTGGTCTCGATTTGTTCGGCGTCGGTCACCCGGAGCACACTACGGGGCGCTCGCCGGACGACGGCGGCATGGGGGACCGGATTTCGTGCGTAGTCGTGTTGTCATCGTGATGGTGTTCGCATTCGTCGTGGCGGCCTGCGGGGCCGACCCCGACGACAGCCTGGGCGCACCCACCACCACGGTGGCGCCGCAGCCCACGAGTGAGGCCACCTACCCGGCCAATGGCGAGCAGATGGCGGTCACGGCCCTCGACAACAACTTCGTCCCGCAGGACGTCAGCGTCGTGGCGGGCACCGAGGTGGTGTTCACCAACAACGGTCGCAACCCGCACAACGTGCTGCCCGCCGACGACCCCACCGCCACGTCGTGGGGTGCGCTCGAGGCCGACTTCATGCCGAAGGACGTCTACTCGCACGTCTTCGACCGCCCCGGCACGTACGTCTACTACTGCTCCATTCACGGCACGCCGAAGGCGGCCATGTTCGGCACCATCACCGTCACCGCACCATGACCATCGGAAGGGTTCCTCTCATGCAACGTCGACTCCTGGCAGGGTTCACCGCTGCTGCGCTCTTGTTCGTGGCCGCTTGTGGCGACGACGACGGAACGTCGAGTGCCACCACGGCCGCACCCGACACGACCGCCGCCGCGGCCGACACCACCGGTGCCGAGACGACTGCGGCACCGGAGACGACGGCGGCGGGCATCGACGGCACCATCACCGTGCCCGACGACTTCGCCACCATCCAGGAGGCCGTCGACGCGGCAGCCCCTGGTGCGCTCATCCTGGTGAAGCCCGGCACCTACCAGGAGGCCGTGCAGGTCACCACCGACGAGCTCACCATCCGCGGTCTGGATCGCAATGAAGTCATCCTCGACGGCAACTTCGAGCTCGACAACGGCATCCGCATCCTGGGCGCCAAGGGTGTCGCGGTGGAGAACATGACCGCGATGAACTACACCCACAACGGCTTCTTCTGGACCGGGGTCGACGGGTATCGCGGGTCGTACCTCACGGCGTATCGCACGGGCGACTACGGCGTGTACGCGTTCGACTCGATGAACGGTCAACTGGAGTACATCTACGCCGCGGGCAGCCCCGACGCCGGTGTGTACATCGGCGAGTGCTACCCGTGCAACGCCGTGGTGGACCACGTGGTGAGCGAACACAACGGCCTCGGCTACTCGGGCACGAACTCCGGTGGCAACCTGCTGCTGGTGAACTCCGTCTGGCGGTTCAACCGGGCCGGCATCGTGCCCAACAGCGGTAGCTACGAGCTGTGCTACCCGAACCGCGAGACCACCATCGTGGGCAACGAGGTGTACTCGAACAACCAGCCCGACACGCCCGCCATCGACGTGGCGCTGCTCGCGATGGGCAACGGCATCCTGGTGGCCGGTGGCGTGAGGAACACCATCGAGCGCAACCTGGTGTACGACCACGACAAGTCGGGCATCGGTGCGGTGCCGTTCCTCGAGGAGGACCCGAACGACTCGGTGCCCGGCCCCGAGGAGTGGGACACGACCTGTGCGGAGCAGAAGCAGCAGGCGCCGGTCGATCCGGGCGGTCCCATCCTGTGGGACTCGCAGCAGAACCGCGTGCAGGGCAACGTGCTGAGCGACAACCGCGTGGCCGACCTGCTGGTGGCATCGGCCGGCACCGACGTGAGCACGCTCGGCAACTGCTTCAGCGGCAACGAGGCGGCGACCACGCGCCCCAACAACCTGCAGACGCTCGCGCCGTGCGACGCCGTCGGGTCGGGCGACTGGAAGGACGGCGAATACGACATCGTCTCGTGGCTGGGCGAGGTGCACCCGCCGTCGGTTGACTGGAAGACCGCGACGATGCCCGACCTGCAGCCGCAGGACAACATGCCCGATGCCGCCACGGCACCGGCTCATCCCGCCACCGACGTGCCCTTCGAGGTCGACCTCGCCGCCATCGTGGTGCCGGCCAAGTCGTCCTGACCTGAGCATGCGCCTCGCATCAGCGGCGGCAGCGGTGGTGATGATGCTGTTGGTGGCGTGCGCCGGTGACGGCGAACGCGCCGGCGAGAGCGTCGCGTCGCCCACCTCGCACGTCCACCAGCACCACGACGATCGGTCGCTCGGTGAGCCCGATCGACCCGTCGCCGGGCCGCAGGGCGCCATCCCGCAGTTCCTGGTGGAGTGCGAGTACAGCCATGCCGCCGAGGACGATCCCATCGTGTACCCGGGCGAGGTGGGCGCCAGCCACCTGCACGTGTTCTTCGGGAACACCACCACCGACGCGGACACCACCATCGAGTCGCTCGCCGAGGGCGACACCACGTGCGATCAACGCCTCGACAAGGCGGCCTACTGGGCGCCGGCGTTGCTGCGCGACGGCGAGATGATCACCCCGGTGAAGAGCACGGCCTACTACCGACCGGGCATCGACGTGGACCCCACCATCGTGCAGCCGTTCCCCGAGGGACTGGTGATGATCGCCGGGTCGGCCGGTGCGACAGAGGAGCAGCCGGTGTCCATCGTCGCCTGGACGTGCGGTCTGGGCATCGAGCGCGCGGCCGCGCCGCCGGAGTGTGCACCGGATCGGGTGCTGCGACTGCTCGTCACCTTCCCCGATTGCTGGGACGGCGAGCACCTCGACAGCGACACCCACAAGGCACATGTCGCGTACAGCTCGAAGGGCGTGTGCCCCGGCTCGCACCCGGTGCCGGTGCCTCAGATGCAGTTCAGCGTGGAGTACCCGGTGTCGGGGAACGTCGACGGCTTGGAACTCGCCAGCGGCGGGTTGCTCACCGGCCACGCCGACTTCATGAACGGCTGGGATGCGGACAAGCTGGCGAGTGAAGTGGAGCTGTGCCTGCACCGCGAAGTCGTGTGCGGTGTGACGAGTGGCCGGAAGACCGGCTGACGAATCTGTTGAGTTCTGCTCGCGCGGGTGGGAGCATCGCCGGATGTACAAGAACATCGTGGTGGGGACGGATGGTTCGGAGACGGCGGGTGTGGCGGTCGCGCACGCGCTGATGCTGGCGAAGGCGGGCGGGGGCACGCTGCACATCGTGAACGCGCATCAGAACGTGTCGTTGGGCATGGCCGCGATGGCGTCGGGCACCGGGGGTCCCACCGTGGATCTCGATCTGCTGAACAACGGCATGGAGGAGTACGGCAAGAGCGTCTGCGCCGCCGCCGCCGAGACGGCGACTGCCGAAGGGGTGACGGTGCAGACGCACGTGGTGTGCGCCGACCCCGCCGACGCGCTGGTCACGGTGGCCACGGAGGTGCACGCCGACCTGGTGGTGGTGGGCAACCGCGGCATGTCGGGTCTGAAGCGGTTCATGTTGGGCAGCGTGCCCAACCGCATCTCGCACCACGCGCCGTGCAGCCTGCTGATCGTGCACACCACGCCGCACCCGGATCACTGACCGGGCGGCGCGGTCAGAGCCGACCGCTGGCGATGACGCGTTCGAGGAACTCGCGCGTCTCGGCCCGTGCCGGGTCGGTGAAGAGTTGCGCAGGTGGGCCGCTCTCCAGGATGACGCCGTCCTTCAGGAAGCAGACGGTGTCGCTGATCTCGCGAGCGAACCCCATCTCGTGCGTGGCGAGCACCATGGTCATGCCTTCGGCGCGCATGTCGCGGATGACGTTGAGCACCTCGCCCACGAGCACGGGGTCGAGTGCCGCGGTGACCTCGTCGAGCAGCATCAGTTCAGGCTTCATCGCCAGGGCGCGCACGATGGCGACGCGCTGTTGCTGCCCACCGGAGAGTTGGTCGGGATACGCATCGGCCTTGTCGGCGAGCGAGAACCGGTCGAGCAGTTCGATGGCGGCCGACCGTGCGCTCGCCGTGTCGTGCTTGAGCACCTTGGTGGGGCCGAGCGTGATGTTGTGGAGCACGCTCATGTGCGGGAACAGGTTGTAGCTCTGGAACACCATGCCGATGCGGCGACGAATGGGGTCGGGGTCGAGCCCCGGTTCGCTGATGTCGACGCCGTCAAGGAGGATGGCACCGTCGTCGATGGGTTCGAGCAGGTTGATGCAGCGCAGCAGGGTGCTCTTGCCCGAACCGCTGGCGCCGATGAGGCAGACCACCTCGTGTTCGCCCACGTCGAGCGACACATGGTCGAGCACCACCTTGCGGTCGAGCTTCTTGCCGAACGACTTCTCGACGTCGCGGACACTGAGCTTGGCGTTCATGCCACCACCGAGCCACCGGTGCGCGCTCGCTGCCGGGCGGTGTACCAGTCGACGAGGCGGGTCTCGGGAATGGTGAGGATGAGGAAGATGACCGCCGCCGCGACGATGGGAGTGAAGTTGCCGGTGAGGTCCTTGATGGACGAGGCCCGCCGGAACACCTCGATGATGCCGAGGATGCTGAGCAGCGCGACGTCCTTCTGCAGTGAGAGGAAGTCGTTCATCAGCGGTGGGATGACCCGGCGCACCGCCTGGGGCAGCACCACGTGTCGCAGCGTCTGGCGCTGCGACAGGCCGAGCGAGCGGGCGCCCGCGCGCTGGCTCTCGTGCACGCTCTCGATGCCGGCGCGGAACACCTCGGCGACGTAGGCGGAGTACGACAGCACGAGGGCGATGGGTCCCCACAGGTACGGCGACGTCCACGAGCCGCCGAACCCGAGGAAGTGGAACTCGCCCTCCAGCAGGCCGAGCTTCGGGATGCCGAACCCGACGAGGTAGATGGTGAGGATGACGGGCACGCCACGGAAGAAGTCGGTGTACACGGCGGCGAACACTCGCAGGGGGAACAGCACTGGGTTGCGCGTGTTGCGGCAGAGCGCGATGACCATGCCCCACACGAGGATGAGCGGCGCGCACTGCAAGAACAGCTTCACGTCGATCCACAGGTAACCGAGCAGTTCGGGGAAGTCCTCCTTGAACCGTTCGGCATTGAAGAAGATCTCCTTCACCTTCGGCCACCCGCTGGAGTTCGTGACGACGACGAAGAGGATGCCGAACGTGAGGACCGTGGATGTGAGGGCGATGACCGTGCTGCGGCGGCGACGCCGACGGAGCCATTCGTCGCGGCGCGTGGGCGCACCCGGGACGCGAGAGGGCGCCGACAGGTCGCCGGCGCCCTCGTCGTGACTCGTCATGGTGGGTGAGGCTAGAGGCTCAGCTCTCGGGGAGCGCGGGTGCCTCGGTGTAGTTGCTCATCCACTCGGTGGTGATCTGCTCGAGCTCACCGGAAGCGGTGAGGTTGGCGAGCGCGATGTCGGCGCACTCCACGAGCGGGTTGTCCTTCGCGAAGAGCAGGCCCCACTCGTCGCCACCCTGGTCGCCCAGGGGGAACTGGCCGAACACCTTGGTGTTGTCGATACCGCCGACCTCGCTGCCAAGCGCCCAGAAGATGGCCGTCGGAACGTCGGAGATGATGGCGTCGATCTGGCCGTTGTCGAGCGCAGTGGCGGCGTCGGCGTTGCTGTTGAACGCGAACGGCTCCTGGTCGGGCTGGATGACCTCGGTGATGTACTGCAGGCTGGTGGTGCCGGCCGCGGCGCCGAGCTTCAGCGCCTTCAGGTCGGCCATGGACTTCACCGCGGCGGCCGGGCCGTCGACGGCGCCGAGGAGTGCCTGGTTCGCCGTGTAGTACGGGGCGCTGAAGGACACGACCTGCTTGCGCTCGTCGTTGATGGTGAACTGCTGCAGGTTGAAGTCGAAGGTGTTGTCGGTGCCTGCCACTGCCGTGTCGAACGACGTGCGCACCCACTTCACGGTGTCGCCCTCGAAACCGAGCTCCTTGGCCACTGCCAGGGCCAGGGCGGCCTCGAAGCCTTGGCCGGACTCGGGCTTGTCGTCGAGGACGTAGGGCGGGAAGGCGGGATCGCCGGTGGCGATGGTGAGCGAGCCGGCCTCGAGGGTCTTGCCCTCGGCACAGGCCTTGGCGTCGCCGCCGGACGCAGGTGCGGTCGTGTCGGCCGCGGCTGCGGTGGTCTCGGCAGCAGCGGTGTCGGACGATTCGGTGCTGTCGTCGCCGCAGGCGGCGAAGAGGACGGCGCCCGCCGCCACGAGGGCGAGGATCTGACGCTTCATGATGGGGGAAACTCCTTGTGTTCACGGGTGCCGGTGGTTCGCATCGGCCCGGGAAGGATAGCAGGGAACCCCTAATCCCGACCACTTCAGTCGGGAATGGCGGGGCATCGGCGGGAGGTTTTCCGAAGTCGACCCTTGACGATGAGACGAATACCGTCTTAGTGTCTCAGGCCATGACCCCGACCCCCTCGTCTGCTGCCGCGTCCACCGTCGGCTCGGTGGAGGCGCGTGTGCTCGACAGCGCCAAGGCGTGCGTCGAGCGGTGGGGGATGGCGAAGGTCACCATCGACGACATCGCCACCGACGCCGGTGTGTCGCGGGCGACGCTCTATCGCATGTTCCCCGGTGGCAAGGATGTGCTGTTCGAGGCGCTGCGAGTGCGCGAACTCGAGGACTTCTTCACCCGCCTGGCCAGCCACCTGGACCACGCCGACAACCTGGAGGACCTGCTGGTGCGCACGGTGGTGTCGGCCACGCAGGAGATGCGCGACGACCAGCACCTCGCCGTCATGCTGGCCAGCGAGCCCGGCGAGACCCTCACGTCGCTCACCGTCGACGGGCTGCCGCGCATCATCCGCGTGGCCACCATCTTCCTCGTGCCGCTCGTCGACGAGTACCTGCCTCGTCGGGAGAGTGCGCGCATGGTGGAGCTGCTCGTGCGACTCGTCATCAGCTACTTCCTCGCACCGTCCGACCACGTCGATCTCGGCGAACCCGAGTCCG
This sequence comes from Actinomycetota bacterium, assembly GCA_016213625.1. Classification (GTDB taxonomy): domain Bacteria; phylum Actinomycetota; class Acidimicrobiia; order Acidimicrobiales; family Ilumatobacteraceae; genus UBA668. The sequence goes on from JACQZZ010000039.1 coordinate 22,162, forward strand.
CTCGGGCCTTCATCGCCACGTTCGTCCTGCCCGCCTTCCAGTCCGCACTCATCCGTCACTGACCATCCGCACTGCATTCATCGCACCATCACAGGAGCCACTCCGACATGACCGTCACCCACAACACCAACGAAGACATCATCGGTCGCGCCGAGATCAACGACATCGACGCGATCCTCGCCATCCCCAACGCCGATCCCAACGAGATCGAGCACGTGGTGAAGAACAACGCCGACACCATCTTCAGCTGGGACTACACCCTGCAGCGCCCGGCACTGCGCAAGCTATACGAGAAGGCCAAGACCGGTCAGTGGAACGCCACCACCGATCTCGACTGGAGCATCGATGTCGACCCGGAGAAGATCGCCATCGAGGAGCGCGAGCTGCTCGGTGTGGGTCTCGACGTGAACCGCCTCATCGGCACTCCCGTCGAGAAGTGGGGCGACAAGGAATGGCTCGAGTTCAACATGGAGGGCAAGAACTGGAGCCTGAGCCAGTTCATGCACGGCGAGCAGGGTGCGCTCATCTGCACGGCGAAGATCGTCGAGACCGTGCCGTGGTACGACGCCAAGCTGTACGCCAGCACCCAGGTGGTCGACGAGGCCCGTCACGTCGAGGTCTTCGCCCGCTACCTGGAGGAGAAGCTCGGTGGCGAGTACCAGATCAACATGCACCTGCGCATGCTGCTCGACGACATCATCAACGACAGCCGCTGGGACATGACCTATCTGGGCATGCAGGTGATGGTCGAGGGCCTCGCGCTCGCCGCCTTCGGCTTCCAGCACCAGCTCACCACCGAGCCGCTGCTGAAGAAGCTCCTCCGCTACGTGATGAGCGACGAGGCCCGCCACGTGGCCTTCGGCGTGCTGTCGCTGAAGGAGTGCTACGACCAGATGACCGACCAGGAGATCGCCGAGCGCCAGGAGTTCGCCTTCGAGGCAGCACTGCGCATGCGCGACCGGTTCATGCAGCAGGAAGTGTGGGAGCGCATGGGGATCAACACCCGCGACATCCTCCCCGTCATCCTGGCCGACCCCACCCGCGTGATGTTCCAGAGCATGCTGTTCAGCAAGATCGTGCCGAACTGCAAGAAGCTCGGCCTGCTCGACCGCAATGGCGCCTGGCTGCGTCACCGCTTCGAGGAGATGAACGTCATCCAGTTCGAGGACTGGGCCGACACCGGCGAGGAGTACGCCGAGTTCGAGATCGGCGCCGAGATGCCGGCTGCCGGCGCCGCTCACTGAGCACGCGCATCGTCCAACACCTGAACGACGACATCATCTGATCGAATGCCGGGCCCGATGGCCCGGCATTCGTCGTGCTGAACCCTTGCGATCCCGGCCACGGGTGGTTCCGGTCGCTTCCACTACGCTGGACGGCGATGTCGAACGCGTCCGACCCCTTCTTCCGCACGTTCCACGCTCTGCGCATCAAGGGCTTCGCCAAGGCCGACACGATCGCCGAGGTGGCCGACCTTCCGTTGTCGCTGGTCGAAGAGCACCTGCAGGGCTTGCAGGCGCGCGAGTGGGTGCAGTTCCGTGAGGCCCGCGAGCTGTGGCAGCTCACCTCGGTCGGGCGCGAGGAGCACCACATCGCGCTCGCCGAAGACGTGGGCGGCTCGCACATCACCGAGCACCTGCACGAGTCGTATCAGTTGTTCCTGCACCTGAACGAGCGGTTCAAGGAACTCTGCGGCGACTGGCAGTTGCGTGCCGGCCAACCCAACGACCACACCGACCAGGCGTACGACGCCGAGGTCGTGCAGCGTCTGGTGGCACTCGACGCCGATGTCGCGCCCGTGGTGGCACGCATGGGTGTCGTCCTCGCTCGCCTCGCTCCGTACGGTCCGCGCCTGGCACGCACGTGCCAGTTGGTGGTGAACGGTGAAACGAAAATGTTCACGGGCGTGATGTGCGGCAGCTATCACGATGTGTGGATGGAACTCCACGAAGACCTCATCCTCACTCAAGGCATCGACCGCTCGGCGGAAGGATCGTTCTGATGGCGCGTTTCGGCAGAGTTCTCACGGCGATGATCACGCCCTTCGACGAGCAGGGAGCCCTCGATCTCGACGAAGCGCGCCGTCTGGCCCGGTGGTTGCAGGACAACGGCAACGACGGGTTGGTCGTCACGGGTACCACGGGCGAGTCGCCGGTGCTCACCGACGACGAGCGCCTCAGCCTGTACGCGGCGGTCATCGAGGCGGTCAGCATCCCCGTCATCGCCGGCACCGGCACCAACGACACCGCGCACTCCGTGCATCTCACGAAGGAAGCCACCGCACTCGGCGCCTCGGGCATCCTCGCGGTGGGCCCGTACTACACCCGCCCGTCGCAGGGGGGCAACGACGGGCACCTCGGGGCTTTGGCGGCGGCGTCGCCGCTGCCGCAGGTGGTGTACGACATCCCCGTGCGCTCCGGGCGCAAGGTCTCGACGGCGCTGCTGCTGAAGCTGGCGCGTGAGGTGCCGAACATCGTCGCCCTGAAGGACGCCGCGGGCAACCCGGGCGAGACCGCGGTACTCATCGCTCACGCCCCTGAGGGGTTCGAGGTGTACAGCGGCGACGACGGTCTCACGCTGCCGTTGCTGGCCAGCGGCATCGTGGGCGTCATCGGCGTGGCCACGCACTGGACCGGCCCAGACCACCAGGAGATGTTCGACCTGTGGGAGAAGGGCGACACGGTCGCCGCCCGAGCGGTGAACGCCCGGCTGCTCGAGAGCTTCGCGTTCGAGACCGGTGACGACGCACCGAACCCCATCCCCACCAAGGCGATGATGCGTCACCTCGGGTTCGCCGTGGGGCAGGCCCGGTTGCCCATGGGGCCGGCACCCGCCTTCGTCGACGAACGTGCACCCATCGTGTTCGCCAACCTGCAGGCGAGTCGCGGTCACTGATGGCTGCTTCCGTACGCATCGTCTTCCTCGGTGGTCTCGGCGAGATCGGCCGCAACTGCATGGCCATCGAGCAGGAGGGCAAGGTCCTCCTCATCGACTGCGGTCTCATGTTCCCCGACGCCGACATGCACGGCATCGACCTGGTGCTGCCCGACTTCACGTGGCTGCGCCAGCGTGCCGACGACATCGTCGCGGTCGTGGCCACGCACGGTCACGAAGACCACGTCGGCGCGCTGCAGTACCTGCTGCGCGAGCTGAGCTTCCCCATCTACGGCTCGGCGGTCACGCTCGGGCTGGCCCGCAACCGCATCGAGGAAGCAGGTCTGCTCGGCAAGACCGAACTGGTCACCGTGCGCGATGGCGAGCGGTTGATGATCGGGCCGTTCGACGTGGAGTTCATTCCCGTCACCCACTCGGTGCCGCACGCGCATGCCATCGCACTCCACACGCCGCAGGGCGTGGTGTTGCACACGGGCGACTTCAAGCTCGACCTCACACCGGTCGATGGTCGCCGCACCGACCTCGGCCGCATCGGTGCGCTCGCGTCCACCGAGGGCATTCGCTTGCTCATGGCCGACAGCACCAACGCCGAGGAACACGGTCACGCCCCCAGCGAGTCCAGCGTCGGCGCGGTGCTGCGCAGCGTGTTCGCCGAGCAGAAGGGGCGGCGCATCATCACCGCCAGCTTCGCCAGCCACCTGCACCGCATCCAGCAGATCGCCGATGCCGCCATCGCCAACGGTCGCGTGGTGGCCACGCTCGGGCTGAGCATGAAGAAGAACGTGCGCATGGGTCGCGATCTCGGGGTGCTGCGCATCCCCGACGCGTCGCTCATCGACATCGAGGAGATCGACAAGTACCAGCCCGGCCAGGTGTGCATCGTGTCCACCGGTTCGCAGGGCGAGCCGATGTCGGCGCTGGCGCTGCTGGCCCGCGGCGAGAGCAAATGGGTGAAGGCCGGCGAGCACGACACGGTCGTGTTGTCCAGCCACGCCATCCCGGGCAACGAGGGCGCCGTGAACCGCGTCATCGACGACCTGTTGCGCGCCGGGGTCGAGGTCATCCACTCGGGTGTCGCCGACGTGCACGCCACCGGACACGCGCAGGCCGACGAGCTGAAGACCTACCTCAGCATCACCAACCCCGAGTACTTCGTGCCCATCCACGGTGAGTACCGCCACATGGTGGCCAACGCCAAGCTCGGCCACATCATGGGTGTGCCGCGCGATCACGTGCTGGTGTGTGAGGACGGCGACGTGCTCGAGCTCTCCGACGCGGGGTTGTCCGCCGTCGGGCGAGTGCCGGCCGGCTACCTGTACGTCGACGGCATCGTCGGCGATGTCGGTCAGGGTGTGTTGCGCGACCGCAAGGTGCTGGCCGAGGAAGGTGTGGTGGTGGTCGTGGTCACCGTCGACATCGAGACCGGCAAGGTGCTGGTCGGTCCGGAGATCATCACCCGCGGCTGGGTCTACGCACCCGAAGCGGAGGATCTGCTCGACGAGGCCTGCGATCGAGTCGCCGAGGCCGTGGAGAAGGCGCTCGCCGCCGGGGTCCGCGACGTCGAGTCGCTCGAGCGCGACGTGCGTCGGGCCGCCGGCAAGTTCGTCAACGAGCGCACCAAGCGTCGTCCGATGATCGTGCCCGTCGTGATGGAGGCCTGAGCCCCTCCGTGCGACCCCGAACGGGCTGATCGACCATTCAGCCTTCGTCCACCTGAACCGCGTAAGGTGGATCCGTGGGGATGACGCGCTTGCTGCTGTTCGTGTGCGCATGCTGTGTGGCGTTGGTCTCGATGGCGCCCATCGCAGCGGCGACCGCACCCGACTCGGGCACGTCCGAGGGGTCCACCACCACCGTGCAGGTGGCGTCGGGCGCGCCGGTGCCGCAGTCGCCTCCGCCGCGAATCGGGCCGTTCCGCGGCGCGGCGTCGGAGTCCGGTGTGCGCGCGGCCTGGTGGCTGTTGGTCATCGGTGGCGCACAGGTGGTGGCGTTGATGCTCATCACTCGTCGCGCCCGTGCGCGAGTGCCGCAGAGCGACGACCGCCCGTAGCCTTCGCGCCATGATCCCGAGCCGAAGCGGCATGGCCGCAGTCGTGGTGATGATGTCCCTGGTCGTCGCCGGGTGCAGCGACGATGCCGCCGATTCCGAGGCCTCCACCGGCGCATCCAGCGGCGTCACCATCTGCGAGCCGTCGGGCACGGCCCAACCGGACGACCAGTTGCCGGCAGTGGCCGAGATCCCGGTGGCCATCGAGGCGTTGGAGGCCGAGTTGGGTGGCCCGCAGACGTACTTCGAGGTCAACGCCACCGCCCGTGTGGTGAACCTGTTCGTCGCACTGAACGACGGGAAGCTCGTCCAGCCCTGGTTGTACGTGGATGGCGAACTCACCTCGCAGGACGGACAGAGTGCCTCGGGTGGCACCTTCACCGCCGATGAGCTGGACTTCGTGCCCACCGAGGTGCTCACCGAGGTGCGCGCCGAGGTGCCCGACGCCATCCTCGAGAGCTTCTACGTGAATGGCGACGGCGCGGGCAACCTGCAGTACGGCGTGCTCACCTCGGCCCAGTGCGGGGGAGGGCTCGACGTGGTGGTGGGTCCCGACGGTGCCGTGAAGTCGGTCGACCCTGTCAACTGACCCGCGATGAGCGATGGCGCTGCCGTGGCGCGTCATCGCTCATCGCATGGAAGGGTGCGCGTCCTGGCGCGCACCCCCTTGGTACCGTGGGCGTACATGGCATCTCAGGGTTCGAGTCAGCAGCGGTCGAAGCCGACCGCGAACACCCGTCGCGCTCCTGCGCAGGCGGCCGCTCCCTCGCGCCGCGATCAGGCGTCGGCCGAGTTGCGCGAGGCCGTGTCGGGCCGAGAAGACGAGTTCCTGGGGCTGGCGCTCATCGCCATCGGGGTGCTGCTGGGCCTGGGTATCTACTTCAACTTGGCCGGGCCGCTCGGTCGCGGCACCGAGACCGTGGTCGGCTGGTTCGCCGGGGTCGGTCGCTATCTGGTGCCACCGGCGCTCATCGGCGCAGGCATCGCCCTGGTCAAGAAGGGTCGCAGCGGGCACCGCTTCCGCCTGGTGTTGGGCTACGGCCTGGGGTTCGTCGCCCTGTTGGGCGTGCTGCACGTGGTGCGCGGCCCGGAAGAGATCATGGGCGGGTTCGACACGCTCGGGACGGCCGGGGGCTGGCTGGGCGCACTCATCGGCGAGCCGCTCCGCCGTCTGCTGGCCGATGCGGGGGCCATCGTCGTGCTGTCGCTGCTGTTCATAGGTGCCGTGCTGCTCATCAACGGCAGTTCGGTGCGCACCGCGGTGGGCAATGTCGGCAAGGGCACTGCCGCGGTGGCGGTGCCGGTGGGTCGGCGCATCCGCAAGGCGTTCGGTGACATCTCCACCCTGAAGAGCGATCGCGAGGCCACCGGCGAGATCGACACACCGCAGGTCTACGACTTCGCCCAGGACGACGAATGGGCCGACGAGGAAGCGCCGAAGCCCAAGCGGTCGCGCACCCCCAAGCCGTTGCCGCCGCCGGCCGCCGGCCCAGCCGAGCAGGTCGAGCTGGATCTGGGTCCGGGCGCCGAGCGCGGTCAGTGGGTGCTGCCGCCGCTGAACTACCTCACGCGCAGCACCGCGCAGACCATCAACAAGGCCGAGGTCGAGGCTCGGGGCCGCACGCTGGTCGAGTCGCTCGCGTCGCACGGCGTCGAGACCAAGCTGCTCGGCATGACCGTGGGTCCCACGGTCACCCGCTTCGAGCTCGAGCTCGGGTCGGGCGTGAAGGTGGCGCGCATCACCAGTCTCAACCGCGACATCGCGTACGCGATGGCAGCCACCGACGTGCGCATCCTGGCGCCCATTCCCGGTCGGTCGGCCATCGGTGTGGAGGTGCCCAATCACACCCGTCAGCTGGTCAGCCTGGGCGACATCATGACCTCTGCCGAGGCCAAGACCGCGTCGAACCCGCTCGACGTGGCCATCGGCAAGGACATCGCCGGGCGGTCCATCTTCCTCAACCTGGCCACCACGCCGCACCTGCTCATCGCCGGCGCCACCGGTGCCGGTAAGTCCAGCGGCATCAACTGCATCATCACGTCGCTGCTCATGCGCACCACGCCCGAACAGGTGCGCCTCATCCTGGTCGACCCCAAGCAGGTCGAGATGGGGCAGTACAACAAGCTCCCGCATCTGCTCACCGCACCGGTCACCAACCCGAAGAAGGCGGCCAACGCCCTCGGGTGGGCAGTGAAGGAGATGGAGCGCCGGTACGACCTGCTGTTCGAGGTCGGCTTCCGCGACATCCTCGGCTACAACGCGGCGTACGACCGTGGCGATCTGCACCGCGACGCGCACGGCGAGATCATCGTCCTGGAAGAGGGCGAGGAGCACAAGTACGAGCGCCTGCCGTACATCGTGGTCGTGGTCGACGAGTTGAACGACCTGATGATGGTGGCGGCGCGCGACGTGGAGGAGAGCATCACCCGCATCGCGCAGAAGGCGCGTGCGGTGGGCATCCACCTCATCGTGGCCACGCAGCGCCCGTCGGTCAACGTCATCACCGGTGTCATCAAGGCCAACATCCCGGCCCGCATGGCGTTCGCCGTGTCGTCGCTCACCGACAGCCGCGTCATCCTCGATCAGCCGGGTGCGGAGAAGCTGGTGGGCAAGGGCGACATGCTGCTGCTGCCGGGCAACTCCAGCCACTCGCAACGTATCCAGGGCTGCTTCGTCAGCGAGGAAGAGGTGCGCAAGGTGGTGGCGCACTGGCGGCGCCAGGCACCTGATGTCAGCTCCACCTACGTGAGCGGGGTGGAGGGCGACGACGACGGCCAACTCGGTGCCGGCAACTTCGGCGGCAACGGCGCGGACGACGACGAGGACGAAGTGCTGATGCGTCAGGCGATGGAGCTCGTCGTGCGCAGCCAGCTGGGCAGCACGTCGATGCTGCAGCGCAAGCTGAAGGTGGGCTTCGCCCGTGCCGGTCGCATCATGGATCTGCTCGAGCAGCGCGGCGTGGTGGGCCCCAGCGAGGGTTCGAAGGCCCGCGAGGTGCACATGACCGTCGAGGAGTTCGAGCTGTTGCAAGAGGCACACCGCAACGGCTGATCTGGTGCGCCGGCCTCGAACGGCGCACACTGAAGGTGAGCCAGGAGGTGTGCGATGCGTCGCCTGCCCGGAATCATCGTCCCGTTGTCGGTCGTGGTGGGGTTGCTCGCCGCGTGCGGCGACACCAGCGAGTCGTCGAGCACCACCGGAGTCTCGACGACGTTGCCCGACACCGTGACGGTGGAGAGCACCGTCCCTGACACCGTGCCGGCCACGACCGTGCCGGACACGACGGTGGGGCCGACGTTGCCGGCGGAGAGCGTCCGGGTGGCCGCCTACTTCGTGCGCGACGAGCTGCTGGCGGTGGCCGGCCGCGACGTGTCGGGGTGGGACGGCGTGCCGGTGATGGAGGCCGTGCTGGCCGGTCCGACGCCGGAGGAGGCAGCCCGCGGCCTGATGACCATGATCCCCGAGGGCACCGAGGTGCTGGGCGTGGACGTGCAGGGCAGTGAGGCCACCGTGAACCTGAGCAGCGAGTTCGAGTCGGGTGGCGGCAGCTTGTCGATGACCATGCGGGTGGCGCAGGTGGTGTACACCGTGTCGCAGTTGCCCGATGTCGACACCGTGAGGTTCCAGATCGACGGCGAGCCGCGGACGATGATCGGCGGCGAGGGCATCATGGTGGATCCCGCGTCGCGAGAGTCGTTCACCGAGGGCGTGCTGCCGAACATCTTCCTCGGTGAGCCGTTTGATGGCGACGAGCTGACGAACCCGATCGTCATCGCCGGTATGACCAACGCGTTCGAGGCGACGGTGAACTACCAGGTGCTCGCCGCCGACGGCACGCTGATCACCGAGGGCTACACGACCGCGTTGTGCGGCACGGGTTGCTGGGGTGGGTTCTACGCCGAGATCGCACTGCCCGAGGGCACGGTGGGCCCGGTGACGTTGAAGGTGTTCGACTACAGCGAAGCCGACGGCACCACGGTGCTCGACCTGCAGCAGATCACCCTCCGCTGACCCAATCCTCCATCGCAGTCACCGATCCATTCGCTCACCGAGTGCATCCGTACCTGCGGTGCATCACGCGCGCGAGCGACGGGAGGTCGCGCTTCAGCGGCGAGGTCATTCGGTCATTCTCGCGTGTGTCGGCTCTGAATCGCGGCTCACGGGGGAGTGGCGCGGGTGCGGTAGATCCGGGGCGCTCCCGTGGAGCGCTCGACCACGGCGAGCGCGTCCTGGGGATCGACGCCGTTGACCGCGTAGACCTTGCTGCCGGGTGTGGCTGTGCCCTGGCCGTCCTTCAGCGTGAACGGCACACAGTCCGCGGCGCTGTCGGGGAGTCCCGTGGTGATCTCGCCGACCTCCTCACCGAGTTTGCTCGGGTCGAGTGGATCCGATGGGCCCCAATAGACGACGCCGTCGAGCCGGAACTGCTCGTACGGAAGACATTCCTGGTTCCGACTGTCGAAGCACGCTGTGAGGCACGTGGCGGCGAACGCGATCGCAAGAACCAGTCGGCTCTGTCGAGACCGCCGGCGGTGACTCACTCGCGCTCCTGCTGGTCGTGCCTCGCGGGCGTCTCGACGACCTCGAGAAGGTGTTGGTAGGTCGCGATCGCTGTCGACTGTTCGGGCGTCGGATGTTCGATCGTCCGCCAGTGAGGTCCGGCGAGGTCTTCGAGGTCGGCGAGCACGCCGAGCGCCTCATCGAAATCGTCGATCGACCTTCCGGAGCGATGCAGGGGCATGCCCGCAGCGACGTCGAGTCTGACGAGGGTGTCCGGCGTGACGTACGACGAGCACCACACGTGACGAAGCGCTCGACGAAAGGCGAGGCGCTGCTCGCACTCGGTCTCGATCCACGCGAGATCGTCAGCGTCGTCCGAGATGAAGTCCTCCAGCGGTCCGCAGCCGACATCCCCGATGGTGTCGTCGTCTGCGTCGGCGACGAGTTGGAGCAACACATGCCGGTAGAGCGCGTTGTCCGCCCAACGAGGAAGGTCCTGGACGAGGTGGACCGCCCACCAATGTTCCTCGCTGCTCGCCCGCATGTACGCATTCCACGCTCGGCTCAGTACTTCAATACCCAGGTGATCGACCAACTCGATGACGCCAGCGACGTCGTCGTAGCTGTCCCTGATCGCAGGCCAGAGCGCGGGCTCCGTGGGAAGTTGGTCGAACAGTGAGTGCAGCGCCATGGTGTCGGCACCCCGAAGTGCTCGCACCGCACCGTCGAACTCGTCGGTCGGCCGCTCGGGAGTGGAGAACGAGCGCGCGCCGAAGACAATGGCCTCGGCGTGCCCGTGCGGATCGCTCAGCACGGACCGCTCGAGCGCTGCCGTGGCAGCATCGACCTTTGCTTGGTCGTCATCGATGCAGGCTTCGCACATGGTGTACAAGCGGGCCGGGTCGACGGTCATGGCCATGATGATCGCATGTCGGCGTTGGTCGAATGTCGAGAACTCTGTGAGACCCCTTTGGGATCATCGACACATGGATCTTGGTGCGGTTCGGCCGCTCGTCTTCGGCACGGTGTTGGCCGATGTCGAGGTGTGTCGGGCCGAGCTGGAAGCGTTGCGCGTGGTGCGCGGGTGGGCCGACGCACGTGAGATGGAAGTGCTCGGTCGGCTCGATGAGTTGGCGGCTGAGCAGCCGTCGGTGTTCCCCGAGGACGAGGTGGCCAAGGCGTCGAAGTCGTCGTTGGGGAAGGCGTCTCGGGTGCGGAGCCGGAAGAAGGCGTGTGATGACGTGCCCGAGTTGGCTGATGCGTTGTCGAGTGGTGACACCACCGGCGACAGGGTGGATGCGTTCGCCAAAGCCACCGCAGGTCTCACCCCGGAGGAGTTGGCGAAGGTGGCCGAGCAGGGTGCGGTGATCGCGGCTGCGGCGGCGAACGCATCCGAACGTCAGTATCGCGAGACGCTGGAACGCATCGTCGGTCGAGCCAAGCACGACGACGGGTTGGGGCAGTTGGCGCGGCAGCGGGCGGCCACCCGGTTGCGGTGGTGGCACGGTGCCGATGGCATGTGGAACCTGGCGGGCCGCTTCGATGCGGTGCGCGGCACCGAGTTGGAGGGCCGCATCCGGAACATGATCGAGACCCTGTTCCACGGCACCATCTCGGGCGTGCCC
>JACQZZ010000040.1 GCA_016213625.1 Actinomycetota bacterium
CGACGCGCTCATCATGGCCGGGGTGACGCACCTGGAGATCGCCGCGTTCGTCAGCCCCACATCAGTGCCGTCGATGGCCGGTGCGGCCGAGGTGGTGGCCGAGGTGGGCAGGCCCGATGGCGTCACCCGAACCGCGCTGGTGCCCAACGCGCGGGGCGCGGAGATGGCACTCGCGGCAGGTGTCGACGAGCTCACCGTCACCATCAGCGCGTCGGCCGTCTACAACCGCAACAACGTGCACATGACCATCGACGAGTCGGTCGAGCAGATCGGTGCCATCTGCGCGCTGGCATCGGCCGCGAATGTGCCGGTGGACGCCGTCGTGTCGTGTGCGTTCGGCTCTCCGTACGAAGGCGACATCGCGCCCGCCACCGTCAGCCTGTTGGCCGAGCGGCTGCGGGCGCAGGGGGCCACCAACCTCACGCTGGCCGACACCACGGGCGTGGCCACTCCGCGCCGCATCCACGACGTGCTCGCCCTCACCGGTGTGGGCGTCGGCCTGCACCTCCACGAGACGCGAGGCACGGGTCTGGTGAACGCGTACGCGGGCATGCTGGCCGGTGTGCGACGGTTCGACACGTCGGTCGGCGGATTGGGCGGCTCACCGTTCGCGGCCGGTGCCGCGGGCAACGTGGCCACCGAAGAGCTGGTGGCGCTGTGCGACGACCTCGGTGTGCACACCGGGCTGGGGGTCGACCTGCTCATCGAAGCGGCGTTGCTGGCGGAAGGTCTCGTCGGCCACCCTGTACCGAGCCGTGTGGCTCACGTGGGTCCGCGGTCGAGGCGTGTAGAGGGGAACTGAAGTGGCAACCACACCGTTGTGGACTCCGTCGGAGGCGCGCGTGGTCAGCACGCGCATGTACTCGTTCCTGCGCGAGGTGCAGGCCGCGCACCCCGAGGTGGTCGACACGGTGTCGCTGCACGGCTGGTCGGTACGCGAACCGGGCGAGTTCTGGAGCCGGCTGTGGCACGACGCAGGCGTCATCGGCGACCCCGGTCCCGTCGCATTCGACGCGGGCGACGGCACCGTGCGCGGCGCTCGCTTCTTCCCGCACTCGTCGGTGAGCTACGCCGAGAACGTGTTGGCGGATCGGCCCGGTGCCAACCCGGAGGCCATCGTCGCCATCACCGAAGCCGGCGACCATCGCACATACACGTGGGCGCAGTTGCGCAGCGAGGTGGCCGCGCTGGCGGCGGCGCTCGCGGCCGACGGCGTGCAGCCCGGCGATCGGGTCGCGGCATACATGCCGCACGTGGCCGAGACCATCATCGCCTTCCTCGCGGCCAACGCCATCGGCGCGACCTTCACGTCCACCTCCAGCGACTTCGGCACGGCGGGCGTGGTCGACCGGTTCGGTCAGACTCGACCCACGGTGCTGGTGGCGGCCGACGGCTATCGCTACGGCGGCAAGGAGTTCAGCTGCCTGCCGCGTATCGCCGAAGCCGTTGCCCAGCTGCCGTCGGTGCGGCGCACGGTGGTCGTGGGGGTGCTGTCGCACGCTCCGTCGCTGACCGGCATCCCGGACGCGGTGCATTGGGCCGACTACCTCGAGCCCAACCGAGGCGTGCCGCTCGAGTTCCTTCGACTGCCCGGCGATCACCCCGTGTACATCCTCTACTCCTCGGGCACCACCGGGAAGCCGAAGTGCATCACCCACCGCGCCCTTGGTGTGTTGCTGATGCACCTGAAGGAACAGCAGTTGCACTGCGACGTGCGCGCCGGCGATCGAGTGATGTACTTCACCACCTGTGGCTGGATGATGTGGAACTGGTTGGTCAGCGTGCTGGGCAGCGGGGCCACGATCGTGCTGTTCGACGGCAACCCGTTCCACCCGTCGCCCTCGGCGCTGTTCGACGTGGCCCGCGACGAACGGCTCACGCTGATGGGTATCTCGGCGAAGTGGGTCGACTCCGTGCTGAAGGCGGGCCTGCGTCCGGTCGACACCCACGACCTGTCGGCGCTGCGCACGGTGTGCAGCACCGGCTCACCGCTCAGCGCCGAAGGCTTCCGCTGGGTCTACGACGGCCTGAAGCCCGACCTGCACCTCGCGTCCATCAGCGGCGGCACCGACCTGTGCGGATGTTTCGTGGGCGGCGACCCCACCCGTCCGGTGTTCGCGGGCGAGATCCAGGGCCCTGGTCTGGGCATGGCCGTGGGCGTGTACGACATCGACGGCCGACCCGTGGTGGAGCCGCACGTGAAGGGCGAGTTGGTGTGCACCGCGCCGTTCCCCAGCGTGCCCGTCGGTTTCTGGGGCGACGACAACGGCAGCAAGTTCCACGCGGCCTACTTCGACCGGTTCCCGGGTGTGTGGGCGCACGGCGACTTCGCCTCGTGGACCGACAACGGTGGCATGGTCATCCACGGACGCAGCGATGCCACGCTCAACGCGGGTGGCGTGCGCATCGGCACCGCCGAGATCTACGCGCAGGTGGAGCAGCTCCCCGAGATCGTCGAAGCGGTGGCGGTGGGTCAGGAGTTCGACGACGACACGCGCATCGTGCTGTTCGTGAAGCTCGCCGACGGCGTGTCGCTCACCGACGAGTTGCAGGCCGCCATCCGTCAACGGCTGCGGGTGAACGCGTCACCCCGTCATGTACCGGCGCGCATCGCCCAGGTCACCGATGTGCCGCGCACGCGCAGCAACAAGATCAGCGAGCTGGCCGTGGCCGATGTGGTGAACGGGCGCGAGGTGCGCAACACCGAAGCACTGGCCAACCCCGAATCCCTCGACCAGTACCGCGACCGTCCCGAACTCGCCAGCTGACCCGCGAACTGAAGTTCGAACGTCGGAACTTCAGTTCGCGGGTCAGCGGTCGTCGAGGGCGAGCAGTGAGGTGCGCAAGAGTGCCGCGAGGTCGGCGCGCTGCCGGGGCGACAGTGCCGACAGGATCTCTTCCTCGGTGGCCATGTGGGTGTGCACCACCTCGTCCACCAAGGCCTTCCCCTTCGGCGTCAGGCGCACGATCACCTTGCGGCGGTCGGCGGCGCTCACTCGCTCCACCAGGCCGCGCTCCTCGAGCCGATCGATGCGGTTGGTGATGGCGCCGGTGGTGACCATCGACTGCCGCACGAGGTCGCCGGCCGTCAGCTCATATGGTTCGCCACCTCGGCGCAGGGTGGCCAGCACGTCGTACATCCAGTTCTCCAGCCCGTGCCGAGCGAAGTTCTCGGCCAACCGCTTGTCGACGAGGCGCGAGAGGCGCGACACGCGCCCGATGACCTCGATGGGCGAGGCATCGACCTCGGGACGGGCGGCGCCCCACTGGGCGACGATTCGGTCCACGGCATCGGGCGACGATCTGGGCACGACGTCACGCTAGCGAAGAACTGCATTGACAGTCATTATCTGAACGTTAAGATAATGATCATGAAGGAGAATCGATCCAACCTCGCCTCGCTCGGCATGACGGCGTTGGCACCCATCGCATGGGGAACCACGTATCTCACGATCACCGAACTGTTGCCGGCCGGCGTTCCGTTGTCCGTTGCTGTCGCCCGCGTGGTGCCTGCGGGTGTCGCACTGCTGTTGGTCGCCCGGCTCGTGTCGCCCTGGCGTCCCCGCGGTGGCGAGTGGCGGCAGACCTTCCTGATCGGGTTGTGCAACTTCGGCATCTTCTTCCCGTTGCTCACGGTTGCCGTCTATCGCCTACCGGGCGGAGTCGCAGCAGCAGCGGGCGGCCTCGGGCCCATCCTCGTGGCGCTGTTGTCGTGGGCGATCGTCAAGCGGCGCCCGACGCGCCGTGAATGGGTCATCGGTGTGGTCGCCGCGTCTGGCGTGGGCATGGTGGTGGTGCGTCCTGGCGCACACCTCGATCTGGTGGGTGTTGCTGCCGCTGTGGCGGCCAACGTCGCATTCGCCACGGCTGTCGTGCTCACCAAGCGCGCGCCGGCTCCGCCGAACCGACTGGCGGCGACCGGCTGGCAACTCCTGTCGGGCGGCGCCGTGATGGTGCCCCTGGCGCTGGTGGTCGATGGCGTCCCTCCGGCTGTCTCGACGAGCAACCTGCTCGGCTTCCTGTGGCTCAGCCTGGGATGCACGGCCGCTGCGTTCGTCGTGTGGTTCGAGGGCATTCGACGACTGCCTCCGGCCGCTCCGCCGCTCCTGGCCCTCGCCGCACCCATCACCGGTGCTGCGCTCGGATGGATGATGCTGGGCGAGTCCCTCTCGGTCGTGCAGCTCGTGGGCTTCGCCGTGACCATCGGCGCCATCGCCGCCGGCACTCGGCCGTTGCCTGCTCTGGCGCCGTTGTTGCCGCTGCCTCAGGCAGTCCAGGCGGCGATGGCTTGCAGGCCGTCGTAGACGTCGATGAAGCGGGTGGTCAGTGGGCTGCAGCCGGCGCGGATGATGTTCGGCTCGCGGAAGTCGAAGAGGATGTCGCGCTCGTGCAGCGCCTGCACCACGGCCTTGGCGTAAGGGTGCTCGATGGCCACGTGGTTGCCCCGGCGTGCCGGGTCGCGCGGGGTGGGCGTGGTCATGCCGAGCTGATCGGCCAGATCGATGGCGAGTGCGGTGAGTGCTGACCCCTTGGCGTGGATGGCGGCCATGCCAGCCTCGGCCGACAGGGAGATGCCCACCTCGGCCGCGGTGAGGGCCAGGATGCTCGGCGTGCCGAGCAGCAGCCGGGCGATGTCGGGTCGAGGCTCGAACACGGGACCCATGGCGAACTGGTCCTTGGTGGCGAACCATCCCCAGATCGGTTGACGGATCACGTCGTGCAGTTCGCTGGCCACGTAGCTCCACGCGGGTGCACCGGGACCGCCGTTGAGGAACTTGTAGCTGCAGCCGATGGCCAGCTGCGCGCCACATGCGTGGAGGTCGATGTCGATGGCGCCGGCTGCGTGCGACAGGTCCCACACCACCAGCGCGCCGTCGGCGTGCGCTCGTGCCGTCTCGGCGGCGACGTCGACCAGCTCGGCCGTGCGGTAGTCGATGACCGAGCGGACCACGACTGCCACGTCGTCGAGTCGGCCGAAGCCGCGCTGCACCGAGTAGCCCAACGCGTCGGCGATGCCGTCGACCACATAGCGGTCGGTCGGGAAGTCGTCCTCGCTGATGGCGATGACCGTGCGGTCGGGTCGCATGCCGATCGCGGCGTGGACGAGTTGATACACGTTGAGCGTGGTGTTGTCGTGCAGCACCACCTCGCCGGGGTGGGCGCCGATGAGCGGGGCGAGCGCGTCGCCCACCCGCTGGGGCAGGTCCACCCAGTGGTCCCACGAGCGGATGAGACCCGTCGCCCAGTCCTCCTGGTACACCTCGGTCAGCCGCTCGAGCGTGCGCTTGGGCGGCATGCCCAGGCTGTTGCCGTCGAGATAGATCACCCGGGCATCGGGGATGTGGAACCGGTCGCGGAAGTGCGCCAACGGATCGGCCGCGTCGAGGGCCAGGACATCGTCTCGAGTGATCACGGTCGCAGACCTTAGGTCGGTCCAGCCCCGCACCTCCCCAGGTGCTCCGAGTGGGTACTCGCACCCCGGGGTGCGAGTACCCACTCGAATGGTCGGGTGCCACTCGGACCGGGGGCGACCCACTCGGACCGGGGGCGACCCACTCGGACCGGGGGCGACCCACTCGGATCGGGGTGGCGGTCAGAGGAGGTCGATGAAGCTGGCGTGGCGGACGAGGCCGTCGTTCGTGAACTCGGTGATCTCCACGACGGCCCGCAGGTCGGGGCGCACCCAGGTGGCGTCACCGGTCTGGCTGCGCGGCGGCACCTTGGCGAAGGGGCACTCGGGCACGATGCGCTCGCGCAACATGGCCAGCAACGACTCGAGGCGAGCCTGCGTGAACCCCGTACCCACCCCGCCGGCGAAGGCCAGCGAGCCATCCGGTTGCGGCATGCCCACCAGCAGGGCGCCGAACGTGGACGAGCGGTTGCCCGTGCCCGCGTTGAACCCGCAGATCACCAGCTCGGTGCGCACCCGGTTCTTCACCTTGCGCCAGTTCGGGGTGCGCTTGCCCGGCTGGTACGGCGAACCGAGGCGCTTGGCCATCACGCCTTCCAACCCGCGCTCGGCCGTGGCCGCCAGCAACGCGGCACCGTCACCCACCTGATGCGCTGGCACCAGCCAGTTCGGGCCCGGCTCCACCAGTTGCTGCAACAGAGCCCGGCGCGCTTCGTAGGGCAACGCCACGGTGTCGGTGCCGTCGATCTGCAGCACGTCGAACGCGTAGAACGCCACCTGCGTCTCGTGCCGCTGCATCAGTTCGAAGCTCGGCCGCCCGGTGGGGTCGAGCACCACCAGCTCGCCGTCGAGGATGGCGCTGCCGGCGTTCACCGCGCCGGCGAATGCGGCCACCTCCGGGTACTTCGCCGTCACGTCGATGGAGTTGCTGCTCTGCAGGCGCACCTGGCCGTCGGTCACGAACACCAGCGTGCGGAACCCGTCCCACTTGATCTCGTAGGCCCACTCGTGGTCGTGCGACTCGGGTGGCAGGTTGCCCATCGCCGCCTTCATCGGCACCACCGGGAACCGCAACGCCATCGGGTCAGCCCTTCGGCTTCGGCACCCGGCTGGTGAGCACGCCCTGCGCCTCGAGCTCGTCGAGGGCGGTGTCGTCCAACCCGAGCATGCTCGACAACACGGCTCGGTTGTCCTCGCCGCGGTAGCGAGGCGAACCACCGGTGCGAACATCGGAGCCTTCGAACCGCCACGGCGCATTCGGAATGCGGATGGTGCCATCGCCGCGGTCGGTGACGCGCACGACCACCTCGCGCTCGTCGGCCCAGTCGGTGGCGCACACCTCGTGCACCGAGCGCAACTTGCCCACCGCCAACTTGTTGGCCGACATCGCGTCCTCGATGGACTCCGCATCGGGCATGGTGCTGGCCCATTCGTCGAGCGCGGCGAAGATGCTGGCGAGGTGCTCCAGCCGACCGGCGCTGTCGACGAAGCGTTCGTCGGTGATGAGGTCCTCACGGCCGATGGACATCATGTAGAAGTCGAACGTCTTGTTCTCGGCCGGGTGCCCGCTGATGATGACCGACTCGCCGTTGGCGGCGGTGAGCACCGGGTAGTCCATCGGCCGGAAGCTGCGGATGACACCGGCCGGCACGGGGTCGTCCCACAGGTGATCGTGGGCGTGCTCGTTCACGTACAACATGGTCTGCGCCATCGACACGTCGATTCGGTCGCCGCGCCCGGTGCGTTCGCGCTGGAACAACGCGGCCAGCACCGCGGCGCCGAGTTCGAGCGCGGTGTACACGTCGGCGTGGCTGTGCGCGTCGTTCGCGTAGTGGCCGCCGCGGGCATCGCCCTGCGCCATGGTGAACCCGCTCTCGGCGCCCACCACTGGCGCGTACGCCCGTCGGTGCACCCAGGGCCCGGTCTGCCCGTAGCCGCTGGCCGAGGCGAAGATGATGCGCGGGTTGCGCGCCTTCAACGTCTCGTATCCGAGCCACAGGCGATCCATCACGCCGGGGCGGAAGTTCTCGAGCACCACGTCGCAACGGTCGGCGAGTTGCCGCACCAGTTCACGCCCCGACTCGTGGTCCATGTCGATGCTGACGCACTGCTTGCCCGCGTTCTGTTGGGCGAAGTAGCTGGACACGCTGTTCACGCGCGGCCAGGTGGTGCGGGTGATGTCGCCCTCGGGCGGCTCCACCTTGATGACCTCGGCGCCGAGGTCGAGCAACATGCGTGCGGCGTGTGGACCGGCGAGCACGCGGGTGAGGTCGAGCACGCGGATGCCCGCGAGTGGGCGGGTGTCGGGGCTGGCGTCCATCGTGGGCGACGTTAGCCCCACCCCTCGTCTGCGATGAGAGGTGAAGCGCCGTGGCAGCTTCATCGCTCATCGCGAGGGTCAGCGTGGTGCCAGCAGGGCGTGGGCGTCGCTGAGGTGCAGTTCCAGCACGTCCCAGTCCACCGGCCCGCGGTCGAGGTACATGCCCACCCAGCCCTTCACGCCCACGTAGGGCGGGCGGAAGTAGGTGTCGGGCGCCGCCGCCACCAGCTGGTCCTGCGCGCCGGGAGGTGCCGCGAACAGCACGGCGTTGCGATCGTCGTGGTGGTGGTCCCACGTGGTCGCGAACTGGCGCGCCTTCGACTTCGTACCCACACTCCAGGCCAGCTCGCCGTGGCTGAGCTTCGAGGTGGTGAGGGGCAGTTCATCGCAGATGGCGCGGAGTCGCTCCCACAGCGCTGGGTCCGAGGGGCGGGATGACGGATCCATGCGCGCACCGTACTCTCTGGGACATGCACGACGACTCGGTGTTGGTGGAGCGACGGATCCGCAGAGAGCTCGGCGAACGTCTGATGCCAGCGATGTACTCGGCGTCGGTCCCCATGCAGGTGGAGGCGTGGGACACGCCCGGCGAACCGGTCACCTACGACGAGGCGATGGCCGCGCTCGCCACCCAGGCCCGGCCGTTCACCGTCGGCTCGAAGTGGAGCCGACCGTGGGGCACCACCTGGTTCCGGTTCACCGCCGACGTGCCACGCGAGTGGGTCGGGTCGCGACTCGAAGCCGTGGTCGACCTGGGCTTCCACCCCGACTCCGCGGGCTTCCAGAGCGAGGGACTGGTGTGGACCCCTGGACCCGACGGTGGTGGCGTACCGCTGCAGGGCATCCACCCGCGGCGCACCGCCGTCCCGCTGCCCTCGGCGAAGCCCGGCCCGCTGGAGATGATCGTCGAGGCCGCCTCGAATCCGGCCTTTCCCATGCTCGGCAATCGCCGCGGTCACCTCGGCTCGTTGTCCACCGCGGGTGAGGATCCGATCTACACCCTGCGTCACGCATCGCTGAGCCTGCGCAACGACGACGTGTTCCATCTGCTGCTCGACGTCGAGGTGCTGCTCGGTCTGATGGCCGCGCTGCCCACCGCCGACAAGCGTCGTCAGCGCCTGCTGCGCGATCTGGAGTCGGCGTTCAACGCGATCGATCTGTACGACGTGGCCGGCACCGCACCCACCGCCCGTGCGCTGCTCCAACCGGCGCTGCTGCTGTTCGCCCGCGACGGCGCTCACGAGGTCGTGGGCGTGGGGCACGCGCACATCGACAGTGCGTGGTTGTGGCCCATCCGCGAGACCGTCCGCAAGTGCGCGCGCACCTTCGCCAGCGCGACACGGATGATGGACGAGTACCCCGAGTACCGCTTCGTGTGCTCGCAGGCGGTGCAGTACCACTGGATGGAGACGATGTACCCGGCGCTGTTCCAGCGCATCAAGGAACGCGTGGCCACCGGTCAATGGCAGCCCGTGGGCGGCATGTGGGTGGAGGCCGACATGAACCTGCCCAGTGGCGAGAGCATCGTGCGCCAGCTGGTGCACGGCCAGCGCTACTTCGAGAGCCGCTTCGGCATGCGCTGCAAGGAGGTGTGGATTCCCGATGTGTTCGGCTACCCGGCCAGCCTCCCGCAGATCTTCCGTGCCGGCGGCTGCGACCGGTTCATCACGCAGAAGCTCAGTTGGAACAAGCAGAACCGCTTCCCGCACAGCACGTTCCACTGGCAGGGACTCGACGGTTCCAGCGTGCTCACCCACTTCCCGCCGGTCGACACCTACAACGCCACCGTCACCGGCGAAGAGATGGTGTTCAGCGAACAGAACTTCAAGGAGCACGGCTGGAGCGACTGGTCGCTGTTGCCCTACGGCCACGGCAACGGAGGTGGTGGACCCACCCGCGAGATGATCGAACGTGCCCGTCGATTGGCCGACATCGATGGTGCGCCGCGTCTCACGCTGGGCACCACCGACTACTTCTTCGATCAGGTGGAGAGTGAGGTGGCCGCCGGCGCGCCGGTGCCGCTGTGGAGCGGCGAGCTGTACTTCGAGATGCACCGCGGCACACTCACCAGCCAGGCCGCCACCAAGGTGGGCAACCGGCGGTGCGAAGCGCTGCTGCGCGAGGCCGAGCTGTGGTGGGCGTCGGGTGGCTCCGTGCCCGGCGAGGTGACGGCAGAACTCGACGAACTGTGGAAGGAAGTGCTGCTGCAGCAGTTCCACGACATCATCCCGGGCTCCAGCATCACGTGGGTTTACGAAGACAGCGAGGCCGCACACCGCCGGGTCATCGCCCGTCTCGAGGAGCTCATCGCCGGTGCACTCGCGCGGCTGGCCTCGGAGAAGCCGGCGCTCGCGAACGCCGCGACGCACCCTCGCACCGAAGTGGTCACGTGCACCGAGACGCCGCCCGGGCGCACCATCACCCAGGAACTCCACGACGGCAGCCACGCGTGCATGGTGTCGGTGCCCGGGTGCGGGCTCGGCGAGCTGTGGTCACAACCGGTCGACGACGCGGTGGCCGTCACCGAGCGCTCGTTCGCCAATCGCCACGTCGCGCTCAGTTGGGATCTCGATGGGAACATCACGTCCATCATCGACACTCGTGCGGGCCGCGAGCTCATCCCTGCCGGTACGCAGGTGACGGTCGAGATCGCGCCGGATCATCCCGTGGAGTACGACGCGTGGGACGTGGAGGCCTGGACTCGCGGCCTCGGCCAGGCGGTGGGTGGGGTCGAGTCGGTGAAGGTGGTCGACGCCGGCCCGCTGGTGGCCACCCTCGAGGTCACCCGCCGGTTCGGTCGGTCGACGATGACGCAGTGGATCACCATGCGCGCCGACAGCCCGCGCATCGACATCACCTTCGACATCGACTGGCGCGAGGACGAGCGATTGCTCTCGCTGATGGTGCCGCTCGATGTGCATGCACGCGAGGCCGCGTGCGACATCCAGTTCGGTCACGTGCTGCGTCCCACCCACGCCAGCAACTCGTGGGACGCGGCGAAGTTCGAGGTGTGCGCCCATCGATACGTCGACCTCAGTGAGCCGTCGTTCGGTGTGGCCGTGCTCAACGACGGTCGGTACGGCCACGGAGTGCAGGACGGCGGTGTGCGTGTGTCGCTCCTCCGGGCCGCGAAGTACCCCGACCCGCTGCAGGACCACGGCCGCCATCGGGTCACCATCAGCGTCATGCCGCACGGCCCGGGCCTGCACGAGGTGCTGCGTCAGGCCGAGGCGCTCAACCTGCCGCTGCGACCGGTGCCGATCGGGGTGTTGGAGGAGCTGCCCGCCCCGCTCGTCACGCTCGACGGCGCCGGTGTGGAGCTGAGTGCCGTGAAGCGCGCCGACGACGGCAGCGGCGACCTGGTGGTGCGCCTCTACGAGGCGTGCGGCGATCGGTCGCCGGTGACGGTGCGCCTGCCGCACCGCATCGTCGATGCGTCGATGTGCAACCTGTTGGAAGAAGCGCACACCCCGCTCGACGTGGCCGACGGCATCGTCGCCATCACCCTCCAACCCTTCCAGTTGGTCACCCTCCGCCTGCGGTAACACGCGACGCGGTGCACGAAGTCGCGCCGACGGGCGCGACTTCGTGCAGTGGTGATCGGACTCGCGCCCGTGGGTTCGAAACCGTGCACATTTGAGCGGTTTCGCGCCCGACCTGTCGTGAGGTGCGGGCGGCGACGGTCAGGTGGGGGCGCCGGCGAGGTGGCGGACGGCCATGGCGGCGTAGACGGCCATGCCGTCGACCATGGCGGTCTCGTCGAAGTAGACGCGGTTCGAGTGGTTCGGCGCGGCCTTCGACAGGTCGCGGTCGAGGGGGGTGCCGCCGAGGAACATCATCGAGCCCGGGATGCGGTTGAGCACGTAGCTGAAGTCCTCGGCGCCCATCACCGGGTTCGGCATCTCCACCACTGACTGGGCGCCGATGACCTCGCGGGCGACGTCGAGCGAGAACTGCGCCGAGCCGGGGTTGTTCACGGTGACCGGGTAGCCGTCCTCGAAGCGCACGTCGACCTCGGCTCCGTGAGCAGAGGCGACACCCTCGGCGACGCGACGGATGCCGTCGCGCACCTTCGAACGGGTGCGCTCGCTGACGGCGCGGATGGTGCCTTCGATGAAGGCGGTCTCGGGGATGATGTTGTTCGTGGTGCCGGCGGTGATGCGGCCGACGGTGACCACCGACGGGTCGAACACGTCGATGGTGCGGGTGACCATGGTCTGCAGTGCCTGCACCACCTCGCAGGCGACCGGGATGGGGTCGAGCGCTGCGTGCGGCTGGCTGGCGTGCCCGCCGCGTCCGGTGATGGTGATGTGCATCGTGTCGGCCGAGGCCATCGCCGCGCCGCCCTTGCTGGCGATCCACCCGCTGGGCAGGTTGGCGCTGATGTGCAGCGCGTACGCACCGGTGATGGGCGACTCGCTGCCGTCGGCGCGAGCGGGGACGTTCAGCAGGCCTTCGTCGAGCATGAACTCGGCACCGCCGAACCCTTCCTCGCCGGGCTGGAACATGAACAGCACGCGGCCCGGCAGGTCGAGCCGACGGGCGCTGAGCAACTTGGCGGCGCCCACGAGCATGGCGGTGTGGGTGTCGTGCCCGCAGGCGTGCATCGCGGTGTCGATCTTCGATGTGAAGTCGAGGCCCGTGTCCTCGTGCAGTGGCAGCGCGTCCATGTCGCCGCGCAACAGCACGGTGGGGCCGGGCTTGCCGCCGTCGAGCAGGGCGGCGATGCCGCTCGTGGTCTGGTGGAGGGTGATGTCGAGCGGCAGCCCCTCGAGCGCGCTGAGCACGTTCTCGCGGGTGACGGGCAGGTCGTTGCCCAGCTCGGGCCACTGATGCAGGGTGCGGCGCAGGGCGACGGTTTCGTCGAGCAGGTCGCGGGCTTCTTCGCGCAGGGTGCTGATCTCCATACGCGCATGCTAGGCAGGATCCATGGTGGCCTCAGCAGGCGAGGAACTCGTCGACATCGTCGATGACGACGACCGGGTGGTGCGCACCGTGCCCCGCGCCGTGATGCGGGCCGAGCGGCTGCAGCATCGGGCCGTCTCCATCGCGGTGCTCGGTTCCGACGGTCGCCTCCTGGTGCACCGCCGCGCGCTCGACAAGGACGTGTGGCCGGGCATGTGGGACATCGCCGCGGGGGGAGTGGTGGCCGCGGGCGAGACCTACGAGGACGCTGCCCGTCGCGAGCTGGCCGAGGAGCTCGGCGTACACGCCGACGAGATGGAGTGCCTGGGTGAGGGGCGCTTCCGCGACGAATCGGTCGCGCTCATCGGCCGCGGGTATCGATGTGTGCACGACGGACCGTTCAGCTTCACCGACGGCGAGATCGCCGAGGTGCGTTGGGTGAACCGAGCCGGACTCGACGCGTTGATGGCCAGCGAGCCGTTCGTGCCCGACAACCTGGCGTTGATGTTGCCGTTGCTGCACCTCGCCTGATTCTGCAGATTCGCAGAACTCGCTGTGCCCAGTGGTGGTGAGCGCTGCACCGTGTGGCGCGCGAGGAGGAACTCCCCATGACCATGTACGGCGCGAATCCCGAGCAGCTGGCGTCGCTCGGCCGCTCGTTGCGACAGCAGATCCAGAGCATCGACGGTGTGGTGAGCACCGTCAGCGCGGCGCTCAACGGCACCACCTGGGTGGGCCCGGCGCGCGACCAGTTCGAGAACGACTGGAACACCAGCTTCCGCAACGCCCTGGCCAAGCTCAACCAGGCGTTCGACGCCGCCGGCAGCGACTGCATCGCCCGCAGCACCGACCTCCAGCGAGTGATGGGCGCGCGCTGAAATTCTGTACGACTCATGATCGTCGATCTGTACAGTTCGGAGATGGACGTCTCCGTGACAGAACTGCGAGCGCACCTCGCTGCCTGGATCGCACAGGTGCAGCAGGGCGAAGAGGTCACCATCACCGACCACGGCAGGCCCGTGGCCCGATTGGTGCCCGCCGGCACCGCCGCGCGCATCAAGGACCTCATCGAACGCGGCGTGCTCGGACGACCGCAGTCGCCCGTCCGACAGCGCATCTCGAAGCACGACCGGGTACCGATGTCGGGAACGCTGGAGGACCTCCCTCGCGATGAATGGCGATGAGTTCGAGCCGCTGTTCTACTTCGACTCCAGCGCCTTGGCGAAGCTGCTCCTCGCTGAGGAGGCGGGCGCAGATCTGGCCATCGAGGTGTGGCAAGGGTGCAGCGTTCCGATCACCAGTCCTCTGGCCTTTGTCGAGGTGTGTGCGGCGATCGCCTTGGCGGAGCGGTTGGGTCGTTCGACCCCCACACATGCGGCTCTCATGCGTCGGGAGTGGGGCCGTCTTTGGACGAGCGTGTGTCCGGTGGAACTCACGTCGGGGGTGGCCGAGGCCGCTTGTCGGTTGGCGAAGCAACACGCGCTCAGCGGCGCCGACTCGGTGCACTTGGCGAGCGGCCTCACCGTTGGCCACGACGTGATCTTCGTGACATGGGACCGACGGCTCCATGCTGCCGCTGCCGCCGCTGGTCTCGCCGTGGTGCCGGCGATGCTCGACTGAACGGGTTCCGGGCGCGATCTACGCTGGCGGCATGCACGAGACGCCCGATGATCTCCGCGCACTCCAGGAACTGCTCGACCGTAGCGACGCCGCCGGTGGCCGCCACCTCCGCGACGTCATCAGCGAAGAGCGGCGGCTGACGGCCGAGCAGGTGTGCGACCGACTGCAGGACATGTGCCTCCTGGTGCTGGCCACGGTGAACTCGAAGGGACGGCCGTTCGCCGGTCCGGTCGACGGGTTCTTCTACCGCGGTGCGTTCCACTTCGGCTCGGCACCCGATTCGCTGCGCTTCCAGCACATCCGCCGGTCGCCGTGGGTCAGTGCGTCGCACCTGCCCGGCGAGCACCTGCAGGTCACCGTGCACGGTCGTGCAGAGTTGATCGACATCAACGCCCCCGAACACGCGGGGTTCTGCCAGACGCTGCTCGACTACTACATCCCCCGCTACGGAGGGGAGTGGGAGGACATGCTCGAGGGCGCACCCGCGTATGCCCGCATCGCACCGGAGCGGATGTTCACCTTCTTCATGGACGAGGGCTGATCTCGCCCGCCCAAATCTCGCCAGCCCAAATCTCGCCAGCGCGGTCGCGGGCCCTCGCTGGCTACCATCGCAGCGTGCTGTTGCTGGAGTTCACCATCGAACCCTTCACCGAGGGCAACCCCGGTCCGCACGTGCGCGCCGCTGTCGCGGCCGCCGAGGCGCTCGGTGTGGCGGTGGAGTTCGGGCCGTTCGGCTCGTCCTGCACGGTCACTCAAGCACAGGTGGCCGAGGTGTCGGGCGCCATCGTCGCCGAGGCGTTCGCCAACGGGGCCACGCACGTCAGTCTGCACGCCGAACGTCTGGGCGACGGCACGTGAGCAGCAAGCTGCCGCGTCATCCGCTGGTGTTGGCGGTGAAGCCCATCGTGGAAGCGCTGGGTGCGTCGCTGGTGCCCGCCGACGAGCGCGAGCCCGGCGACATGCCGCTGCGCTGGGAGGGCACCGTGGTCGCCGCCGTCCGACCCGCCGCGCTGCACGGCGCACTCGACCGACTCATCGAGTCCGTCGAGCGCGAACTGGGTGCCCCGCTGCCCACGCTCAGCCGCGAAGACAAGCAGCGGGCCATCCGCCTGCTCGACGATCGTGGCGCGTTCACCCTGCGCCGCGCGGTGGAAGACGTGGCCGATGCGATGGGCGTCAGCCGCATCACCGTCTACAACTACCTCAACGCCCTGCACCGGTGAGCCGTCGGTGAAGCCGTTCGACGTCATCGGGCTCGACGCCGACGACACGCTGTGGCACAGCGAGGACAGCTTCCACGCGGGTGAGCAGAAGTTCGTAGAACTCGTGTCGCCCTACGTCAGCGAGGGCATCGACGTGAAGGCTGCGCTCACGGCGGTCGAACGCAAGAACCTCCACTCGTTCGGCTACGGCGTCAAGGCGTTCGGCCTGTCGGCGGTGGAGGCCGCGGTCACCATCAGCGAGGGGCGTGTGCCCACCGAGGTCATCGGCCGCCTGGTCGAGATGGTGCGCGCGCAACTCACCGAGCCCGTGCGCCTGCTGCCGCACGTGCCCGAGGCGCTCGCCGCCATCGGGCGTCACTACCGGCTGGTGCTCATCACCAAGGGTGATCTCATCCACCAGACGTTCAAGGTGGAGACCAGCGGGCTCGCACACCACTTCGAACACGTCGAGATCCTCCTCGAGAAGGACCCGTCCACGTATCGCAAGGTGCTGCACAACATCGGTGTCGCCCCCGAGAAGTTCTGCATGGTGGGCAACAGTGTGCGCAGCGACATCCTGCCGGTGATGGCACTCGGGGGCACCGCGGTGCACATCCCGTACCCGCTGCTGTGGGAACTCGAGCACGTGGAGCACGACGAACACTTCGCCGAGCTGGAGTCCATCAGCCAGCTCGCCGAGTGGCTCACCGAGTCCTGACCGACACGGTGACTCGGCTGGTCAGGGCACCCAGATCTGTCGGGCCTCGACGACCACCCCGTCGCGCAGTGTCACGAGGAACGGGTATGGCACGTAGGCGAAGTTGTCGGGTGCCGCCGATGACGGAGCGCCACCGGCCGCGAGCGTGGCGAGTTCAGCACCCGTGACGGCGTAGTTGGTGCGGTCGGCGGTGACCACCGAGACCGTCGCGAGGTCGTCAGCGGCCACTGACACCTCGACGCTCGGATCGTCGACCACGCCCGGCTCGTCGACGCAGGCTTCGGCGCCGAGTTCGGCCTCGCACGTGGGACCGAAGAACGCCTGCGCGAGCGTGAAGCCCAAACGGTCGCCGGCGATGCCGAGCGCGGGCGCCCAGTACTGCCCGTCGGCGAGGGGTTCGGCGATCGGCAGGGTGCGGTCGGGCACGGCCGGTACGGGGCCGCGGTCGTACAGCTGTACGCGAGCGGTCTCGTCCTTGCTGCACGCGGTCAGCACGAGAACCGCCATCACCGCGACGGCGAGCGGTGCGCGCATCAGAGCCGTCGCAGCGACACGTCGGTGACGCGGTGGTCGGCACCCTTGCGCAACAGCAGACCGGCACGACCCTTGGTGGGGGCGATGTTCTCTCGCAGGTTCTTGCCGTTGATCTCGCGCCAGATGAACCGGGCCGTCTCGATGGCCTGCTCGCGCGTGAGGTGCGCGTAGTGCTGGAAGAAGCTGTCGGGGTTCTGGAACACCGTCTCGCACAGGGTGAGGAACCGCTGCACGTAGAACTCCTCGATGTCGTGCTCGTCGGCATCGATGTAGATGGAGAAGTCGAAGTAGTCGCTGACGAACTCGGGGTTCGCGGCGTCGCCGGTGCTGCCCACCTGCAGCACGTTGAGCCCCTCCAGGATGAGGATGTCGGGCTGGTGCACGGTGACCTCTTCGCCCTCGACGATGTCGTAGACGACGTGGCTGTAGACAGGAGCGCTCACCTCGCTGGCCCCGCTCTTCAGTTCACGCAGGAACTGCAGCAGCCGCTTGGTGTCGTAGCTCTCGGGAAAGCCCTTGCGGTTCATGATGTCGCGCTCTTCGAGCACCCGGTTGGGGTAGAGGAAGCCGTCGGTGGTGACCAGTTCCACCTTCGGGTGATCGGGCCAGCGGGCGAGCAGGGCCTGCAGCAGACGGGCGAACGTGCTCTTGCCCACCGCCACGCTGCCGGCCACGCCGATGACGTAGGGCACCTTCGGCGACAGCGTGCCCAAGAACGCGGCGGACGCCTTGTGCAAGTTCTGGGTGGCGGCCACGTAGAGGTTCAGAAGCCGCGTGAGCGGCAGGTACACCGCGGCGACCTCGTCGAGATCGATGCGCTCGTTGATACCGCGCAGCTGCTCCAGATCGCCCTCGCGCAAGGTGAGGGGCGTGGCCGCGCGGAGCGCCGCCCACTCGTCGCGGTCGAAGTGGAGGTAGCGGTCGTTCGACGATGCGAGGTCCGGTGCGGTCACAGCGGCAAACCCTACGCTGGCGACGTGAACGAACCCCAACGAGACGCCCGGCGGCGCAAGCAGTTGGGGGCGTGGTACACCCCGCCCGAACTGGTCGACGCCGTGGTCGCCGAGGCCGTGTTCCCGGGGGCACGCTCTGTGCTGGACCCCGCGTGCGGCGACGGGCGGTTCCTGCGGGCCACCCGTCTGCCAGAACAGATGGGTGTGGACATCGACCCCGCCACCGAGTTCACGCACGATGACTCGCTCGCCCGTGACTGGGGCGAGCAGCGGTTCGACGTCGTGGTCGGCAACCCACCGTTCCTCAACCAACTCGCCTCGCTCACCAGCCGCGGCGGACGTTCGCGATTCGGTGGGGGGCCCTATGCGGACTCGGCGGCCGAGTTCCTCGCGCTCGCGATGCGCCTGGTGCGCCCCGGCGGCCGAGTGGGGCTGGTGCTCCCGCAGTCGCTGCTGTCCACGCGCGACGCCGCCGACATCCGCGCCGCGGTCGACGAGGTCGCGGCGCTGCGCTGGATGTGGTGGAGCGACACGAAGATGTTCGACGCCGACGTGCGCGTGTGGGCGGGCGTGTGGGAGGTCGGTGGAGCGCGCGGTGAGGTCCGGAGGTCGTTCGGCCCCGAGTTCGCTCCGCTGCCGGCCATGCCGATGCCGCGCAGTTGGGCCGCGCTGCTCACCGGAGGTGCCGTGCCGCAGTACGACGGCCCCGTACTGGGCGACATCGCCGCGTTCACAGTGGACTTCCGCGACCAGTACTACGGCCTGGTGGGCGCGGTGGGCGACGACATCGATGGCCCTCCACTGGTCACCAGCGGACTCATCGACCCTGGCGTGTGCCGGTGGGGTGAGAAGCCGATGCGTTTCGCCAAGCAGCAGTACCTCGCGCCCCGCGTCGCGGTCGACCGCCTCAGCCCCGCGTTGCAGAAGTGGGCCGCCCAACGGCTGGTGCCGAAGATCCTCATCGCCAATCAGACAGCGGTCATCGAGGCGGTGCACGACCCCGACGGCGCGTGGCTGCCGGGTGTCCCGGTCATCACGTGCGTCACCGATCAGCCCGAGCGAGTGATGGCGGTGCTCAGTTCACCGGCGGCCACCGAGTGGGTGCACCACCACGCCGCCGGCAGCGGCCTGGGGGTCGGCACCGTGCGCCTCAACCCCAAACTCCTCGCCACCATCCCCTGCAGCAACACTCGAGTTTTGGTGGAGGGTCACGACCAGGGGGAGACGGGGCGTTCCTGGGCGATGCCGTCGACCACGATGTCGACCTTCTCGTTGTAGAAGCACACGAGACCCTCGATCTTCGGGATCTCGGGGATGGGGCTGGGGTAGTACCAGGCGATGTCGGTCACCTCGTGGTCGCCGATGGCCACGGAGTGGTAGTGGGCGACCCCCTTGTAGGGGCACACGCTCGTGGACTGCGATGGGCGCAGCAGGTCCACCCGCACGTCGAGCTTGGGGATGTAGTAGCGGGTGGGCAGACCGGTCTCGAACAGCAGGCGCGGCCGCACGGTGTCGGCCACCTTCACGCCCTCGATGAACACCTCCACGTGCCGCGACGACTGCAGCACATCGATGCGCTTGTACGGGTCGCGGGCGTGCTTGAACACCTCGTCGTCCTCCTCGAACCAGGCGTCGACCCGGTCCCAGTAGAACGCGACGAGGTCGGCCAGTTCCGCCACCGAGTCGAATGGGTCCAGGTAGCCCCACACCGCATCGGTGCACCGACGGTCGCCGACGACGATGGTCCAGTAGCTGGCGTCGCCCTTGCGCGGGCAGTGGGTGCTGGTGTCGGTGGGCTCGAGCAGGTCGAATCGCACGTCGTCGCGAGGGAAGTAGTACACGGGGAGGTGACCCTTCTCGAACACGTAGCGCGCGCGAGTCGTGTCCGCCACGAACACGCCGTCCACCATCACTCGGATGCGTCGCGGACACGGCTCGATGCGCACGTCGGCCACGGCGCCGGTGGCAATGGCCTGCAGATCGGGAATGCTCATCGTGTGTCCCTTCGTCGTGACCGATGTTCTCACGCCGGCGCGGACGACGTGTCACGCCGCGACCCGCACGAGGCCCCACCATCCGGTCCGTCGACCCCCCTATGGCGAATGCTCAGCGCCCGACGGTCGGGCGGTGAGCATTCCGAACCGGCGGGGTTCGTCCGGCCAAGGCCGCCGTGAATGCTGTACGCCCGGCAGTCGAGCCGTCGGCATTCAGGCGACGGGCGCGGGGGCGACGTCCAGTGCGGTGGCGAAGTCGCGACCGGCCAGGCGATGCCAACGCCGCTGGTTCACCGCGGCCCGCATCACCATCCAGCACATCTGGGCACCCCAGAGACCGGCCAGCCCGAGACGCGGCCAGATCACGGTGGCCACCGCCAACGGCACGAAGGCGACGATGTTGCGAATGGCCTGGCGGCCGAGCCACGCCATGTCGTGCGCGCCGATGAGCGCACCGTCGAGCGCGAACGCGACGGCACCGGGGAACTGCATCAGCGCCAGCACGAGCAGCGCGCCGATCAACCGCGACTTCACCTCCGGGTCGGTGGTGAACAGCGACGGCAACACCGGTGTGAGGACGACGAGCACCGCAGCCAACAGGCCGGCAGCCCACAGCGAGAGGCGAACACTGATGCGGCCGATGCGTTCTGCCTCGCGTGGTTGCCCGCTGCCGAGCGCCCCTGCCACCAACGAGTGCAGTGGCACCGCGAGCGCGTCGAGCATGAGCGCGAAGAACATGAACAGCTGGGTGACGACCTGGTTGGCGGCGAGCGTGGGCGCGTCGAGATGGGCGGCGATGATCGTGGACACGTTCCACACCGTGTACATCGCGACCGATCGGACTGCCATGTGTGCGCCGATCGCGAGCAGGGGCCTGTAGTGCGCCCATGCCGGCCGCACCGACGTGACGTGGCGGCGGATGACCCACATGAACGCTGCGGCTGCGCCTGCTTGCACGACCACGGTGCTCGCCGCCGAACCGGCGACACCCCAGTGGAATCCGTACACGGTGAGGATCTCCAGCAACAGGTTGGCGACGTTGGCGACCACGACGATCTTCAGTGGCGTGCGCAGATCGTTGTAGCCGCGCATCACGCCGTGGCCCAGGAATGCGAGCAGCACGAAGGGCAGCCCGAGCGCGCTGATGCTGAGGTAGGTGCGGGCGTGGTGCAGCACCTCTCCGCGCCCGCCGATGAGCCAGCACAGCGGGCGCGCCGCCAACGCGAGCAGCACACCGGCGGGAAGACCGATGAAGCAACTCAGCCACACGCCGTGCGCCGCAGTTCGACGGGCATCACCGATGCGACCGGCATTGGCGGCGAAGGCGATGTCGGGAGTGACGTACTCCAGGAACGACAGCACCGACACCACGTTCAACAGGATGATGCTGGCGATGGCCATGCCGGCCAGTTGCGGTGTGCCCAATCGGCCGACGATGGCCGTGTCGACCAGTACGTAGACGGGCTCGACGGCGAGCGTGCCGAGCGCGGGGATGGCGAGGCGGACGATCTTCCGTTCGAGGTCGTCGCGCAGGATGGGCACTCCGAGATGATCGCATGTCCGGCCCGAACCCGGTCCCGCTGTTTCGCTACCGTCGACGCATGAGCGAGCCGGCACGTCAGTTCATCCGCCATCACGTCGAGGGCAAGGTGGGCATCATCACCATCGACCGTCCCGAGAAGCGCAACGCGATGACCTACGCGATGCTCGGTGAGTTCATCGAGACCGTGGGCCGCGCCGACGACGAGCCGAGCACCGTGGCGCTGGTGGTGACGGGCGTGCCCGGCGCCTTCTGCGCCGGGACCGACCTGGCCGATCTGGCCACCATTCCCGGCGACCAGCGCGGCCTGCGCGGCACGGCCGAGGAGACGCACAAGTGGTGGCCCATCGCCCAGACGCGCAAGCCCACGGTGTGCGCGGTCGACGGGCCGGCCGTGGGCATGGGTGCCGAGTTCACGTCGCAGTGCGACCTGCGCCTCGCCAGCCCCAACGCCCGATTCGCGTGGAACTTCGTGCACCGCGGGCTCGTGCCCGACACGGGCGCTGGCACCTGGTTACTGCCTCGCATCGTGGGCATGCAGCAGGCCCTGCGGCTGCTGTACACCGGGGCGATGATCGACGCCGACGAGGCGCTCCGTTTGGACTACGTGCTCGACGTGGTGCCCAGCGACGAGCTGCTGCCGCGTGCCATCGAGCTCGCGGCCACCATCGCCGCCGGCTCGCCGCACAGCCTGGGCCTCATCAAGTCGCTGGTGCAGCAGGGCCTCACTGCGCCCGTCGACGAGCACATGCAGCGCCACACCGCTGCCATGGCGGCGTGCTTCAAGAGCGACGACCATCGCGAGGGCGTGGCGTCGTTCCTCGAGCGACGTCCCGCCAACTTCACCGGCCGCTGAGCCTCTGTTCTCGGTCTGATTCGTCCCAAATCGGGTTCTCGGTCTGATCAGTCCCCCGCCTTCCGAGACGGATCAGCCCGCGTCCGAGAACGACGTCTCTCTGCGAGTGCGGGTCAGCGGTTCCAGGGGGCCGACGGCGACACCGAACCAGGGGCGGTGAGCACGTCGACGCCGTCGTCGGTGACGAGCAGCGTGTGCTCGAACTGTGCGGTGCGTTTGCCGTCGGCGGTGGCCGCGGTCCAGTCGTCGTCGAACACCATCTTGTGCTGCCACGTGCCGAGCGTGATCATCGGCTCGATGGTGAAGGTCATGCCGGGGCGCATGATCATGCTGGCCCGCTCGTCGTAGTAGTGCAGCACCTGCACGTCGGTGTGGAACTGCTCGCCGATGCCGTGGCCGATGAAGGCCCGCACCACACCCAGCTTGTGCTGCTTGGCGTGCGACTCGATGGCACGGCCGATGTCGCTGAGCGGGCGACCGGGTTGCACGGCCTCGATGCCCTTCCAGAGGCATTCCTCGGTGACCTTCACCAGGTTGCGGCTGGCGGGGTCCACATTTCCGACGAAGAATGTGGCGTTGGTGTCGCCGTGCACGCCACCGACGTAGCAGGTGACGTCGAGGTTGACGATGTCGCCATCCTGCAGCGCCCGGCTGTCGGGGATGCCGTGGCAGATGATCTCGTTGACGCTGGTGCACACGCTCTTCGGGTAGTGGTGGTAGTTCAGCGGGCTCGGGTAGGCGCCACGCTCGATGGTGGCCTCGTGCACGAACACGTCGATCTCGTCGGTGGTGATGCCGGGGCGGACGATCTCGCCGGCGAGGCGCAGGATCTCGGCCGCCATGGCGCCCGCGTGACGCATGGCCTGGATGATCTCGGGGCTCTTCACCCTGGGTTCGGCCCATCGCGGGGCCTCACCGGTGGCCGCGTACGGGGGCCGTTCGATGTGGTCGGGCACGCTGCGCATGGGGCTGATGACGCCCTGCAGCACGCGGCCCTCGAGGGGCTTGTGGCATCGCTTGTACTTGCGGCCACTGCCGCACCAGCAGGCCTCGTTGGCCTGGGGCAGCACGGCGGGGGGTTGGACGACCAGCACGTTCGAAATCCTAGTTGCCCTCCGGGAGTTTGTGACCTTGTGAGAATGTGACCAAGGTCCCTGACAGCACGACCTGGTGTGTGGGAGCCTCTGCGGATGGATGAGTCCCCGAAACCCATCAACGTCTTCCTCCTCGACGACCACGAAATCGTGCGCCGTGGTGTGCGTGAGTTGATCGAAGCCGAACCCGGCCTGGCAGTGGTGGGCGAAGCCTCCACGGCCGCAGAGGCAATTCAGCGCATCCCCGCGGTGCGGCCGGATGTGGCCGTGCTCGACGTGCGCCTGCCCGACGGCAGCGGTGTGGAGGTGTGCCGCGAGGTGCGCAGCCAGCTGCCCGGCCTCGCCTGCCTCATGCTCACCTCGTTCAGCGACGACGACGCCCTGTTCGAGGCCATCATGGCCGGTGCCTCTGGGTACGTGCTGAAGCAGATCCGCGGCAACGACCTGGTGGCCGCCATCCGCCGCGTGGCCCGCGGCGAGTCGCTGCTCGACCCCACCGTCACCAGCAAGGTGCTGCACCGCCTCCGCCACCCCTCCGAAGAGGACGAGCGCCTGGCCAAGCTCACCCCGCAGGAGCGCAAGATCCTCGATCTCATCGCCGAAGGCGCCACCAACCGCCAGATCGGCACCGAGCTCCACCTGGCCGAGAAGACAGTGAAGAACTACGTGTCCAACATGTTGATGAAGCTGGGCATGAGCCGCCGCACCGAAGCGGCCGTCTTCGCGGTGAAGGCCGGTGCCGGTCGCCCGAGTACCCAGATCTGACGGCCCGCGGCCGGTGTCGGTCAGTCCAGGACCGGGATCTGCCAGCGGACGATGGTGCCGGTGTTCTCGCCGGAGGTGACCGAGCAGCTGCCGCCCATGCGTTCGGCGCGGTCGTGCATGTTCAGCAGTCCACTGCCCAGGCGGTGACTGCCGGGGAT
Source organism: Actinomycetota bacterium (assembly GCA_016213625.1). Classification (GTDB taxonomy): domain Bacteria; phylum Actinomycetota; class Acidimicrobiia; order Acidimicrobiales; family Ilumatobacteraceae; genus UBA668. The sequence goes on from JACQZZ010000040.1 coordinate 24,070, forward strand.
TCCTTCGCCGTCGTCGCTGACCATCAGCGACAGCTCCTGCTCGGCGTGGCGCAGGGTGACCTCCACCTTGCGCGCACGGGCGTGGCGGGCGACGTTGCTGAGCGCCTCGCGCACCACGGCGGCCACTTCGGCGGTGGTGGGTTCGTCGATGGTGTCGAGCACGCCCGAGAAGTGCAGGGTGGGCCGGAAGCCCAGCACCCGGGCCGACTCGTCGACCAGATCGTTCACCACCACGCGCACCGTGCGGCCGGCACTGCGCTTGCTGGCCAGACCGAAGATGGCGGTGCGCAGTTCGCGGATGGCGTCGTCCTGGTCGTCGAGGATGCGCTCGATCTTCACCTTCGCCGTCTCGGGCACGGTGGGCAGCACGCTCTGCAGTGACAGCCCCGAGGCGAACAGGCGCTGGATGACCGTGTCGTGCAGGTCTCGGGCGATGCGCTCGTGGTCTTCCGCCAGCAGCACACGCTGGCGGGCGGCGGCGAGGTCTTCGTCGGCCTGGCGGTTGGCGGTGACATCGCGCACGGTGGCGATGACCACGGGTGCACCGTCGACCTGCGCGGGTGCCAGCGAGATCTCCACCGGGAACACGCTGCCGTCCTTGCGTTGGGCGCTCAGGTCGAGCCCAGCGCCCATGGCTCGGCGGTGCGGGTTGCCGCTGAACCCCTCGCGGTGGGCGACATGGGCGTCGTGGATCTCGATGGGAAGGAGCATCTCGACGGTGTGGCCGAGCATCTCTTCACGGCCGTAGCCGAGCAGGCGTTCCATCTCGCGATTGACGAGCACCATCTCGCCGGCGGCGTCGACGATGACCACGCCGTCGGGCATGGCGTCGACCACTTCGACCAGCCAGTGTTCTTCGTTCATGCGAGCGCCACCGTTCCCATCCTCACACGCCGCCGGAATGATTGCTGAAGTTCTCGGGGGACAGTAGTGGCACGGGGCGTCACAGTGAGAGGTCGTGACAGATGCCGATCCAGTAGTCGGTGGAGAGCCCGAGGCTCTCGATGTCGATGCGTTCGTCGTGTCCATGGAAGCGACTGGCGAACTGCTCGAAGCTCACACCCGGCGCGAACAGGCCTGTTCCATACGCCACCGTGCCCTTCTCGCGGAAGAACCGGCTGTCGGTGGCGCCCACGATGAGCTCGGGCAGCAGGTCGGCCTCGGGGTAGACCACCTGCGTTCGTCGCTGGAGGATGCCCCACAGTTCGTTGTTCATCGGAGAGATGGACGAGTTGTCGTTGAACAGCGCCGACATCTCCACGTCATCGGCCAGGTCGCCCAGCGCCTCGCGCAGGTAGGCGGCCACCCGGTCGCTGTCGTCGCCCGGCAGGGTGCGGATGTCGACGTCGATGGACACCTCGTCGGGGATGACGTTGGTCTTGATGCCGCCGTGCACCACGTTGGGCGAGATGGTGGTGTGGGTGCAGGCGTGCAACAGCCGGGCCGTGGGCACCGGCAGCATCGCCAGCGTGGCCTCCAGCCGAGCCGGGTCGAGCAGCCCGGCCTTCACGTCGGGCGCGAGATCGGTGGCCATCACGCGGGCGGCCCACATCTCGTCGAGCTTCGCCGCGGGGCGATAGTCACCCAGTCGCTTCACCACGTCGGCGGCCTTCAGCACCGCGTTGTCGGCGCCGTACGGCATGGAGCCATGGCCCGGTGTGCCCTTCACCGTGAGGCGCCGCCAGGCGATGCCCTTCTCGCCCACGCTGATGCCCACCTTGCGACCGTCGCTGTGCGACCAGCCGCCCATCTCGGTGAGCACGTAGTCGCAGGCGATGGCGTCCCAGTGGTGGTCGGCCATCCACTTCGCGCCCCACACGCCGCCGGCTTCCTCGTCGGCCACCCCGAAGTAGATGATGTCACCCTTCGGCTGGAAGCCGGTGCGGGCGAGCTCCTTGAACGCCACCGCCATCGAGGCGGTGATGTTCAACATGTCGATCGCGCCGCGACCCCAGATCTCGCCGTCGACCACGTCGCCGCAGAACGGGTCTCGGCTCCAGCCGGATCGGCTGACGGGCACCACGTCGGTGTGGCCCATCAGGCACAGCTTCGGTGCAGAGGGGTCGCTGCCCTCGATGCGGGCGACGATGCTGGTGCGGTCGGACCGCGGGGTGAACTGCTCGACGTCGAGTCCAGCGCCCTCCAGATAGGCCTGCAGCGTGTCGGCGTTGCGCCGCTCGCCACCGGAATCGGGCGTGCCGTCGTTCACGCATGCGTTCTGGATGAGCGTGCTCAGCAGCTCGGTGGTCTCGCCCGTGTGGGCCAGTCGTTCAGTCCGTCGTTCGCTCATGTGATCCTCAGAGCATCTTGCCGAAGTCGAAGGTGCGCCAGTGCTCGGGGCGCAGTACGGCGACCACGGAGTCGTCGGTGAGGGGGTTGTTCTCGGCGTACCACGCGCCCAGCTCGGGGCCCAGGTAGCGCACCGCCATCTCCAGGTTGTCGGGGGTGTGCGGCACCAGCTCCACGGGGCCCTCCACCGACACGTACTTGTACGGCGGGGCCTCGTCCTGCACCGTCATGGTGGCCCGGCCAGCGGCGCGCAGCAGGCGGGCCTTCAGCGAGGAGCCGTCCATGCTGATGTGGACCGCGCCGTCGCTGACGAGGTACCAGATGGGCATCGCCAACGGGCCACGTCCGGGCTCGTCGATGGCGAGGATGCCGATGTGCACTCCTGCGAGGAACGCCTCGCGCTCGGCTGGGGTCATTGCTCCGGTGGTCATGACCCCGATGGTACGACGCTCAGGCCTCGCCGATGGCCAGGTGCCCGATGGTGCGCTCGTATGCGTGTGCCAGTGCCAGCACCTCGACATCTGCTCGCGGTGCACCGATGAGCTGCATGCCCATCGGCAGCCCGCGCTCGTCGAAACCCACCGGCACGCTGATGGACGGCAGCCCGGCGAAGGTGGCGTAGAGGGTGACCTCCATCCAACGGTGGTACGTGTCCATCTCGCGGGTGCCGATGTGGGTGGGCCAGCGCTCCTCCACGGGGAACGGCCACACCTGCGCAGTGGGCAGCACCAGCGCGTCGAAGTGCAGGAAGAGACCCGCCATCGCCTCGTGGTAGCGGGTGCGGATGGTGGCCGCCCGGTTCACCCGCTCGAGCGTGAGCGCGTGTCCCTGGTCGATCTCCCACAGGATCTCGGGCTTCACCAGGTGTCGGTTGCCGTCGTTCACCGATGCGCCGATGCCCGACACCACCACCATGTGCCGCCACGTGAGCCACGCGTCCCACAGGTCGTCGAGCGGGAAGTCGACACCGACGGCTTCGACGGTGCAGCCCAACTCGGCCAACCGAGCGAGCCCGTCCACGCACACTGCTTCGATGCCGGGCTCGAGCGCCAGATGGCCACCCAGGTCACCCAGCCACCCCACCCGCGTGCCCTCCGGGTCCACGTCGAGCGTGCGCCTCGCGGTGTCGATGTCGGCGAACTCGGTGAGCCGCCCGTCGAGCGACAGTGGCACCCTCGGGTCGTGGCCCGCCTGCGTGCCCAGCAGCATCGCCACATCGATCACGCTGCGCCCCATCGGCCCTTCGGTGCCCATCTGCGACAGGTACTGATCCGTCGACGGCCAGGCGGGCACCCGGCCCTGGCTGGGCCGGAACCCGAACACGTTGTTCCACGCGGCCGGGTTGCGCAGCGAGCCCATGTAGTCGCTGCCGTCGGCCACCGGGAGCATGCGCGTGGCCAGCGCCACCGCGGCACCACCGCTGCTGCCGCCCGCGGTGCGGCCGAGGTCGTACGGGTTGCGCGTCGGCCCGAACACCTCGTTGAACGTGTGCGACCCCTTGCCGAACTCGGGCACGTTCGTCTTGCCCACGATCAGGCACCCCGCACGGCGCATGCGCGCCACCATCAGGTCGTCGCGTTCGGGCACGTGGTCGGCGAACAGCGGCGACCCCATCGTGGTGCGCAACCCGCGTGTCCCCGCCAGGTCCTTGATGGCCTGCGGCATGCCGTGCATCCAGCCGCGTGAGAGATCGGCGGCGATCTCCTCGTCGCACTCGGCGGCCTCGGTCATCAACTCGTCGCGGTCACGAAGGCTGACGATGGCATTCACCGAGGGGTTGCGCAGCTCGATGCGATCGAGGAACGCGGCCATCACCTCGAGGCACGACACCTCACGGGAATGGATGGCCAGAGAGAGATCGGCGGCGCCGAGTGCAGTGGGATCCACGCCCAGCACTGTGCCACGTCACTGGGCGCAGGCGCGCAGCGCGTCGTTCCGCGCTGCATCGACCGCAGCGAGCTCACCCGCCGACAGGTCCTGCTTCACCAGCAGCGGTGCGATGTTCGGGTTGTCGATCAGCGAGCGCGCCGTGCACAGGAACGGCTTCACGTCGCGAACACCGTTCACCTCGGCACCCACGGGCACGGTGCTGTTCTCGATGATGACGGCCTGACTCGGGCTGATGACCGGCACGGGAGGTGCCGGCGCCGCGCCACCGCGCACGCACGACTCGAAGCTCACCTGGTTGTCGGTGATCGTGGGAACGCTGCCCGAGCCCGACGCGCCGGCCCACCACAGCAGGGCGTCGGCGAACGGTTGCGGGCTGCCGTCGAACTGCACCACCGCGGTCATGCACAACGGACCGGTCTTGGTGTGGCGATAGGTGGTGAACGCGGCTCCGGCCAGCGTGTCGAGCGAGCCGCGGGCCATCGTCCACGGCAGCCACGCGTCGAGCATCACCAGCAACTCGATGGTCGTCAGCGGCTGCGACTTCTGGTCGACCAACGCGCGCGTCGGCGGTGTGGCAACAACCTCGGCGTCGGCGTCGTGGGTGAGTCCCTTCCAGGGGGTGAGCAGCATTCGCTCGGTGGGCGGGTCCTCGAACAATGCGTTGACGCCGTCGTTGCCCTCGCGCAGGTAGATGCTCTGCAGGAACGCCGGCCCCAACTGGTACGGCGCGTAGCCCAGTTCCACCACTGGCCATGGCACGGTGGCGAGCACGGCTGCTGCTTCGGGCGTGAGGCTGTTGCCGGCGTTGGCGAGCGCCTGGTCCTCGGGGGTGAGGGTGGCGAGGTACGCGTGCTCCACGCGCATCGCGTCGGCCTCGGCGATGCTGCGGCGGGCCATGTCGTCGGTCCCGCCGAGCCGGAGGTCGAAGTGTTGCGCCTGCAGCGCGTGCGTCAGCTCATGCGCGACCACCACGCGAACGGGCGCGGTCAGTTCGGTGCCGCGCACGGTGATGCGGTCGGTCGACGGCGAGTAGAAGCCGAGCGTGCTCGACGACGCCATCGTCGTGTCGCCCGCCAGCGCGTCGTAGCCCGACGCCAGCCCGAACATGTCGAGCACATCGCTGCGGTACTTCGCTGCGGCGCGCGTCTCGTCGTCGATCGGGCCCTGCGGACCAGTGGCCAGCTGATACTCGGCCTCCGGAAGGAAATCGACGAAGATCGGGTGCTCGAAGTTCAACCCTCGTTCGGTCTCCACGAACGTCACGAGCGACAGCAGCCGGGGATCCCACTCGCCGGGGTGGGGCGGCGGATCCACCTTGAAGTGCTGATACGCGAACACACCACCGGCGGCGATGGCCATCACCACGACCATCGTGGTCACCCGTCGGAGCACGCGGTAGGTGCGGGTCGCCTTGCGTCGCCGGACCGGTGTGTAGGTGGTGACGCCGCTGCGCGGCACCCCACCGTGCGGCCGCGGGGGCAACTCGCTCACCGCTTCGTTGAGCGAGGCGAACAAGGTGCCCGGCGGCGCGGTGGCCACGGTCTGGCGCTTCGGCGGCGGTGGCAGCCGCGGCACGAAGGCAATGCTCGGCGGCAACATGGCAATGCTCGGCGGTGGGAGGTCGACGCGCGGCGAACGAGGCGGTGCCTCGAACGTGTTCACGTGTCGGATCCCGGTGATCGCATGTAGCAGGTATCGGCACCGTCAGCAGGTGCCTTGACCGAAACGTGATGATTGCGACAGTCAGTCCGGGAAGGTCACTCGGATTCGTTCGTACCGATCCATCCGTCGGGGGTCGTGGCGGATGTCGTGGTCGTCGAGCACCAGCGGCCGGGGCAACGCTGCGAGACGGGAGATGGCCTGTTCGGCCTGCATCCGGGCCAGGGGAGCGCCGATGCAGTAGTGGATGCCCTGCCCGAATCCGAGCGACACCAGTTCCTGACGAGTGATGTCGAACCGTTCCGGGCGGTCCCAGCGTGCGGGGTCGCGGTTGGCCGCGCCGAGGGCCACGCGCACCGTGCTGCCGGCGGGGATGACCTGACCACGCAGCTCGATGTCGTCGAGCGCCAGCCGGGGCGTGGTGGTCTGCTGATTGGGGTGGTGGTAGCGCAGGATCTCGGTGACCGCACCGTTCACCAGCTGCGGCTGCGCCCGCACCTGCGCCCACTGCTCGGGATGGCGCAGCAACAGCAACATCCCGCTGGAGATCATCCGCTCGGTGGTGGTGCCTGCGGCGGTGTACAGGGTGAGCAGTGCGGCGAGGATCTCGTCGTGGGTGAGCACCTCACCGTCGGCCTCCGCCTGCACCAGTGCCGTCACCAGGTCGTCGCGCGGGTCACTGCGGCGTGCCTCCACGACCGACGCGATGAAGTCGAGCTGCCACACCAACGCGGCCTTCGCCGCGTCGCGTTGGGCATCCGTGGCGGTCGGGTCGCCGAGTCGTTCGGTGTCCTCGAACGAGGCACGGAACTCGGCACGGGCGTCGGCAGGGATGCCGATCATCTCGCTCGCGACCGTGATGGTGAGCGGGAAGGCGAGCTCGGTCACCAGGTCGAGCTCGCCGGCGCGAAGGCCCGCAGCAAGGTACGCGTCGACCAACTCGAGCACTCGACCGCGCTGCTCGTCGACCGCAGCGCGGGTGAAGGCCTGCTGCACGAGTTGGCGGATCCGAGTGTGGCTGGGCGGGTCCTTCATGTTGAACGAATGGAGCACCACCCGCTGGGCGCGCACGAAGGGATCATCGAGGTCGGGTGCTTCCCGGTGGCGTGCACTCACACCGGGAAGCGAACCCTTCTTCGTCCATTCGCTCGACAATCGCGGGTCGCGCAGCGCTGCGGTGATGTCGTCGTAGCGCGTGAGCAACCAGTATCCGTACGGGCTGCGGTGCACCGGGTCGTGCTCGCGCAACCACCCGAGGGTGGGAGCGGGATCTTCGAGGAACTCGCTCGAATGCAGATCGAGCGGGAGTTGGCTCACAGACCGAGCAGCTTGGCCTTCGCCGCGGCGAACTCGTCGTCGCTGAGGATGCCCTGTGCCTTCAGCTCGGCGAGCTTCTGCAACTGGGCGATGGTGTCGTCACCGGCCGGCGCAGCCGCGGGGGCAGCGGGCGGGGGCGGCGGGGGTGCGGCCTGCTGCTGTGCGGCCATCTGGGCCTGCACCTGCGCAGCGACCTGGGCATCGATGGCTGCCTGCTGCTGCTGCTGTTCGTAGGCCTGGGCCTCGGCAGCGACCTGGGCCTTCTCGGCCTGGCTGCTGGCGACCTTGCCCGCCACGGCGGTGGCGGTGCCGGCGACGACGGCCGTGCGGGCCATGGTGCCGATGAGCGATGGGCGACCGACTCGTCCGATTCCTCGACGCATCATGATGGTGTCCTCCTGGATGAGATGTGGTGAAAGGGGTGAGTGGGGTTCAGCTGTTCATGGAGTCGACGGCGGCCTGCACCAGTTCGTGCGGCAGGCGGGCGCCATCGACGATCTGGCCACCCGCGTTGCGCACGGCGACGGCGAAGGGGGTGGCCCACACGTCTTCCCACACCAGCAGCACGGCGGTGCTGTTCAGCGCGAGGCCCTCGGCGGCAAGGACGACGTCCTCCTCGTTCAACAGGCCCGCTTCGCCGTCGAGCGCGGCGAAGCCGAAGCCGTCGCCTTCTTCGCCGGCGTCGTATTCGTCCCACACCACGTTGCCGTCGGTGTCCTTGCTGATGAACACGGCATCGATGAGACGGATGGTGCCCGAATCGATGAGGTCGGCCAGCGCAGGGACGATTTCGCCCTTGAACTGATTCCCGGGGAACTCGACGATGAGATATTCGACCGGTCCAATGGCCATGGGAGCTTCCTTCCGTCGTGGCGACGCACCTGTACGTTCGCGACGATAGGCAACCTGCCAGCCGCTGTCGATTCCCACATCACCCCCTCCGGGTGAACTCACCCAACATGGATGATGCGGCTCAGGTCGCGGACCGCGTACCGTTTCGAGAATGACCGACGAGTCCACCGCGCCCGAGGCCGCTCCCACCCCCACCAAGGCGCGGTCTCAGCGGCCTCGCCGCATCGCCACGTGGGTGGCCGTCGTGCTCGCGGTCGTGCTGTTCCTGCTGGGAACCACCGCCGTCTGGGCGAAGAACACCGTGCTCAGCTCCGAACGCGTGGTCAAGGCGGTCGACGAGGCAGCCTCCGACCCGCAGGTCATCGACGCGCTGTCGGCACGCATCACGCAGGAGATCATGTCGCTGGTCGACGTCACCGCCCTGGTGCAGAGCGTGCTGCCGTCGCAGCTCGACGCGGTGGCCCCCATCATCGAGGGCGCGGTCACCAACCAGATCGAGAACCAGGTGAACAAGGTGGTCGGCAGTGATGCAGGCCGACGCATCCTGGAACAGTCGGTGCGGGTGGCGCATGCGCAGGCGATCAAGTTGCTCGAAGGCGGTGGGCTCAGCCCCGACTCCGCGTTCAGCGTGCAGGACGGCCAGGTCGTCCTCGACATCGTGCCGCTGGTGGTGGCCGGCATCGAGGCGTTGCAGAACAACGGGGTCATCAGCGACGGGTTCGACATCACGGCCATCGCCAACGAGGTGACCAGCGATCGCAAGGTTCAGCTCCTCGCTCGGGTGTTCGGCATCTCGGTGCCCGAGGACTTCGGCCAGATCGTGCTGCTCGACTCGCAGGCCGTGGAGGACGCATCGTCCACGCTTGCCGCCGCGCAGCGAGCCCTCGCCATCTTCGAGAAGGCGGTGTTCATCCTGGTCGTGCTCGCGTTCGTGATGATCGGCGTCGCGATGGCGCTCTCGGTCGACCGGCGCCGCACGCTGTCGCAGTTGGCGGTCGGCATCGGGGTCGGGGCACTCATCATGCGCATCGGCATCGACCGCGTGGTGGCTGCCGTCGGCCGTGCCATCGACAAAGCCGGTGCGAAGGTCGCCGCCGTCACCATCACCGAGTCGCTCACCGAAACGCTCGCACGGGTGCTCGTGGTGCTCGCCATCGTCGGCCTGCTCGTCGGCGTCATCACCCACCTGCTCCGGTCGGCGAAGGACGGTCGCGCGTCGTGGCTCACCGAGCTGGTGCAGGACCACCCCGACCTCGCCCGCATCGTCATCGTCGGTGTCGGCCTCGCCCTGCTCGCCACCGTCGGCCTCACGTGGATCTCGGTCATCGTGGTCGGTGCGCTGTGCGTGGGTGGCGTCCTCTACGTGAACCGCAACGCGGCGACGGTGCCCGCCGGCTGAGCCGGTGACAGACTGACCGGGTGAGCGCACCCTCCAGCGCCGTCGCTCGGCTCCTGCACGCCATGCCGAAGGCCGAGCTGCACCTGCACCTCGACGGCTGCCTCCGGCCGAACACGGCCATCGAACTCGCCCAACGTCACGGCATCGACGCGCCGCACACGTGGCACGACATGTTCGACACGTTGGTGGCGGCTGCTCATCCGGGATCGCAGGCCGCGCTGCTCAAGTCGTTCGAGCTCCCGCTGGCGTTGATGCAGTGGGAGGACTCGTTGGCTCGCATCGCCACCGAGCTGGTGGAGGACAAGGCCGCCGACCGCGTGCGGTACATGGAGGTGAAGTGGGCTCCCGCCTTCCATCGTGCGCAAGGACTGTCGCTCGACGAGGTGATCGGCATCGTGGCATCGGCCACCGCTCACGCCGCCGAGCGGTGCGGCGTGGAGGTGCGGCTGTGTGTGGTCGCCATCCGTGCCCACGACGTGGCCACCAACGTGGAGGTCGCACGCGCAGCGGTGCGACACCGAGCCAACGGCGTCACGGGGTTCGACCTCGCCGGCCACGAGGCCAGCCACCCCGACCCCACCGTGCACGCCGAGGCGTTCGACGTGGCCCGAGCGGGCGGCCTGGGCATCACGCTCCACACCGGTGAACTGCCCGATGACGGTGCGTTGGTGTGGCGCGCGCTCCAGGTTCGCCCGCAACGCATCGCCCACGGTGCCTCGGCAGCGGCCGACCCGAAGCTGTTGGACGAGCTGATCGCCCGCAACATCACGCTCGACCTGTGCCCCACCAGCAACGTGCAGGCGGGCACGGTCGCCACCTTCGCTGAGCACCCGCTGCCGCAGCTGGTGCGCGCCGGCGTGCCGGTCACCATCAACACCGACGACACCACCATCTCCGACGTCACCCTGTCGGAGGAGTGGCTCGCCTGCGTCGACGAGTTGGGCCTCACCCTGCCGGAGCTCTGGGCGTGCAATCTGCACGCCCTGCGCGCGGCCTTCGTCGATCAGCCCACCCAGGCCCGCCTGCTCGACGAGTTCCACGCCTGGGCACGCCCCCTCCCCGAACTCCACTGACCCGCGAACTTCAGATCGAACGTTCGAACTTGCGTTCGCGTGGACTAGGGGCGGATGAGGTACTTCTGGCCGGTGGCCTGGCGGGCGTAGGTGCGGATGGCCTGCAGGTCGAGGGCGCCCGACAGCGACACCTCGTCGGTGTAGGTGCTGGCGAAGGTGGTGGTGAGCTCGCTCACGACTCGCTCGCGCAGGCGGATCATGCCCTCGAGGCCGATCTTGCCAAGGAACGGGGTGAGCAGGAACCCGCCGATGCCCCACGCCATGCCGAACGTGCGGGTGAGGGTGGTGGGGCTGCGGTCGAGTCCGCCGTAGATGTACACCTGCTTGTGCACGTCGCTGCCGTAGCGGTTGTACGTGGTGGCGGTGGCGTTGATGGCCGCTTCCATGCATGTGAGGATGTCGCCGGCCAGCGTGCCCCCGCCGGTGGCGTCGAACGCGATGGTGGCGCCGGTGGCCACGAGCGCAGCGGTGAGGTCGGCGGTGAACGTGGGCGAACTGGTGTCCACCACGTGTACGGCCCCCTGGCCGCGCAGGATGGCCACCTGCTCGGGACGACGGACGATGTTCACGAGCGGCACACCATCGGCGACGCAGATGCGGTTCAACATCTGGCCCAGGTTCGAGGCCGCGGCGGTGTGTACGAGCGCGGTGTGGCCCTCCATGCGCATCGTCTCCACCATGCCCAGCGCGGTGAGCGGGTTCACGAAACACGATGCGCCCTGCTGCGGCGTGGCGTCGTCGGGCAGCACCATGCACATGAACGTGGCCACGTTGCGGTACTCGGCGTAGGTGGCACCACCCGCCATCGCCACTCGCTTGCCGAGCAGCGCCTGGGCGTCGGGGTTCGAACCGGCGGCCACCACGATGCCGCAGCCCTCGTTGCCCACCGGCATGGATTCGCCGACGCGGGCGGACAGGCCGGCGAACACCTTCGGCGGAATCGGCGCGGTGACCACCGGCTGGTCGGGCGTGCCGCTGGACGTGGCCTGGTCGAGGTCGGCCATGGCCAGCAACAGACCCAGGTCGCTCGGGTTGATCGGCGCCGCTTCGACGCGCACCAACACTTCGTGCTCCGCGGGCACGGGGGTGGCCACCAGCGCGATCGAGAGTTCGAGCGTGCCGTCGGGCGTGACCAGCGAACGCAGCTGTCGCATGGTGGTGGGCACAGGAGCATCGATGTCGGTCATGCGCCCGAGGCTAGACCCTTCAGAAAAACTCACGTTGTGGTGTCGGGTGAGGACGTGTCGAGGCGGCGGAGGATGACGGTCGCACCTTGTCGCGTGGCCAACGCCCGTGACTCGCCGAGCAGCCTCGCGGCGCGCTGACGGTCGCCGGCCTGCTCGGCCACCAGAGCCTGCTGGCGCAGTGTCTCGGCCAGCCACCAGGTCTCGCCGCGGCCTGACGACTCGTCGTGTGCGCGTTGCAGCACCGAGGCCGCGCGGTCGTCTCGGGCGTGGCGGCAGGCGTCGCCGAGGAATGTCCACAGCGCACCGACCAGGGTCCGCTCGTCGCTCGCCGACAGCTCGTCGGACGCGGCGAACGCGACAGCGAGTTGGTCGGTTTCGCCCAGGCGCACGCGTGCCCAGGCCTCGAGCAGGTCGCACGCCGCGGGCTGGTGCGCCACGAGGCCACCCATGGGTGAGCGGGGGCGGGTGGCGAGCTGGGCGAGTGCCGCTGCCGGTTCGTCGAACTGCGCGTGCACCAGCGCCTGCGTGAACGCCAGGGTGACGTCGGCCGTCGAATCGACCTCGCGACGGCGCGACAACCAGGCCGCGGACCGACGGTAGGCGTGGGCCATGGCCTCCTCGTGCCGATCCAACACGGCGGCATTGAATGCGGCGATCATCGGCAGCAGCACCAGCGGAATGTGCTGGGGTGGCTCATCGGGGCTGGACACGCCGGTCGCCTCGACGGCCGAGCCGAGCCGGCGATCGGCCTCGTCGAAGTCGCCGGAGAGGAACGCCATCGCACCGAGCATGAAGTTGGTCGTGACCACCGCGTACGGCTGCTCGGTGCGCTCGGCGAGTTCGCGGATGCGCGCCAGCTCGGGCTGGAGGGCGCGGAGATCGTCGACGCGATCGATGTCGCCGAAGTCGAGGAACTGCCACAGCGCGAGCGCCGCGTCGCTGCCGGTCGACTCGGCGAATCGGGCGATCCTCGCGGTGACTCCCTCGATGCCTGCAGCATCGGGTCGCTGCATCGCTGCCGACACGAGCGCCTCCAGCGCGTCGACCTCGATGTCGCTCATCGCGCTGCTGCGCGGCACATCGGCCAGTACGGCGAGGGCGTGCTCTGCGTACTGCTCGGCCGTGTCGAGCGCGCCCCGCCACCGGGCGACGTCGGAGGCGCGTACCTGTGCCGCGGCCACCACCAGCGGGTCCGCGAAGGCGGCGGATTCGAGCCGGTGGTGGGCGATGGGTTCCGCGTCGTCGGTGAGGTCACCCCGCACCGACACGATGGCATCGGCGGCGCGGTGGTGCAGCCGGGCGCGCCGCAGCGGGGGGAGTTGGGCGAGCACCGCGTCGCGGACGAGCGCGTGGGCGAAGCGGAAGCCGTTGGGGGTGGGGACGAGGATCCGCGTCACGATGGCGGCGTCGAGTGCGTCGAGGCAGTCGTCGGGTGCTCGTTCGCTGGCAGCCATGGCGGTGCGCAGGTCGAAGTGTTCGCCGAGCACTGCGGCCACCTCCAACTCGGCCGTGGCGCGTTCGGGGAGACGGGCGAGGCGGTCGCGCACGACGTCGACGATGGCGTCGGGCACCACGCTCTCGTCGGTGAGGCCGCGTTCGCCGGCGAGCCGAGCGAGCTCGCTGACGAACAGAGGATTGCCGCTCGCTCGCGCACGTACTCGGGCCGCGACGTCGGCCGACGGGACGACTCCGGTGGTGATCTCCACCAGCCGGGCCACACCCGCCTCGTCGAGCGGCGAGAGCTGCACCCGCACGACCTCGACGTTCGTGCGGTGGAGGGCGCCCAGCATCGGAGCCAGCGCCGTGTCGGGCACCAGGTCGACCGGCCGATGTGCGGCCAGCACCAGCACCGGTCGCCGCCCGAGCCGGTCGAGCACGAGGCGCAGCACGTCGAGCGTGGCCTGGTCGGCCCAGTGCAGGTCGTCGACGACGAGCAGGAACGGTCCACCACCCGCGTCGTCGAGCACGTCGACGAAGTGGGCGGCCATCTCCACCTGGGAGCACGGCCCGATCTCGCGTCCTCCAGCGAGTCGCCGCCAGGGATTGAGGGCCGTGCCGTCGGCCGGAGCGTCGTCACCCAGGAGTGCCCGGGTCAGTTCGATCATCGGCCACAGCGAGGGCGCGAGGCCGACCTCCACACAGCGACCGACGGCCACGGTCCAACCGTTGGTCGCGGCGGTGGTGACGACGGCCTCCGACAAGGTGGACTTGCCGATGCCCGGTTCACCCTCCAACAACACGAGATGCGGGCGTGTGGTCGCGCCGGCGAGTGCTGCCGCGAGCACCGCCCGTTCGGCGTCGCGACCCACGAGTTCGGTGTCGGTCGTCGGAGCGTCGATCAGCACCGGTCGGTCGTCGTGCATGTGCCGCGCTGGGGTGGACAGCGAGGGGTCCTGCACCAGGATGCGTTGCTCGAGGTCGCGGAGATCGGGGCTCAGGTCGAGGCCGAGGTCGTCGAGGAGACGATCGCGAGCGGTGCCGATGGCGCGCATCGCGTCGGCCTGCCGCCCGCTGCGATAGAGCGCCAGCGCGAGCTGGGCCCACAGTCGTTCCCGCAGCGGATGCTCGACCACGGCCGCTTGCAGGCGCGGCACGGTCTCCGCGTGCCGGCCGAGCGCGAGGAGCGCGTCGAACCTGTCTTCGCGCGCTGCCGCCCGTTCTTCGTCGAGGCGCACCACGATGGCGGCGATCTGGTCCTCCGGTCCGATGCCCCCCAGGGCGGGTCCTGTCCAGAGCGCGAGCGCCTCGTCGAAGCGGGCGAGTGCGATGGAGGGATCGTCGGCAGCGGCCGCCTCGCGACCGTCGGCCACCAGCGAGCGGAAGCGGTGCACGTCGATCTGATCGTGCGGCAGGTGCAACACGTAGCCCGGGGCGGTGGACACCAACACCTGCGGCGCAGCTCCCGCTTCGTGCGACGGCTCGAGCAGCCGCCGCAACCGAGACACGTAGCTCTGCAAGGTGCCGAGGGGTGTGCGCGGCGGATGGTCGCCCCACAGGCGGTCGATCAATCGGTCGACCGACACCACCGTGCCGGCGTCGAGCGCGAGGTGCGCGAGGACGGCGCGCTGCAGCGGCCCGCCGAGATCGACAGGCCGCCCATCGCGGTGCGCTTCGACCGCTCCCAACACGTGCACCGTGAGCACCGATAAGGAATACCACACGGTGCCCGTGCTGGGCTTCGCGGAATGTTCGTCAGTGGGCGAGCAACGTCAGCTGGATCTGATCGAGCACCGCCTGGTCGGGCTGCGGTGCCACGATGGCGTCGGCCGACTTGCGGGTGATGTCGATGGCCTCGCCCACGAGGTCGCGGCCGATGATCGGCGTGTGACAGCCGACGATCGAGGTCGCGCCGAGTGCCTCGATGCGGTCCACGGTCAGCTGGAACTTCTCGTCGTCGACCAGCTGCAGCCACGGGGACACGTACTGGTTGAACATCGTCATGCCTTCACGCCAGAAGCCGAGGTCCATGTCGGCGACGTGGGGAGTGACGCTCAGCATCGGGGCGGCGAACGAGTCGCTCGCCCAGTAGACGCCGGTCGTGGGGTCGTACAGGCCGCGAGTGGTGGGCGAGTCGTACACGGGCGGACGCACGGCGGTGAGGACGCGGTCGCCGATGTCGATCTTCTCGCCGTCACCGACCCAGCGCATGCGCATCGGGGAGACCTCGAGGCTGGCGCCCATGCGCTCCCACATGAACCAGTTGACGATCACGGTGGCGTTCGGCGCGAGTTCCATGAGGGCGTTGAGGTTGCCGGTGTGGTCGATGTCGTCGTGGCTGATGAACACCCAGCGGATGTCCTCCGGTGCGACGAGCGAGAACACGTCGGCCAGGAACTGTTCGCGGTTCTCGGGCATGCCGGTGTCGACGACCATCGGCTCGGCGCCACGGATGACCATCGAGTTGAGCGGGACCATGACGGGGGCGGTGCCTTCACCGTTGTGGTCGTGGATGAGGAAGGTCTCGCTGGCGATCTGCGTGGGGGCGAGACGGGTCTTGTGCAATGTCGTTTCCATGCCCACATCGTGCAAAGGGGCACTTGACGCCGGCTTGCAAGCCGCTTGCAGCCATCACCTGCGGGTGTGTCAGGTGAGGCTCTCGTCGAGGAACTCGACGACCCGCTGTTCCCATTGCTGTGGCTGCGCGTCGTACCCACCCGTGTGATCGGTGCCATCGATGGTCCACACCGTGACCCGCTCGCTCGCGCCGGACTGGATGAACTCGGCAGCGCGACCCTCGTCGTCGACGTTGCCGGCGGTGATGAGGAGGAACCTGGTGTCATCGGCCACGTCCACCGCCGTCCGAAGCGACATCGGTGGCGAGGCATCGGTGAGGAAGTCGGTGATGCCGTCCTGCACATGTTCCAACTGCTCCTGGACCCACCCCCTCCAGCCGAATGCGTCGGACAGCCACGCCTTGTCGGCGGCCTGGCGCCCTGTCGCCCCCTCGGCGACCACGGCTCGGACTCGCGGGTCGGTGGCAGCCGCTCCGATCGCCTCCTCGCCGCCCATGGAGAAGCCGACGACCCCGATTCGACGGGGGTCGATCTCAGGACGCGATGCGAGGAACTCGATGCCGGCAGCGACATCCAGATCTCCATACCAGCCGAAGTCCATCGCCGTACCCCGACTGTCGCCATGACCGCGGGCATCGAGGAGGAGCACTGCATACCCGTGTTCGACGAGCACCGCTGACTGGTCGAGCACGTCCGATCGAGTGGCGCCGGCGCCGTGCAGGACGACGACCCCTGCGCCGTCGGTGGCGTTGACGTCGTCAGCGTCGCCGGCCTTCATGTACCACCCTGCGAGGTCCACTCCGTCCGGTGTTGTCAGTGTGATGTCGTCGTGGTCGATTCCACGCGACGACGGTGTGTCGGTGACATGGGTGGTCGGGACATTCGTCGCAGCCACGGCGGGAGCGATCAACGACACGCTGAGGAGGACCACGATCAGCACGAACCCTCCGCCCACGAGCTTGACCGCGAGGCGCCGGTTCCGGAGCGCCGATCGCGCGCCGGCGCCGAGGAGCGCGATTCCGGTGAGGACCAGGACGACCGACACCACCGACGTCGGCGAGAGGCCGACCTTGACCAGGTGTGGCGCGAGACCGACACCGGTCGCAGCGACCAGCGCGCCGAGGATGACCATCAGCACCCCGCGGCGAGGGGGGCTGAGGTGCACACGATGCGATGCGGTGACGAAGCCCGCCCCGACACACAGGTACAGCGGTTGGAGCAGCGAGAACGAGCGCAGCACGACGACCTGCACCACAACCCAACCGATCAGCATCAGACCGGTGATGAACGCCAGGTCATTGGTCCTGGCCGCTCCCTGCCAGGCCGACCAGGCGAGCAGCGTGAGGGGCATCGCGACGAACATGACGAGCGCGAATCCAGCGAGCAGGGGGCTGTCGAAGGGCAGCCGATCATTGATGCGCTCGCCGAGGTCGACCCAGCCGGTGACCAGTCCGAACGCTCCCGCCCACGCCACGACCGCGTTGACCGCTGCGGCGGCGGACAGCCCTGAGCGGCGCGCTCGACCGTGGCGTGCGAGCGGCTCGTGGCCCGCGGCGACGAGGAGGTCGTCGACCATGTCTTCAGCGTCGTCCCGGCGCCGGTTTCCGTGTAGGGCCCGAGGTCCCCAGGGTCGGCAGAGCGCGCATTCGAAGGGCTTCTACGATGTCGACATGGCCTTCGACGAGGACCTCGCCCGCCGGATTCGCGACCTCCTCGCCGGGCAGCTCGACGTCACCGAGTCGGCGATGTTCGGAGGCCTCGCCTTCCTGGTCGGCGGCCACATGGCCGTCACCGCCAGCCGTGAGGGGGGCATCCTGGTTCGGGTCGACCCCGCCACCGCCGACCGTCTGGTCGACCGCACCGGAGCCACGGTCGCGGTGATGCGCGGCCGTCCGATGGAAGGGTGGCTGCGGGTCGATGCAGGACGCCTGCGAACCCGCCGTCAGCTCGATGCATGGGTGCGGCGCAGCACCGAGTTCGCTCGCACGTTGCCGCCGAAGCCGCACCACTCCTGACGGATCCGAGTGACACACCCCCCATCCGAGTGACACACCCCCATCCGAGTGACACACGGCCGAGTCGAGTGACACACGCCCATCCGAGTGCTCACTCGCACCCAGGGTGCGAGTACCCACTCGGATGGCGGTGTGCGTCAGGCCCCGGCCAACCGACGCTGGACCCGGCCGGCGACGGCGAGGACGGCATCGAGCTCGCTACAACCGATCGAGGTGGCCCACTCCGTGAGGGTGATGTGCTGGCCGCCGTCACGGCCGACCAGGACCACTCGATCGCCCACTGCTGCGTCGGGCACGGCGGCGAGGTCGAGCACCGTGTGCTCCAGGGACGTGCCCACGATGGGCACCCGTTGCCCACGCACGAGCGCGTGTGGCTCGAAGCTCGCGTCCACCCGGCGCATGCCATCGGTGACGCCGAACGGGATGACGCCCACCCTCGACACACCGCGCGTGAGGTAGCCGCCGGCACGAACGTCGTGTGGGTGGTCCGCGACGTGGATCAAGGAGGCGCCGAGCTCGGTGAGCACCGGCTGCAGCTCGGCGTCGGTCAGCGTCGGGTCGGTGAATGGCGACATGCCGTAGAGCGCATGGCCCACGCACACCGCGTTGGTCGCATCGGGCAGGTCGGCGAGCAGCCCGCAGGTGCCCCACATCTGGGTGAACCCAGGTCGCACACCGTCGCGTGCCAGCCCGTCGAGCATCTCGGTGAACACCGCGCCCTTGCTGACGGCCCACTCGCGCCCGGCCCGGTCGGAGAAGGGGAGGTGCGTGTAGATTCCGGCGATGGTGATGCCGTCCAGACCGGCCATTTCGCGAATGACCGTGCCGGCGACATCGACCGGAACCCCGAGGCGCCCCAGCCCGGCGTCGACCTTCACGTACACAGCGGCCCCGCAGCTCGCCGCTGCAGCGGCGCCGGTGAGGTCGACCACGGTGGGCACGAGTCCTGCAGCGACCAGCGCAGGGATCTGGTCGGGTGTGTACCCACCGAAGAGCACGACCTCGGTGTCGATGCCCGCTGCTCGAATCGCGAGTGCGTCACCGATGTGCCCGGTCCACAGCGAATCGCAGCCGGCATCGGCCAGGGCGCGCGAGACATCGAGGACACCGTGTCCGTACCCGTCGGCCTTCACCGAGGCGACCACTCGTCGGTCGCCGCTGCGTCGCACGATCTCCTCGTAGTTGGCCCGCAGTACGTCGCGATCGACGCGCATCCAGTTCGGGCGTCGCAGCGCCTCGTCGGTCGACGGGGTGCTCACGTCAGGCCGGCACGAGCAGCGGCTCGTCCCTGGCGATCAAGGGAGTGAAGTCGCGGTCGTGGATGTGAGCCGGGCGGCGGAACGTGGTCTGGCGATTGCTCACCGGGTTCACGATCAGCGAGAAGATCCGTCGCGGCCACGGCGACATGTTCGGCGGCGAGGCGTGCACCACCGCGTCCCCGAAGATCAGCATCGTGCCGGCCGGCCCCTTCGGGCACACCAACCCGCCCCGCTCCGCGAGCGGACCGACCACCGACGGGCCCACCGTCCACAGCGGGTAGCTGGTGGTCGTGGTGTCGAGCTCGGTCGGTGGCGGTCCGTCGAGGTGCGAACCGCGCACGAACATCAGCGGTCCGTTGAACTCGGTCACCTCGTCGAGGAAGATGTGCATGTTGAGCGCGATCGGCTGCTCCAGGCCGTCCTCGCGGTGGTGCGTGGCGAAGTCGTAGTGCCACTGCCACTGCTCGCCGGTGAAGGCCTCCTTGGCATTGACCTTCACCTGCATCGCGTAGACGGGTTGGTCGCCCAGGATCTGGTGGGCGGGAACGACGAAGCGCGGGTCGCTGATCAATCGCTCGTAGAGCGGGTGGCGACGGTGGAGCTCGAACGCCGAGCGCACCACACCGCTCGACTTCTCGCGGATGTTCTGCGGGATGTCGTCGACCGTCAACTCCTCCAGCGCGGCGACGAGCGCGGCGACCTCGTCGGGGCTGAAGCGACTCGGCAGTGCGATCACGCCGTCGCGGTGGAAGGTGTCGAGTTGGTCGGCGCTGAGCGCTGCCGGGTTCCTCGGATCGTTGGTCATGTGGCGGTCTCCCTCGTGCGTCGTCGGATCAGTGGCGGACGTAGTGGACGTGTTGGAAGCGCTGGCGCATCGCGCCGGCACTGGCGGCGACCTCGGCCGGTTCGGAGCCGAGGCCGGCGGCGATCAGATCGGCGAGTTCGGGCATGTCGGCGGGAGTGAATCCGAGCCGCGTGATCTCGGGCGTCCCGAACCGGAGTCCGGCACCCTCGTCGTGCGGGAGGCCGATCGCGCAGGTGAGGATGTTGGCCTCGCGCAGCCGAAGTGCCGCTGCGTGCCCGCCGCCCGCCGCTGACATGTCGAGCGCGAACTGGTACGTGGTGGTGGGGCCGTGCACGGTGCGGAACACCGGCAGGCCGCGGGCCTCGAGTTCGCCGGCGAGGGTGACGGAGTTGGCGACCATCGCTGCCGCGTAACTGCGTCCGAACTCGAGCCAGTCGAACATGGTGATCGCCAGTGCGGCGGTCTTGGCGACGTCGAAGTTGGCGGTGAGGCCGGGGTAGGCGATGGCGTCGAGTCGCTCGGCGAGGTCGGCCCGGTTGGTGAGGACGAGTCCGCCCGCCGGTCCGCCGAGGCTCTTGTAGGTGCTCATCGTCATCAGGTCGGCGCCCTGATGGAGGGGGTTCGGCCACAGTCCGCCGGCGATCATCCCGCACGCGTGGGCGGCGTCGAAGAGCACGAACGCCCCGACCTCGTCGGCGATGGCCCGGATCGCCGCGACCGGATGCGGGTCGAGGTTGAGGCTCGTGCCCGTGGTGATCAGCTTCGGCTGCACCCGCCGCGCGAGAGCGGCCAAGCCCTCGACATCGATGGTGTAGGTCGACGGGTCGATCGGGCACTCGTGGATCTGCAGCCCGTACAACCCGGCGGCACCAGGGTCGCGGTGGGTGACGTGGCCGCCGATCGTGGCCGGCGGGACGATGATCGAGTCGCCGGGACGGCAGGTGGCCATGAACGCGTAGAGGTTGGCGAGCGCACCACTGCCGACGCGGAGTTCGGCGTGGTCGGCCTGGAACACCCTGCGGGCCGCCTCGGCCGCGATCACCTCGATCTCCTCGATCGCTTCGAGGCCCATCTCGTACTTCTCCCCGGGGTGACCCAGTGATGGGCGAGTGCCGAGCCCGGTGGCGAGCACCGCCTCGGCTCGCGGGTTCATCGTGTTCGTGGCGGGGTTGAGGTTGATGCAATCCCGGTCGTGGATCTGCCGGTTGCGCTCGATCAGGCCGTGCAGTCGGTCGTCACAGGCGCCCAGGTCGTCGAGGTCGAGCGCGCCGATGATCTCCTCGCGACGGGCATTGGCGGCGTCGCTCATCCAGGACAGCGGTTCCAGAGCGCGCGTCGGGGGCGCTTGCACATCGGGGTCGATCGACATGCGGCGATCGTGTCACGCGAGAACCCCAATGAAAAACGATGATAAGTGAACGGTGCAGTAAGCTCAGCTGATGGTCACTCCCTCCACCTCACTCGAGCGGCTGCGCGTCTTCCACGCGGTCTCCACCAGCGGCACGGTCGCCGGGGCTGCTCGCTCGCTCGGGTACACGCCGTCCGCGGTGTCACAACAGCTGGCTGCACTCGAGCGGGAGTCGGGCGTGGCCCTCGTGGAGCGCTCGAACCGCGGTGTGGTGCTCACTCCCGCGGGTGAGGTGATGGCGCGGCGGTCCGGCGAGGTACTCGACCTCGTTCGGACGGCGTTCGAGGACGTCGCACGCGCGGCCGACCGTCATCACACGACCTTGTCGATCGCATCGTTCCCGACTGCCATCCCGACGTTGCTGATGCCGGTACGCCAGCAGCTCGCACCGGAGATCGACATCGTGGTGGTCGACGCCGAACCCGAGCAGGCGCTCCAGCTCGTGGAGGCTCACGAGGCAGATGCCGCGATCACCGATGCCGACGCCGTGGATCTGCGCTCCACCGATCTGCACCGCACGTTGAT
This sequence comes from Actinomycetota bacterium, assembly GCA_016213625.1. GTDB lineage: Bacteria > Actinomycetota > Acidimicrobiia > Acidimicrobiales > Ilumatobacteraceae > UBA668. The sequence continues at coordinate 45,761 of JACQZZ010000040.1, forward strand.
TCGCATGGATCCGCTGCGACTCGTCACGCCACAGGGTCGGACCGTTCGATCACTCGGTGAGTGCGCTCACGATCGCTGGGTGCTGGGCGGACCGCACACCCGACACGGTGACGCCGCGCGGCGAGTCTGCCGAGCGGCCGGCTTCGAGCCCAACGTGATCGTGGAGACCGAGGACCACCACATCGCCTTCGACGTGGTCCAGGCCGTAGGCGCCGTCACGCTGCTGCCAGAGCTGGCCCTCGTCGACATGCCGAAGGGCGTGGTGATCGCGAAGAAGGTCGACGTCGGACACGTGCGGCGGGTGGAGTTCGTCACCCGTTCCACCCTGCGCACCAACCCCGCCATCGTGCGGTTCGAGCAGGCGCTGACACGAGCAACGGTCCGACCCTGAAGGGTTCGGACCGTCGTCGGTGTGTGCGCTCCACCTGGCGGAACGGGATGGATTTGCAGATCGGCGGGGTGTGTGGGACGCCGTGCCTGGTCAGCGACCATTTGGAGCGTCTCCGAGGCTGCGGGAGTGGGAGCAACCCGGGAGCAACGCAGGACAACTTCCGCGGGTGACGAGTCTGCGGCGGTATCAGGGCCAGGGTCGCCGATTCGGGGGTGAATCGTTCGACGAGCGAGGATCGAGTGCTAATGCGGCGGGGGCGGTTCAAGTGATGTACACGCTGCTCACTCGGTTGTCCCAACCGGTGAGCATCGAGTTCGCTGACGAGTTCGCCGTAGTCGTACCGGGGTACAGCGGCGTGCCGCCGCTTGCGCCGTCGTAAAAGTACGACGTACACGCGCCGACCTTGTAGCTACTGGTGTCGTTGTCGAAGCCGTAGGTCGACAGGTTGATGTAGGCGCCGCGGCTCGTCAACTGCAGTACGGCACCAGTGAATGACGTCGACCGGTAGAGCTTCAGGGAGCTCGCGCATGCCAGCAACGGAACGATTCCGACACTGCGTGCGGCGGTTGAGCCGAGCGCATTGTGGCTCGCCGCGTCCATCTCCGCTTCGGTGCGATAGCACTCTGCCGTGAACCCGTCACTGGTACACGCTGTTGCCTCGCCCCAACCGTCGGTGAGGTTGATCCAACCCCCCTCGAACGACGCGATCACTCCGCGCCCCGCGTCGGCAGCTGCGGTCACTCCTGACCAACTGACACAAGCGACGAACGCGAGCGAGACGAGAGCGCGAACTCCTCGAACGACAGACATGTGCTGGACCTCCAGTTATGGGAACTTGACGATGGTGACCGTGCGCGTCGGTGCATCCACGGCGGCCTTCGCACAGGCCGCCCCCGCCGAATCGGGCCGGACGACCACGGTCCACCCCTTGAGCCCGGACTCGTTGACGATCAGCTGGGCGGCGTCGGTCGCAGCGGCTGCCGAAGCACAGTCAGCCAGATTGATCTCATTCGTCACGCGGTCACTGAGTGCGACGACGGCATCGTTCTCGGGGCTGAGTGTGGAGTCCGAAGCGGTGAGACCAAGACGAGCGCACACCGATTGATCACCGGGGAACACCTCGATGTTTCCGGCGTCGGCGATGCACACCGCGAGCTCGGGGATCGCCGGCTCGCTGCCCGGCGCGGCGAACTTGCCCTCGGACCAGACGGTGGCGCACTCAGCGACTGGGTCTGCCTTGATGTCGATGACTATCGCGTCGGCTCGGAGGTCAGCAGCGGCCCGGCAGGTAATGCCCTCGTTCGGGCGATCGGGTTGCCCCGATCGAATGAGAGCGGCTACTCCGACCGAACCGCCGGCAAGTACCGCAATGGCCAAGGCGCCCCCCGCAATCGCTCGACGGCGACGACGGGTGAATTCGTACGCTCGCTCCGCGGCGTGCCGACCCGACGTGATCCGACGAACGGCGTCGTCCTGAACGGTGGTCGTTGGGGCTTCCACCGCAAGGCCCCAGACTTCCGGGTGCTCGAGGATCCACGCGGAGAGGTTGCCGTCATCGGTCGGGAGGCGATGGTCGCTCATCCTTCGCTCCTCTCGGGGCAAGCCTGAATGGGTTCCGGATGCATCTGCCGGAACTCGGTTCGCGCGATCATGAGTCGCTTTCTCGCCGCGTCGTGGGTGATCCCGAGCTGACGGGCGATTGACGGGCCGTTGTTGCCGAGAGCGTGAAGTATCAGAATCTGGCGATGCTCGAATCGCAGGCCGAGGAGCGCTTCTCGAACGAGGTCTGACGTCTTCTGGGCCTCCTCATCCTCGACGAAGGACACGAACTCGTCCTCGGCTGACGGCGCCATCGAAAGCGGTTGGTGTCGCAACTGATCGAGCGTTCGCCGGCGGGTCGCGTTGCGTCGGCCCCTGTTTGCGGTCAGGAAGCGAGCCGTGCGAAGCAACCAACTCCGCTGCAGCGATTCCGGCAGATTCGCCACTTCCTGAATGCGCTCGTAGGCGAGTTGAAACACATCGGACCACACCTCCTCAGCCTCGGTCTGATCATGCTCATGGCGCGCCACGATGACTCGCACGGCGCCGCCGTGTGAATTCATCAGGCCTCGGAGAAGCCCCTCCCGGTCCTGCGTATCGTCGGTCACATCCCTCGATCCGAGCGGCGCATGACGCGCCAGCCGCGACGTAAGTGTCGCACCGATCGGAACTGTTCCTTCATGGACCAGAGTCCACCTGGTGTCGTGGCCGAGATGCGGTCGAGTGGAACAACTCTGACATGCAACGCCCATTCGTAGTCACAGCCGACATCACTGACGAAGCGGCTGGCGAACGCCGATGCGGAGATCGGATCCCCAAAGGGCCCGAACACGCTGGGGAGTCCGGTCAGGACGTCGAACACACAGACCACGTGCTCCAGGTCAAGGCGCTCGACCTCGCCGGATGCGATCGATACGTCAACTGAATTCAATATCTCATCGAAGGTGAACACTGCCCTACCCGTCTCCGCTCCGCGCGCCAGTGAGCGAAATCGCCGCAACATCGTGTGCGGGGGGGGTCCTCGCCGATTCAGTCTTCTCCCTCCGTGCAGCGCCTGGGGCGTGCAACACATGTCAGTGTCAACCGCTGCAATTCTGTTCCTGCGGCCGCTCCGACCCGCGGTGGTATCGCGACCTCTCGCGGAACACTTTGACCGTGACCGACACTTCTGTACTGCGGTCGTTCTTGACCGCGACGAGGAAGGAGAAGTCATGCGAAGAAAGGCGCTGATAGCGGCGGCCATCATGGTTCTACCTCTGGTGGGGTTCGGCGGGGTGTCGGAGGTCTCGGCGAGCACGAGTTGTTCCGTGGCGACGATCTGGATCAACGGCAACCCCGGCGCGGAGCCTGGTTCGTGGGCGAAAGGACACACGCATGCGACCGGCAACCACTACGTGGGCTACTACTACTATTCATCTGGTCTCGGCCGATGGGTTTGGGTGTACTACGCCGACAACAACGGCGGCGAGGATGGCGATACCGCCGACACCCTCTACGGAAGCACCACCTGCAACGGCACACCCTGACGTGAGGCGAGCCCTGCTCCTGTTGTTGCTGTTGGTCGGCGCCTGCTCCCAGCGAGCAGGCGTCGACCAGGTCCCACCGCCGAAAAGAGATGGCGCTCCGTCTGGCGCAGATGGAACCCTCGTGGCGCTCGCAACGGTTGTGGTCGGTGATTGCATCCAGTTCACCTCTCCTCCGTCCGCCGAAGTGTATGTCGGCACCTGCGATGATCGGGCCGTGCACATCGTTGGTGAAGTCGGCCCGTTGCATCAGCTCCCGAGCGACTTTCCAGGCGATGCGACGTCGGCAGGAATCTTTCTGGACGCGTGCGCGAGTGCCTTCGAGGGGTCTGGCACCAGTGCTCGGACTGTAGTCACGCTGCCCGGACCAGAGGGTTGGGCAGCGGCTCGCGAACATGCGTTGTGTGGGATCTCTCAGCCATGACCAATTCCTCGCTCGTGGTGCAATCAGTCAATGTGACGATTGGGCGCCGACCAGTGCTCACGAATGTGACGACGGCGTTCCCGACGGGGATCACGGCGATGTTGGGTCCCAATGGCGCGGGAAAGTCGACTTTGATTCGGGCGATTTGCGGCCTGGTCAGAATCAGCGGAGGATCGATTGCCTTCGACGGGCGCGTGGCGGATCGCCACCGCCCCCGAACCCTCCAGCCCGTGATCGGTCTAATGCCACAGGAGGTCGGATTCGTACCGCATCTCTCGGTTCGCGCCACTCTCGAGTACTTCTGCCTCCTCAAGGGCATCCCGTCCGAATCTTCGCGTGCTGAGATAGGACGAGTTCTGGCCTGCACGCGGCTTGCCGACCGAGAGAAGGACAAGGTTTCAACGCTCTCGGGTGGGATGCGTCGGAGGTTGGCATTCGCTGTTGCGCTCCTGGGAAACCCCCCAGTACTGCTGCTCGATGAGCCGACAACTGGGTTGGATCCTGCTCAGCGGTTGTTCTTCCGGGATGCGATCGTGTCAGCGGCCGGTGATGCTGTCGTGGTGTTCGCAACCCATCAGATCGAAGACGTAGCGCTTTTGGACTGCAATCTCGTTGTGCTCTATTCCGACTCAGAGATCGTCAGTTCCTCGTCTGTGGGCGAGTTTGTTGCCTCGTCAGGACTAGTCACGTGGGAGTCCTCATCGCCATCTAGTGGAGCGCTGGTCTCATGGCGTGTCAGCCAGTCGAGCGTTCGGAACGTGGGGCATGATCCGGATCCCCGTGGCCGGACCACCGAACCGCGGCTTGAGGAGATCTACCTCGGCGCTCTGCGGTGCCGCGGTGTTGGTGGCGAACGGTGACGTCAATTGGTCTGTCTCGGCGACTCTGGAAGGCGACACAGCGTACGGGACTACCGTCAGTTGGTTTGGTGGCGGGAACATTGACGTACCTGGGATTGGCACGGCAATGGAGTGCCAACCTCGGGCGCGATGACGCACTTCTGGCCCTCGCGATGCTCGTCGCTGGCGCGGGCGCTGGCTTTGGAGCGGCAACGATTGCTCGATGGCCTGAGTCGTTCGGATTCGGCGAAATGCTCAGAGCGATCCCCGGTGGAGTGCGCCGCAGCCGGCTTGCTCTTGTTCAGGTGGTCATCGCAAATGTAGGCATCCTTCTCATCTTGGCGCTTCTGGCCGTACAGCTCCTTCGGCTCACCGGAGCAGTCGGCCGGCCGGACCCGTGGGAGCTGCTCAACGGAGCAGCCGCAGCGATGACCGTTGGCCTGCTCATCCTGATTCTCGCCGAAGTCGCGCGCTCCGATCGGCTCTTCGTTGTTCTCGCAACCGTAGTGGTTGCTCTACAGCTCGTTCCCTACGTCGTTGGTGTCGGGGGCAGTCTGAGCTGGCTCGCGCCCTGGGTCCCCGTGGCGCTGCGAGGCACCCAACCGTCTCCAGAAATCGTCTATCGGCCGATGCTGCTGCACACGGTGTACTTGGTACTTGCATCGGCCGCACTAGCGTTGGGCCTGACGGGTGAGAGGCGGTGGCAACGCGGCATTGCAGTGTGCATCGGTGCAATCACCGTCGCCGTTGGCGTCACATTGATGACCACGTCGATTCCACCCGGGGAAGCGACACGTCGCGTCGCGACGGCGGCTGCTGCAGCAACTCGGGCGGGCGAGACCTGCGTCCGACGAGATTTGGAAGGGTCTTCGCTCGAAGTCTGCCTCCTTCCCAGCTATGAACGCTGGCGTCAGCCTCTGGAGGTCCTGATGTCTCAGGCCGTCGTGGCCAGTGCGAGGTTCGGCGCCCGCGGAACGGTGTCAGCCGTCCAGATCCTCATGCCGGCGCTCGGGCCTGACCTCAAGAACCCTGAGTGGTTCAACAGCCGAGTTGTGCAGGCGGGGGGTGATCTGGGCGCCGAAGTGATCACGTTCTCCACAGACATCGGAGCGCCGGGAATCGACCCTGAGTTTGACGACCAAATGCGCTCGAGGATCGTCGCCTCGCTGTTCCGTCTACCGACGTCGCCTGCGCAGTACTTTGACGCGCAACTCAACGCGACAGTGTTCGGCGTCTGCGACGCCTCCGCGCTGCCCGATGCTCCAGCCGCGCTCGCTGCGTTGGCGCTGGCGTCCCCCCGGTTCGACTCGCTCCTCAACGCGGTCGCCGATCCGAACGCGGCTCGTGAGGCGTCCTTCGCCTTCACTGGCGTAACCTTCGACCTCGCGACCTACCGACAGGCGCGCGCGATGCTGAACCTGCCGGAACCTCCGACTGATGGTGTCAGTGTCGTGCATCCCGGCCAACTGCCGACGCCACCGTGCCCGACTCGATGATCCGCAACCTGCGTCTCGTGGTCGTGTATGGCCGGCAACTTCGATGGCGCTCTGTCGTCTCAGCGGTTGCAGCCGGAATGGCGCTATGCGCGCTGACGAAAGCCTCAGGCCTCTCGAGCCGCGCCGACGACGTGTCAGGGGCGACACGTGTCTCGTTGATCGTCGGGTTGTCGTTCCTCGCAGATGGGTTCGCCGACCCCATTGAGCACCAATGGATTGGCATGAGCGGTCGCGTGGTGGTCCGACGGGTTCTTCGTTCTGCAGTCCTGCTGATCGCAGGAGCGGTAGCGTCGGCGGTGATCGTCACGTTCTGCCTCAACTTCGTCTACAGGCGGTCCGAGATGCCGTGGTGGACGCTCGTCCTTGAGGGCATGTGCCTGTCGGCGACTGTGATCGGTATCGGCGCAACCCTCGTATCGCTGCGTGGGCCTGGCAATCTGGGCGTCTTCACGTGGGTCTTCACGGCCATCACGCTGGGTGTCGTGCACGTGGCGGCCTCGGACTGGTGGGTCATCTTCGCTCCGACTCCGAGGAGCCCGACTTGGGTGGTCTCGCACGCTCACCTGGCCATCCTCGCCGCTGCATCATTGCTCACTGGGTTGGTTGCTTCCACATGGCAGGCCTGGAGGCGCACGTCTCTGAGTCCAGTCATGTGAGCACCGTCGCGAGCTTCGGCACGATGGCTCGACTCTTCGATCGCGACGGTTCAGGGTTGCGACGTGGCAATCAATGTCACGGCGAATGGTCAAGTGCGAGCTGGTTCCCGCCTGCACGATGAAGCGACCGAATCAGGTCCAATCCTGGAGTCGCGCTCATGGGTCCCAGCCCATGGCTGCGGTCGATGCTCGGATCGTCGTCAAAGTCATCGGCGACGACGTAGACCCGGGTGTCGGACCGGGCACGGCTGAGCGCTGTGTAGCCGGCCTCGCGGTACAGGTCCTCGGTCGCGAGGACGAGGGCCTCGTCGGCTGTGAGGCCTTGCGCCTTGTGGATCGTCATCGCGTAGCCGTGATCGAGGTGGCCTGCGTCCAGGTAGCTGGTCGGCACCATCCGATCGGTTCCGTCGGTCAGGCGGACGGTCAGCAATCGGGCCTCGGGATCGACGGCGGTGACCACGCCGCGAAGTCCGTTCAACAAGCCGTCTGCGCGCTGGTTCCTGAGGCACACCACGCGATCGCCGGTTCGGAACTCGCGACCCCGGGCGACGAGAGCCTCCGGGCCGAGTCGCCGACCGTTGAGCATCTCTCGCCGTGCACGACGGTTGAGGTCGGCGACGTCGTCGCGACGAAGGGCGAGGATCACGACGTCGCGTTTGAAGCCGAGCTGTGTCGACCAGTGCGAGATCAACTGCTGCTTGGCACTGTCGGCGGTGTCGCCGATGTGGATGCGACCGTGAGCTTGGTAGGCCGCGAGGAAGCGACCCACCTCACCGGCACGAAGGTCGGCGAGCGCGACCCGTTCCCATGCGTGTCGCTGCCGGCGGTTCTCGGTGAGACCGATCGTCGGCATGCGCTTCTCGAGCCCGCGCAGCACGCCGCCGGCTTCGATCGACTGGAGCGCTGGTGGGGATCACCGACCAGGATGAGTCGCGAGCCGCCGGCATCCGCCGCGTCGAACAGGCGAGCGAGGGCTCGGGTCCCGACCATCGCGGCCTCGTCGATGACGAGCACCGTCTTGTCGTCGAGCTGCTCGGTGCCACGGTCGAGGTCGATCAGCAGCTGGGCGATCGTGCGTGACGGGATGTGCGCCTGATCCTCCAGCTCTTTGGAGGCCCGGGCCGCGAGCGAGGCGCCGATCACCCGGTAGTGGCTGCCCTCCCAAATCTCGCGGGCGAAGTTGAGGCTGTACGTCTTCCCGCTTCCGGCCGCAGCGATGAGGCAGTCGACGAGCCGCTCACCGGTGAGCAGGCGATGCACTGCGGCGCGCTGCTCACCGGACAGGCCGGGCTTGGCGGCGAGCACGAGCTTCGTGACCGAAGGCAGAAGTTGTGGGCGAGGCGTGGTGCTGCGCCGAACAGCGAGGCCAATGATCCGCTGCTCCAACGCCAGCAGCTCGCGGGTCGAGTAGCGGCGAGTGACCGTGCCGATCCGCCGGCCGGAACGCAGCTCGACGTCCTCGCTGCCGTTCGTGTCGACGCCGAGGTCGACCGCCACCGGATCTTCGAGCAGCCGCGAGGTGACCCGCTCGACCTCGTCGATCGTTGCTCCGTCGATGGCCCGCTCGGCGAGGTCGCGCAGCACGTCGAGACGAGTGAACGTCGACTTCCTGTGCGTCAACCCCTTCGGGCTCAGCGCGGTCGGGATCTCGTCGTCGAGCACGAGCGCCCGCCGGGGACGGTCGAGCAGTTGATCCAGTGACGCCGGCTCGAAGCCGATCGACTCGGACTCGCGTTGCCACCGCTCGCGCAGGGTCTGGTCCGACTCCGGGTCCGCCTTGCGGTCGCGTGTGCTGAGCGCCGCGACCTGCGCGGCCCGACCACTGGAGTAGCCCTTGATCGCGAGCCGGTCTTCGATCTGGCTCCGCCGCTTGGAGAAGTGCCGCAACACCGCGGCGGGAACGCCGTCCATCTCGGAGATGCCGTTGCGCGCCGGCCGCCACTGGACTCCGAAGCGGTTGGTCAGCTCGTAGCGCATCTCGGCCTCGAACAGGAAGCCGGCGGTGCGCAGCGCCGGGTAGACGCGAGTGCCGTCGAGGGTGCGCCACCGGCCGTCGGGGCCTCGGGTCGTGTTGGCGACGAGCACGTGCCAGTGGAGCTGCGGGTCGCCGGCCCGGCTGGTGCGGTGACGGAACGCGGCCGCGACGTAGCCGTCGCCGTCGATGTGCTCGAGACCGTTGTGGCCGCGTCGGCTGAAGCAGGCGTTGTCCTCGAGCCAGGCGATCGACCGGGCGACCGCGACCTCACATGCGTCGACGATCTGTTCCGACAGCTCCGGCCGCAGCGCGGCGAGCACCGAGACTGACTTCGGCATGGAGAAGGTGAGGTCGAAGCCGGGCACGGTTCGGTTGCGCGCACCGAGCATCGAGCCGTCAGGAGCGGTGCCGGCGAGGATCGCCCGCAACGTCTCGGGCGTCACCTCACCGTCGAGGCCGAGCAGCTCGGCTCCCCGGCCGGCCCAGTACCCCGGCGCCTCACCGCGACCGACGTAGTAGTCCTCCGCACCCTTCGCGACCGCGTCGAGGTAGTACCCGTCGCTGCCCCGACCGAGCTTCGCCAGCGACAGCATCACAACCACCCCAACCCGCCGTACGGCGAGCGGCCGAACGGGCTCGAGCCGGCGGTGCCGGACACGACAGAAAGTGGACGCACTTGCATCACGGCTGCGATGGCGTCGCTGCGGCGACAGTCGCGTTCGCGTCCCACTGCTGAGGTGCCGGCGGCCGGCCGGCAAACAGCGTTCGCCTCGGCGGCACAGGGTCTACCTGCGCCGGCTACCGGCGCAGGTAGGCGGCCGGCCAAGAGACGCCGTGTTGGCCATCGAGGCGGATAGAGCGAGGAGCAGCGCATGAGGACCTCCGGCGCGTCCAGGCCGACCCGACGTCGGCCTGAGAGGCAGAAGGTGCGCCAGCAATGTTGCTGACCACGCGACTGCGACCACAGTCGCGTGGTCAGTCGCGTGGCGACAACGCGAATGCTGACGCGGAGGGGGCTTTGGAGCGGCGTCGGAAGAGCCGTCAGTCGGGAGGGTGAACACAGCCGCCTGCAAGGAGCGCCGGCCGGGGATCTCTGTAACACCTCTCAGGCAGAGTGGCGGCATGTGGCAGGGCCTCATCATCACCGTCGTCGTCATCCTCTGGAAGGTGCTGTCGTTCATCGACGCGTACCTCGATGGCCGGCTTGCAACGAGGGTAGGGAGGGCTGTCGTCGTTGGGATCGCCGCGATCTCGTGGCTGGCGCCTGGCGCCTTCGCCGCAGGGACGAAGCAGTTCGTCGATGCAGAATCGAAAGTGCTCACATCGTGGCTGACGCGATCGCTTCGTGACGTCCTTGATTGGCCGATCAATGTGCTGGTCCCTACAACGCCGTCCACAACGACGACCACGACAACGACCACGACGACGTCCGACCCGAGCACCGTCGGGAACTGATCGGCTTCGGGCGCGTCGAGGCCGACCGGATGTCGGCCTGAGGTCCCGAAGGTGCACCAGCGATGTTGCTGACCACGCGATCGCGTGATCAGTCGCGTGCCTCGGAACGCGAGTGCGCCCGCCGTCGCGTGCGATCGACGCGACTGAGCACGCGACTGCTCAAGGAATTCGTGCTCGACGTGCTGCGCTCGGGCAGAAACGGCCTCTGTATCCGGGTGAACGAACTCGATCGAACGGAGCACTCCATGCACGCCACGGCACAAGATCTCACCGATCTCGACGACGACCTTCGACTCGTCACCCTGCCCGAGGCGGCCCGCTTCCTGTGCGTGAGCCGCGGCACGCTCTACGACCTGCTCACCTCCGGGCAACTCCCGTCGGTGCACATCGGTCGCGCCCGCCGGGTTCTGATGGGTGAGCTGCGCCGCTTCGTTCGGGAACGGCTCGAGCGCGACACCCTCCAGGTACGGTGACGTTCATGGCCACTCCGACCGACGGACGCAGCACGATCGAGTACTTGCTCGGCCGAGGCCGCCTCGAACGGATCGACGGAAAGACGGCCGGGGACTCAGCCGCGACGATCATCGGGCGGGCTGCACGGCGCCTGCTCACTGCCGACGGCGGGCTGAACGCGGGCGACGTCGAAGGCGCATTCGCTGCTGCCTACGACGCGTACCGGATGGCCGCCGAAGCACTGCTCATCCGCCAAGGGTTGCGCGCGACCGGCGGCGAGGGCTCGCACATGACCGTCGAGGATGCCATCAGCGCCGAGTACGCGAAACAGATCCCCGGGCTCGCCAAGCCGACGTTCGAGCGCCTTCGGCGCACTCGCCACTCGGCGCAGTACTTCGACCCGTCCAGCGCCGAGATCAGCCCCGAGGACTCCGCTTGGGCGCTGTCGACGGCGCGGACCGTCGTCGAGGCGGTCGGGGGACTTCTGACAACCGATCCTCCGGATCTGTTCGAATAGTCGTCAGCGGCACCGGCACCATCGGGCGTCCAGCGACGGTGTCGTGGAACGTGCCGCTGCCCTCGATCAGCCAGTCGGTTGCTCGGATGGTGACCTGGACAGCTCGCCCGAGCCGGCGCTCGGCAGAACTGACGGCGGCGTACACCTCGTCGCGGTCCGGTCCTCCGAGTACCAGGAGGTCGATGTCGCCCACTGGTCGATCGCCCTCCTCACCGGAGAACCGTGCCGCCCAGGACCCGTAGACGTAGGCGGCGTCGATCCCGCTGACGCCGGCGAGCGCCTGACCGAGCACCCATGGAACGCCGAACGCCTTGACGAGCACGTCCGACAGCCCGCTGAAGTACGGGCTGGCCGGGTCGGAGCGGATGAGCCGTGTTCTTCCGACGAGCCGACTCGTCACGAGACCCGCGGCCACCGCGCGTTCGACCTCGCGGTGGACGGAGGCATACGGGATCCCGGTTCGCTCGGTGAGCTCAGCCAGGCTGTGCTCGATCGACGGGTCGCCGAGGATGAGCGCCAGCAACTCGGCCTGCTGCTGTGACCGGAAGATCGGCAGGAGTGACGGTGTCGGCGCTCTGTCCACAAACTGGATGATATCTCTCAGTTTGTAAGAAGTCGAGCGAATGATCGCCTGCCTCGGTTGCGATCCAGTCGAGGAGCGAGCTCAATCTTGCTCGAAGGTGCGGCGATGCCCGACGAGCAGACACGAGACCTGAGCACATCCGTTGGCCAATCCAGGATCTGGTTGGTGCGCTCGCGCGGCCAACAGGATGGTGCCGTCGCAGCGTTCTGGGAGCGGATCGACGCGGAGGCCTACGTCGCAGCGCGACATGCGGCCAACCCGGGCCAGCCGGCGGTTCTCAGCCAGCTTGAGGTGCAGGGCGGGCGCCGGTGTCGGCTCTGTGGCGAGCCCATCGTGCTCGACGATCCATCCGACGCGGAGTCCTGGCGACACGCCGATGACGCCAACGATCTGGGCGACCACACGGCCGAGGCGTAACTGCGGTGTCCAACGCCGTCGTGGCCATCACTGGCTCGCGCTCGGTCGACGTGAGGCGGATGTCGGCCCACGCCGTACATTCGCTGTCCACCCCGGTTCGCAGCGCTCGACCAGCTGTCATGACTTCAGTAGGGGCTTTCGGCTTCTTGAACCAGGTCAGTTCAAGTCACCGGCGTTGAACAGATCGCCCAGCGACCGATGAAGAGCAACGAGGCGACCAATCAGGGCTTTGAGGTCGTCTATGTCGGCTTGAACCCACACGATGTGATCGCCGTCCTCGCCGCGCTTCGCTGGAGTTACTGGGCGCCATCCCCGGGGAGGCAGACCCCCATGGAAGGGCCACAGACTGTGCACGAGCTCATTGCGCCTGTCCATCAGGTCCTCGAATTCGGTTCGAACCGCGAGCAAACGCGGCGAAGGCGTTCGGACTCTGGCGATTCGGTCGAACTTCTCCAGCAGCCTCGCGGACTGCCAACCGGCAATCGCGTCTTCTGAGGCGTGCATCAACGTCATTACGACGTGCGAGAACACGTTCTCGACGAGCGCCGCCGTCATCACGATCCTGCCGATCGCTCGAATGAAGTCCTCGGGGACGAAGCCGAACATGTTGGCCGGAACGCCGAATTCGTCAGGCTCGTTCCACACTTCCGTCAAGCTAATCGGGCCGGCGTTCTGGGGCACGCCGACACGCCTCCACACCAAGCAGCGCGTCGCGCTGCCGGCGCGGGCGACGTGCCGTTCTATGCGCTCTCGTGGTCGGGCGAGCGTCGTCGGTGTCGGCTGTGCACTGAGTCGTTGGTGCTCGACAAGTGCGCCGATTCTGAGTCTTGGCGATAGCTACTGGTTGAGAGCTTGCAGACGCTCGGCGAGCATTCGGCTCGCCCGAACACTCTCGATCGCCTCCGCTTCCGCGTCGGTCGGCGGCTCTGTCCAGTACGGGTCGGAGTCGTCGATCGCGGGCCATGGCGTGGGCAGGAAAGGTAGCGACGGGAGGCGCGGCTGCAGTCGGAAAGAGTGCAGCGACGGCGACTGGCGCGCTAGCCGTGAAGGCCGTGGCGGCCTACCTCGGTATCGGGTAGGGGCGTAGGCCGCTGACGCCACGTGAACCACGACGTCTTGCGCTCAGTGGGGGAAGCCGTTGTCGGTGGCGGGGAGGTCCGTCCGGTCGTGGCGGGCCGAAAGTCTCACGTCGTCCGCTCAAAGACCTCGAGGCCAAACGGTCTCTCCCCGACCAACAGCAGTTTCACCGTCCCCGCTTGCTCGCTCACCATGACCCGCTTGAACCCGAACGCCTCCTTGCCAGGTGGCGTATCCGTGTACCGCCAAACCACAACGCCGAAGTGCTCGTTCTCCATCGAGATTTCGCCGACCCAGGCACGCGCTCCGTGGCTTACGTGAAGGCGGAGAAGATTCCGCTTGGTGTACTCAACCTTTCCCGTGCTCTGCGGCTGTGGTTTCCGCACCAACTCGGCTGCTTGGTCGTCCACGAACCCCCAGCCTGAGTACTCATCGCCAACCATTCGCTTGTAGCGGTGTCGAAGGGCGCGCCGGTTGAGGAACCAACTTGCCACGGCCGCGGCCACAGCAACGACTAGTGACGCCAAGCACCCGAGAAGGAAGTTGCCCACGGCGTGAAACACTCCTTTCAGAGGTCACGAAGTGCCGTGTCCCCAAATCGCCAGTTTACGGGGGGCGCTCACGTCGGGGCGCGGTGCGCCGCCCTCGGATCGAGCATCGAGGCCGCCATCGCCGCAGTCGCCTTCGGCCGCTCGCCCAACGATCGCACGTAGCCGGCTGTTGTCGCCTCGCCCTTGTGGCCGCCGTACCTTGCGATGTCGCTGATGTCGAGGCCGGCTTCCGCGTAGAGCACGGTGACGGCTGTCCGTCGGCCGGTGTGGGTTGCAATGCCCTGCGGGTCGAGGCCCGCTCGCGTTGCCGCACGAGTCACCGCCTTCGCTGCCGCCTGGCGGTTGACCAAGCCACCGCGCTCGTTGGTGAACACCAGCGAGACCGTGCGTCCTTCGTAGGTGTGCGTGGGCCACGCCTCGCGACAGGCCAGTCGCTCTGCCGCTTGTGCTTTGCGGCGAGCGCGGAGCAGTTCAACCACTCCTGCCGACAGGTGGTGGGTGCCGGACGCGCCGGCGTTCTTGGTCGGGCCGAGCACCATGCCGACCTTGTGGACGTAGATCGCGGCGCGCCGCACCACAGCAACCCCGGCCTCGAGGTCGAGATCCTCCCAACCGAGCCCGAGCGCTTCGGAGACTCGCCAGCCCTGCACGAACAGCAGCGCGACGACTGCGCCGAGTCGATCGTCCGCGGCCGCCCCGACCAGATGGCGCGCGTCGTCGGACGCGAGCGCTCGTCGAGCACCACGGACCACCTTCGGCGCCGCCACGCGATCGACCGGGTTGGAGGCGATCAGTTCGTGGATCACGGCCTGCTCGAGCACCTGGTGCAGCGTCACCCGCACGTCCGCGACCGTCCACTGACGCGAGCCCGGACTTCAGCAGGTCGGACTGCCAACGGGCGATGCGCTCCGGCTTCAGCGATCGCGCCGGCAGCTGGCCGATCGTGTTGGTGATCCGCTCGACGCGCTGGCTGTAGGTGCCCAGCGTCGAGGCCCGCACGCGGTGTCGAGCAACCACGTCGAGCCACCAGTCCGCCAGCTCGGGCACCGTGGCATCGCGGTGGAACGTCGACGACTGGATCTGCGACAGCTCCTCCAGCTTCATGGCCCTGCGAGTGATCGCTTCCTCGCGCGTCTTGCCACGAACGCGCTTGGGTCGGGCGATGCCGGGAGCAACGTAGGTCGCCCGCCACGAACCATCGGCGTCGAGGTACACCGAACCCTCGCCGTTCGACGCCTTGCCGTGGACGCGCACGCTGCCGTCGCGGCTGACTCTCCGCTTGCCGTTCGCCTTCCGAGCCATGGTTCGAATGCCTCCAAGACCGGGAGCAACGCCGGGAGCAACGCACCCGAAACGGGAGCAACCGGGAGCAACCCTGGGAGCGACACGCTACAACGCCCGCGGACGTCTACGCAACGAAAGCCCTGCTCAGAGCACCTAAGATTGTACGTCGGTGGACTTCGGTGAACGTCGACGAACACCCTTGGCGGAACGGGAGGGATTTGAACCCCCGGGGCGTGAACCCTTCCGCTTTCAAGGCGGATGCAATTGGCCGCTCTGCCACCGTTCCGGCAGCGAATCTACCGGTCAGCGGATGTCGGTGCGAAGGTGCTGGATCCACTCGTCGGCTTCGCGCCAGCGCACGTCGGCGTGCTCGCGGGCCGAAGAGGCGTGCTCGCCTGCCGCTGGATACGAACCCAGGAACTTCACGTTGCCCTGCTTCACGCGCAGCGCGCGCATCGCGTCGGCCACCAGTTCGTCGGCCACGTGGCCGTCGGCGTAGACGACGAAGCAGTAGTCACCCAACCCGCCGTCCTTGGTGGGCCGCGACAACAGGTTCGACAGGTTGATGCGCCGCGCCGCGAACTCCTGCAGGATGCTGATGAGGCTGCCCGGTTCGTCGGCGCGCTGGTAGATGACGAGCGCGGTGCGATCGTGCCCGGTGGGGGCGGGGATGCCCTCCTTCGCCACCACCACGAACCGGGTCTGGTTCCCCGGGTGATCGGCGATGTCGGGGGCGATGACCTCCAGGCCGTACAGCTCGGCGGCGGCACGGGGCGCCACGGCGGCCGAGACGCGGCCCAGCTCCTCGGCCACCATGCGCGCCGCCTCGGCCGTGGAGTTGGCGGCGCGCAGCTCGGCCTGGCCGACGTGGTTGCGGAGGTAGGCGTGGCACTGAGCGCTCGCCACGGGGATGCTGAGCACCACCTTGATCTCGTCGATGGTGACGCCGGGCTGCGCCATCAGGCAGTGCTCGATGTCGAGCACCACTTCGCGCTGGATGAGCAGGTCGTGGTTGAACGCCAGTTCGTCCTGGCTGAGGTTCACCGTGCCCTCGATGGAGTTCTCGATGGCCACGAACCCGAGTTCGACCTCGCCGTTCTCCACTGCGTCGAGCACGTCGGGCATGGTGCGGTACAGCACGTGCTCGGCGTGGGCCAGGTCGGGCTGGGTCATCAGCGCCTGCTCGGTGAACGTGCCCCGCGGCCCCAAGAATCCGACTCGGGTGTGGGGCGTGGCGGCGGTCATGGCCTGCAGGCTATTGGTCAGGCTGACGGTCGTCCGCGGAATTCCCGGCACAATGGTCGGAATGGACGAGCGGGAACTCACGGAACTCGTGAACGGGGTGCGCGACGGCACGGTTGCACCCGACGATGCCGTCGACCTGCTGCGTCGCCTGCCGTTCACCGAGGTGGGTGACACGTTGGTGGACCACCACCGCGCCCTCCGCCAGGGCATGCCCGAGGCCATCTACGGCTCGGGCAAGTCCGCCGAGCAGTGCATCGAGATCGTGACCGAACTGCTCGCCCACGGCACCGGCCCCGTGCTGCTCACCCGCATCTCCGCCGACACCGAGGCCGCCGTGCTGGCAGTGCACCCCGGCGGCGAGGCGAAGGCCGGATGCGTGCTGTGGCGTCGGCCGCACCCGTTCCGTTCGGCCCGCGTGCTCGTGGTGAGCGCGGGTACCTCCGACGTACCGGTGGTCGACGAGTGCGTCGTCACCCTGCACGCGTACGGCTTCAGTCCCGACCGCCTCACCGACGTGGGCGTGGCCGGACTCCACCGATTGCTCGCCAACCTCGAGCGCATCACCGCGGCCGACGCCATCGTGGTGGTGGCCGGCATGGAGGGTGCGCTTGCCAGTGTCATCGGCGGGCTCACCTCGGTGCCGGTGGTCGCGGTGCCCACCAGCGTCGGCCATGGGTCGGGACTCGACGGCATCACGGCGCTGTTGGCCATGCACGCCTCGTGCGCGAGTGGCATCACGGTCGTCGGCATCGACAACGGTTTCGGCGCAGGATGCGCGATCGCGAGGATGTGTCCATGACCCGCACCGCCTGGTTCCACTGTTTCGCCGGCACCGCGGGCGACATGACGATGGCGTCGCTGGTGCACGCCGGCGCCGACCCGATGGCCATCGCCGAGATCGTCGGCGGCCTTCCGCTCGACGGGTACGCGCTCGGGTTCGAACCCGTGCTGCGCTGCGGCATCGCTGCCACGCAGGCGCACGTGGCCGTGTTGGGTGAACACGAGCACTCGCTGCTCGACGACGGTCACGAGCACGACGGTCACGAGCACGGCGATCGCGGTCATGCCGACCACCGGCCGTACCGGGTGATCCGCGATCTGCTCGACGCTGCCGACCTGCCCCACCGCGTGCGCGACCGTGCCCAGCGCACCTTCCGTTTGCTGGCCGAGGTGGAAGGCGCGATGCACCGCGTGGAGCCCGACGACGTGGAGTTCCACGAGGTCGGTGCGGTTGACGCCATCGTCGACATCGTGGGCACCTGCGCGGCGCTCGAGGTGTTGGGCATCGACCGCATCGTGTGCAGCCCCATCACCGTCGGTCAGGGCACGGTGCACGCCGCGCACGGCGACCTGCCGAACCCTGCGCCCGCGGTCGTGGAACTACTCGCCCGCCGTGGCGCGCCCAGCCGGGGCATCGCCGATCACAAGGAGCTGGCCACCCCCACCGGGGTGGCGCTGATGACCGCGCTGGCCGACGAGTTCGGCCCGATGCCCGCCTTCACCGTGCGCTCGGTGGGCTACGGCGCCGGCACCGCCGACATTCCCGGTCGCCCCAACGTCGTGCAGGTCGTGGTGGGCGACGAGGCCGACGCCTCACTCACACCCGAACCCGGTCAGCCCGTGCAGTTGTTCGAGGTCAACGTCGACGATGCCACGGGCGAAGTCGTCGCTCACACCATCGCCGCGCTGCTCACCGCCGGGGCGCACGACGCGTGGGCCACGCCCATCGTGATGAAGAAGGGTCGCCCCGCGCACACGGTGCACGCGTTGTGCGATCCGGCACGCGCCGCGGAAGTGAGCGCGGTGCTCGTGCGCGAGACGGGCTCACTGGGTCTGCGCGGCACGCTGCTGCAGCGCTGGCCGCAGCAACGCACCGAACTGACCGTGCACGTGCAGGGGCATTCGGTGGGCGTGAAGATGGCCGACGGTCGGGCGAAGGTGGAACACGACGATGCGGCTCGTGCCGCGGCAGCGTTGGGCTGGCCGTTGCGCGAGGTGTTGCGGCAGGCCGCCGAAGCGGCCCACCGACACGGACCGGTCTGACCGGCCCGCTGCGTCAGGAGGCGAGTGCCGCCTCGACGATGGACTCGAGCTCGGCCACTTCCACTTCGCCGGAGACCCGGGTCTTCACCTTGCCATCGGCGCCGACGATGACGAAGTACGGCCACCCGGAGGCGCCGTAGGCCTGGGCGGCGACACCGGCAGTGCCGTCGCCCGTGCTCTCGTCGACCATGACCGGCCACGCCCAGCCCCTGTTGCTGAACCACTCAGCAGGGGGGAAGTTGGGGCTGTTCTCGGACACGGCCGTGGCCACGCCGATGACATCGAGGTCGGCCGGGATGGCGCCGCTGTTCTTCCAGGCGAGGAGTCGCGGCACCTCGGCGTTGCAGTGCGGGCACCAGTGCGCCAGGAACACCAACATGTAGGCGCCGTTGGTCTCGGCATCGGCCACGACGGGTTGGTCGTTGAAGTTGAGGCCTTCGAGCTTCGGCGCGGTCATGCCGATCGCGGTATCGCTGCCGCCACCGGAGGTGAAGGCCGGCAGGGGATCACCGGTCACGGTGACGGGCTGCGACGTGGGCAGGCCGCTGCCGGGGGTCTCGGCCGCGGTGGTGTCGGACGAGGCGGCGGTGTCGTCGCTGCCGCTGGTGGCCCAGATGATGCCACCCACGCCCAACAACACGACCAGGCCGACCGCGACCCACAAGAAGGTCCTGCTGCTGCCGCCCTCGCCGCGCGCGGCCTTCTCGGCAGCCTTGCGACGAGCTTCAGCCCTCTGACGGTTCGCCATCTTGTTCGTCCTCCAGTGATTCGGGGGTGAGCAACAGCGCCAGGATGGCGGCAAAACCGCAGAATGCCATCACGGCGAGAGTGATTGCCGGGAAACCCGTCGGCTGCAACGTGATCTCATCACGGCCACCGAACGAGATGAGATTGGGCACGGCGCACGGGGTGGTGGCGAGACATTCCTTCGATTCGCCGATGACGCCGCGCTCGATGAGGATGTGGTAGCCGGAGAGGAGCAGACCGATCGAGGCGAGCGCGGTGCCGTACCACTTGACCGCACGGTCGCGCCGGATCAACGCGACGACCATGATGACCGCGATCGGGAACATCATCGTTCGCTGGTACCAACAGAATCGGCAGGGAATCCAGCCGAAGTGCTCACTGAAGGTGATGCTGCCCAGCGTGGACGAAACGGCCACCAATGCCGTGAGCGCCAGTTGCCAGCGATACAGCAGGTCGAGGAATCGAACCGAGGTCACCGACGGGATGAGGCGGGCCAGCACCATCAGCACGACGCCCACTGCGGCGATGATGGACAGCACGGCTGCGATGTCGTGCATCGTCTGAGCGGACATTCCCCCATTCTGACGCGAAATCCCAGAAATGTGCTGGCAGGATGCACGACGTGATCGCTCCGGTCGTCGATGCGTCGTTCCTGGCCGCCCACCCGGAGGCCGTGGTGGCCGATGTTCGCTGGTACCTCGATGGTCGCGACGGTCGAGCGGCATTCGAGGCGAGCCACCTCCCGGGCGCAGTGTGGGTGGATCTCGAGACGGCTCTCGCCGCGCACGACCTGCCCGCCACCGAGGGTCGCCATCCCTTCCCCACGCCCAAGGCGTTCGCTGCCGCGATGGGCGCGCTCGGCATCGGCGACGACACATTGGTGGTGGCGTACGACGACGGTGGCGGCATGACCTCCGGTCGATTGGTGGCCATGTTGCGCATGCTCGGGCGCGACGCCGCCGTGCTCGACGGCGGACTACTCGCGTGGACCGCGGAGGGTCGACCGGTCGAGACCGGTCCGGCCCGCACGCCTACCCCGGCGATGTTCACCGCGGCGCCGTGGCCCTCCGATCGATTCGCCTCGGCCGACGAGGCGCTCGCTCACGCAGCGCACGGCGGCGCCGTCATCGATGCCCGCGCCGCCGAACGGTTCACCGGCGAGGTCGCCCTCATCGACCCGCGCCCGGGTCACATTCCGGGTGCCCGCAATGCACCGTGGGCCAGCGTGCTCGGCGCTGATGGCAGGTTCCGTTCTCCCGACGAACTGCGCACGCACTTCGAGTCGCTGGGCGCCACCGGCGGCAGCACCATCGCCTACTGCGGCTCCGGCGTCAGCGCGTGCATGAACCTGCTGGCCATGGAGCGGGCCGGGCTCACGCCGCCTCGGCTCTACGTCGCGAGCTGGTCGGGTTGGTCGGCCGATGCCGACCGTCCGGTCGAACTCGGTCCCGCCGAGGACTCGCGGTGACCGACACGCTCGACCTCCCCGTCGAACCCGCCAGCACCGGACTCGATGCACTGCAGGCGTTGCGCCGAACGCGGCAACTGCACCGCCTGGGCAACCTCGACTGGTTCGAAGCCGCGTATCGCGCCTATCTGCTGGGCATCTTCGGCGGCGGCGGTGTGCTGTGGATCAGCAGCTCCATCAAGGACGAAGCGGTCAGCTCCGACGTCGCGGCCGACGTGCTGCGCCACGGTCCCGCCGTCCTCGGGCTGTTCGTCGCACTCGCCTTTCTGGCCGGCATTCGCGGTGGTGCGCAGGGCGGCCCGGTCGCACTCGAGGGCGCCGACGTGGCCCATGTGATGCTCGCCCCCATCGACCGCCGTCGCGCGCTCATGCGGCCGGCGGTACAACGGCTGCGCAGCGCCCTGTTCATGGGTGTCGCGTTCGGTGCCATCGTCGGCCAGTTGGCCGCGCGTCGCCTGCCCGGTTCGCTCGTGGCGTGGGCCGCTGCCGGCGCGCTGTATGGCGCCACGCTGATGGCGGTGTGGGTGGGTGCCGCGTTGCTCGCGCACACTCTGCGCGTGCCGCGGTGGCTGGCCACGCTGCTGGGGTTGGGCGCGCTGGCCTGGCAGTTCGCCGCGGTGGCGTGGCACGTGCCCGGGCCGTTCACGTCGTTCGGCAGCCTGGCCCTGTGGGGCTGGCGCCAGCAGACCACCGACCTCGTCGCCGTGGCCCTCACGCTGATCGGCGTGGTCGTGGGGTTCGTGCTCCTCGGTCGGCTCTCGCTCGATGCGCTGGCTCGGCGCAGCGCGCTCGTGGCGCAACTGCGGTTCGCCGTCACCATGCAGGACCTGCGCACCGTCATCCTCCTGCGTCGGCAGCTCAACCAGGAGCACGCACGTCGTCGCCCGTACGTGCGGTTGCCCGTCGCCAAGAGCGGTTCCGGATTCACCGCCACCGTCTGGCGCCGCGGGTGGCACGGGCTGCTGCGGTTCCCCGTGTCGCGTCTGCTGCGCATGGCCGCCATCGCCGGGGCCATGGGCGTGTTGCAGGCCTCGGTGGTGCGCGGCACCACGCCGGCGTTCCTGGGCACCGCCCTGCTCGGTTTCGTGCTCGGGCTGGAGGTGATGGAGCCCCTGTCGCAGGAGGTCGACCAAGCCGACCGCGCCGACGCCCTGCCGGTGGAGCGTGGCGAGCTGATGGCTCGCCATCTCGCGGCCCCCATCGTGGCCCTGCTGCCGTTCGCGCTCATCGCGGGCGTTGCGGCCGTCATCACGCTCGGCGGCAACTCCGACGCCATCGTGCCCGTCGCCGTGATCGCCATCCCCACCGTCATCGGCGCGGCGATGGGTGGTGTCGTCAGCATCGTGCGCGATGCGCCCAACCCCGCGTCGAACAGCCAGCAGGCGTTCATGCCACCCGAGATGGCGGGCTTCACCACTGCCATCAGGTTGGCCTGGCCCATCGTGGTCAGCACCATCACCACGGTCACCGTGCTGCTGCCGCGTGCGGCATGGCGCGGCGGCGAGTCGGCCACCGGCGCAGCCATTCGCAGCGCCGTCGGTGTAGCGCTGGTGATCGCCTTCATCATCTATTGGGTGAAGGTGCGCGACCGAGTGCACCAGCGCATCCGCGCGTTCATGGACGAAGGCCGGTCGTACACGGCCCAGCAAAGGAGTTCGGCATGACCGCCGCCCTCAGCACCCACCAACTCGCCAAGGACTACGGCGACCGCCCCGCGCTCGAGCCGCTCGACCTGGAGGTGCCCGAAGGCCAGCACGTCGCGCTCGTGGGCCACAACGGCAGCGGCAAGACCACGCTGTTGCGCATGGCGGCGGGCCTGCTCGACCCCAGCAGTGGCGAGGCGCGCATCATGGGTCATCGCTCCGGTTCGGTCGAGGCCCGTCGCTCGCTCAGCTGGCTCAGCGACACCCCCACCTTCTACGACGACCTCTCGTTGTGGGAGCACCTGGAGTACGTCGGCCGTCTGCACGGTGTGGGCCACTGGCAGCCCAAGTCCGAGGAACTGCTCGAGCGGCTGCAGCTCAGCGCTCGTCGCGACGACATCCCCACCACCTTCAGCCGTGGTCTGCGGCAGAAGGCCGCCATCGCGCTCGGCATGGTGCGACCGTTCGACGTCCTGCTGGTCGACGAACCGTTCGTCGGACTCGACGCCAACGGCAAGGAGGCGTTGCTGGCGTTGCTCGACGAGTCGGCCGCGGCGGGAGCCACCCTGTTGGTGGCCACACACGAGCTCGCGTTCGTCGGTCGCGTGGGTCGACTCCTGGCGCTGCGCGACGGCGCGATGGTGTACGACGGCCCACCGAACGACGCCGACGTGCACCAACTCGTGTTGCCTGCCTGAAGCTCCGCTGAAGCAGCAGGACCATCGCCCCTGCCACCACCCTCGTCGGGCGCGCTACTCTTCGCGGCATGCAGGAATTCGCCTCCGTCAGTGCATCGTCCTACGACCCCGCCGCACTTGCCGCCAAGCTCACCGAGAAGTCGGCCGAGGGTTGGTCGGTGGTCAGCATCGTTCCCACCGGTGGCGACGTCACCGCGTTCCTCTCTCGCGACGCCTCGGGCACCGCAGCGGCAGCCGCCGAGCCGGCCGTCGTCGAAGCGGCACCGGCCGCCACGCCCGAGCCGCAGCCCGAGTCGACGTTCGCTCCGGTGCTCACGCCCGTGCCGGTGAGCACCCCCGAGCCCGCTCCGGTGGCCGAGCCCGCCGGTTGGGGTGTCGCTCCCGAGCAGGCCGCACCGGCCGCGATGGCGCCCATCGTGGATCCCACGCCCGCCGCCACCTATCAGCCGGCGCAGACCTACCAGCCCGCCGCCGCGACCTATCAGCCCGCCGCTGCTGCCGCGCCGGCCGTGCCCGCCGGTTGGTACGCCGACCCGGCCGGTCGCTTCGAGCTGCGTTACTGGGACGGCAGCACCTGGACCGAGCACGTGTCGCGCGCCGGTCAGCAGTACACCGACCCGCCCGTCGCCTGAGCCTCGCCGTCACCCTCATCGTGAAGTGACCTCTGCCCCTGGGCCGCGCTCGGGGACGCTGGATAACCTCAGCTCATGCGTGCCACCTCGATCGGCCACGCGGGCATCCTCGTCGACACCGTCGACGGGTCCATCGCCTGCGATCCCTGGTTCCTTCCGCAGTTCCACGGATCCTGGTTCGTGTTCCCCCGCAACGACCAGCTCTCACCGGAGCTGATGGAGCGGATCTGCAATCCCACGTACCTGTACATCTCGCACATCCACGCGGATCACCTCGACGAGGAGTTCCTCACCGAGCGGATGAACAAGGACACCACGGTGCTCATCCCCGGGTACCCCACGCGGGAACTCGAGCGCATCCTGCGCGGTCTCGGCTTCTACAACATCGTCCGTACGGTCGACGGTGAGGAGAAGGCGCTGGGGCCGAACCTGAAGGTGGCCATCCACGTCGAGACCAGCATCACCGACGGCCCTGGCGGCGACTCGGCCATCGTCATCAGCGACGGCACCGGTCGACTGGTGAACCAGAACGACTGCCGCACCAATGATCTGCTGGCGCTGCGCAACCACGGCGCGGTCGACCTGCACTGGCTGCAGTACTCAGGGGCCATCTGGTACCCGATGGTGTACCAGGAGACCCCCGAGCGCATGCGCGAACTGGTCGACGCCAAGGTCGACAGTCAGTTCGCCCGCGCCATGCGCTACGTCGAGACCATCGGCGGTCGCGCGGTCGTGCCCAGCGCGGGTCCTCCCGCGTTCTTGGACCCCGAGCTCTTCCAGTTCAACATCATCGATGGCGACGAGCTGAGCATCTTCCCCGATCAGATCAGCTTCATGACGCGCCTCACCGATGCCGGGCACCTGGGCATCCTGGCCATCCCCGGCACCGAGATCGAGTTCGGAGCCGACCACGGCGAGTTCCGCATCACGCATCCGCTGCCGCAGGCCGAGGTCGACGACATCTTCGCCCACAAGCGCGAGTACCTGCAGGCGTACCAGGCCGACTGGCTGCCGTGGCTCGACGAGATGAAGGCGGGTTGGCACGCGCCCACCCCCGATCTGCTCGCCACGGTGAAGGCGTGGTTCGAACCCATCATGGCGATGGCACCCACCGTGTGCGACGCCATCGGCGACGTGGTGGTGTTCCACGCCGGCGACCTCCCCATCGCCCTCGACTTCCCACGTCGAGAGGTCCGTGAATGGAAGGGCGAGGACCACGGGTTCTGGTTCAAGGTGCAACGCGAGCTGGTCGAGACCGTCGTGGCCGCTCGGGCCAACGACTGGAGCAACTCACTGTTCCTGTCGTGCCGGTTCAGCGCGTGGCGCAAGGGTCAGTACAACGAGTACGTCTACAACTTCTTCAAGTCACTCGATGTCGAACGCATGCGTCGCACCGAGGCCGAGGCACTGCGCAAGCTCGACCCCGATCACGCTTCGATGGCCCAGGAAGACACACGCATCGGCGACTGGATCGTGCAGCGCGCCTGCCCGCACCGCGAGGCCGACCTCAGCGTGTTCGGCGAGATCGAGGGCGACGAGCTGGTGTGCACGTTGCACGGCTGGCGGTTCGACCTGGCCACCGGCCGCTGCAAGAACGCCGACGACCGCGCCCTGCGAGTCCGCCGCGCCACCCCCGCCGACGACTGACCCAGCGCACCGAACACTCGGCCGCGGGCCTCGCCTTCTCGGTCTGCATCGTCCCAAGACTGCTTCTCGGTCTGATTCGTCCCCCCGGCTTCCGAGACGGATCAGACCCAGATCGCCACTCGCAGAACCGTCCTAAGAACTCCCCGGGGAGCTTTCCCACGTCCTGTGATCGCGCTTGCACGGAGCGCACAGATCGGGCAAAGTGCTCGCCTTCTCGTCTGGACTCGTCGCGCCGTGGTCACGGTCCGCCGTGATCGAGCCGCGACAGGTTGAGCAGATCAAGCTCTTGGGTGCTTCCATGCCACCACGGGGTCGCGTGGATGCACCCAGATCGAGAGCAGAGCTGCCGATCTGGTCGCCTTATCGGTGGACCA
Organism: Actinomycetota bacterium; assembly: GCA_016213625.1. Taxonomy (GTDB): domain Bacteria; phylum Actinomycetota; class Acidimicrobiia; order Acidimicrobiales; family Ilumatobacteraceae; genus UBA668. The sequence continues at coordinate 71,438 of JACQZZ010000040.1, forward strand.
ACACGACTCGTTCGCCGGTGGTCCCGATCGACACGACCTGAACGGTCCACCAGGCACGTCGGTACGGCGCTTCGGCTGTGATGGGAGCGACGGTCCAGCCGGTACGCGCAATGAGCACAGGCTGGTCTGGGGTTCCGCCAACCCGAAACCATCCCGAGACGCCAGCTGGCCATGCATCAGCGGCGAGGGCACGACGACGGAACTCCGCACACTCGGAGGGCCGAAGCACCCAACCGAAGAGCCGCTTGCGTGGAAGATCACGGTCGAGGTCCCGAGCCCCGACGCCGCCGGTCAAGAACTCCACGATGAGCGTTGCCGGCACTCGAACCACGCGCCATGCCGCTGCGAGGAGAAGGCTGGTCGTGCCGACCTCACCGGTGTCCCGATCGTGCGTTGTCACCTCAAGGTCGCCTCGTCATCGCTTCCGCTGATCCCAACCTGCCGCACGCGGGTCAGCTTGCCACGCGGCGCTGCCCTTACGTGGTGAGGCTGAGGCGGTAGGCGAAGCGGTAGGTGCCGGCGGCGATGCGGTATGGGGGCAACACGTCGGGGCCGCAGCTCGCGGTGCCCAGGCCACGGTGCGCCACGTCGAGGTGCACCACCAGTTCCTTGCGTGGCCGCAGCTCGGTCTCGGTGGAGGCCGCGTACAGGTCGCCCGCGGTGAAGTGCGTGGCCGAACAGTGCAGCGCGGCGGGCTGCAGCACGTCGACGCGCAGCGACTCACCCTTCGACGGATCCACCAGCTCGAACCACCGGCAGTCGGTGCGCAGGCCGAACTCCTGGGGCACCAGGTACGGCGGCTGGTCGGGCGCCTGCTGCCAGGTGCCGAGCATCGCGCCGCTCTTGCGGTCGGGGTAGTTCTCGTGCGGGCCGTTGCCGAACCAGCGCACCTGACTGAACCGGCCGGGGAGCGCGAACGACACGCCGATGCGCGGCAGATCGGCCAGGGCCTCGGGCACGACGACGGTGTGGTGGTACTCGATGCCGCCGTCGATCTCGCGACGATCACAGGTGTGCCGCACGAGTTCCTCGGCGGGCAGACGGTCGAGGCCCGCCTCGAGCCATGCGGTGAGCGCGGTGCCCCCGACGCGAATGCGTTCGCGCAGTTCGGGCATCAGCTTGAAGCCGTCGTTGTCGGTGGCGGCGCGGAACAGCGACAGCTCGACCGGGCTGACCAACAGCCGATCGATGGCCGCCGGCGCGCCGCTGGATGAGGCTGCCGCCGCCCATGATCGAGCCCGGGCACGCAGCTGCACCTGATCCCAGGCGACGAGGTGGCCCTTCGGCGCCCAGTCGGTGTCGGCCTTGGTGAACCAGCGCACGGTGAGGTGCACCTCGCCCGAGCCGTCGGGCACGGGGCACGGCAGCGGCAGGTCGGCCGATGCGTGTGGCGCCACCTTCGGCACGGCGAGCGTGCCTCGACGGGCGACGGTGCCATCGACCGACAGCTCCCACTCGGCCTTCAACCAGTCGAGACCCGTGAAGGACTGACGGTTGGCGACGCGCACGGTGCCCTTGCGGCGGCCGGCGACGACGGTGACGGGGCGGTACACCCACGCCACCTCGCGCATCGCCGGATGCGGCTCGCCGTAGCTGCCCACCAGCCCGTCGGCCACGAAGTTGCAGTCGTTGGGCGTGTCGCCGAACTGGCCGCCGTAGGCGAGGCGCACGGTGCCGTCGGGCAGCACCTGTCGGATGCCGTGGTCCTTCCACTCCCAGATGAACCCGCCCTGCAGACCGGGCGTGGTGGTGATGACCTGCCAGTAATCGGCCAGCGATCCGTTGCTGTTGCCCATCGCGTGGCTGTACTCGCACAGGATGAGCGGGCGGGTGCCCTTGCCCGATTCGCCGTAGAAGCGGATGGCGTCGATGGGGGCGTACATCGGGCACACCAGGTCGGTGGCCGGCAGCCCGCCGTCGACCCAGCCGTCGTGGAACACCGCACCTTCGTAGTGCAGCGGGCGGGTGGGGTCGTCGCTGCGGATCCACCCGGCCAGACCGTCGTGGTTGGTGCCGTAGCCGCTCTCGTTGCCGAGACTCCACACGATGATGCTGGGGTGGTTGCGGTCGCGCTGCACCATGCGCGCGCCGCGCTGCAGCCACGTACTGCGCCAGCGGGCGTCGTTGCACAGGCTGGTGTTGTACGCGTGGCTCTCGATGTTGGCCTCGTCGATGACGTACATGCCCAACTCGTCGCACAGGTCGTAGAACACCGAGTCGTTCGGGTAGTGCGAGGTGCGTACGGCGGTGATGTTGTGCCGTCGCATCGTGAGCAGGTCGGCGCGCATGTCGGCCTCGGTGACCGCCTTGCCGCGCTCGGGGTGATGATCGTGGCGGTTGACGCCGAAGATCCACACCGGCTGGCCGTTCACCAACAGCTGCCGATCTCGCACCTCGACATGGCGGAACCCGACGAGCTGATGCGTGGCTTCGACCACGTGACCCTCAGGTGACAGCAGCTCGAGATCGACCCGGTAGCGCGACGGCGACTCGGCGGACCACGCCTTCACCTTCGGCACGGTGAACTCGTGGCGGGCGACGAAGCCCTCGAACACATAGGGGATCTCGTGTGCGTGCGGCACCTTCTGCAGCACGGACTTGCCCACGCGCACGCCGGTGGGCGACGTCAGCGTGGCGCGCACCTGGTAGCCGCGCGCCGGAGGTGTGCTGAACCCCACCGAGGTGGCGACCGTGAGCACGCCGGTGCCGGTGGCCACCTGCAGGTCGGCCACACATGCGACGTCGGCGATGCTGACCGGCGTGCGCGCCTCGATCCACACGCTGCGGTGCAGGCCGGCCATCCACCACTGGTCCTGGTCTTCCACGTAGCTGTGGGCGCTGTAGCGGATGACGACGACCGCCAGGTGGTTGGTGCCCGACACGAGCAGCTCGGTGATGTCGTACTCGGAGGGCAGCCGGCTGTCGGTGCCGTACCCGACGAACGAGCCGTTGAGGTACACGGCGTGCACGCTCTCGGCGCCGCCGAGGTGCAGCACCACGCGGTGCCGCTTCCACCCGCGGCCAGTGGTGAACGAACGTCGGTACACACCGGTGGGGTTCTTCGGCGGCAGCGCCGGAGGCGGACCCGGGAACGGCATCTGCACGTTGGTGTAGTGCGGGAGATCGCCGGTGTCCTGCACGGTCCAGTTGCCGGGCACCGCCACCGTGCGACCAGTGGCGGGAGTCGGGCCGGTGACCGCCGAGGACGGCACGTCGTCGGGCGTGGGGTACAGGCGGAACGACCACTGGCCGTCGAGCGACTTGCGCGCGTCGGGGTTCAGCGGCAGCGGGACGTGCATGGGCAGACGCCCGATGGACACGACCTCGGGGTCGGTCCAAGGACGGAGCACACCGAGGTGAGGCAGCACGTGACTACTCGTGCACCCAGACCGGGGTGCCCATGGGCACCATGCCGGAGTCCCAGATGAAATCCATCGCCTGCGTGCTGACACGCACACAGCCGTGCGATGCCGGGTAGTTGGGCACGCTGGTCATCCCGTGGATGGCCACGCCGCCGCGGAAGTACTTCGGCCGATAGATCTTGCCGAGGTCGCCTTCCCACCAGCCCTCGGGCCGCTCGCGGTTCACCTTCCACAGACCGTTGGGGGTGACGGCGTCGCCCTTCTCGATCTTGGTGGGGTCGTTCTTGTTGACCGCTTCGTACGCGATGCCGCTGCCGGTGGACGTGTTCAGGGTCCACACGGTCTTGCCGTTCACCACCAGGAACAGCAGCTGACGCCGCTTGTCGACCTCGACCAACGTGCCGCTGTCGGACAGGCCGTGCGCCCGCTCGGTGAAGTTCTGCAGGTACGCCGCCGTGTCGGGGTTCACCTTGCCGGTTGCCTCGAGACCCATGTACTTCTGGAACGCCATGACCGCCTGGGTGGTGGCGAAGCCGTACTGACCATCGGCGCCACCGGTCCAGAAGCCGAGCTGTTCGAGCCGCAACTGCACGACCTGGGTGTCGGGCCCGCTGTTGCCGCCCACGGGCACCACCGGAATGCCGAAGGCCCCGACGATCTCCACGTTGGGGGGCAACGTGGTGGTGGGAACGGCGGTGGTGGTGGGCGCTGCCGTGGTGGTGGGCGCCTCGGTGGTGGTGGGGGCGAGCGTGGTGCTGGGCGCCGACGTGGTGGTGGTGGCCACGGTGGCGGTGGTCGGTGCGGGCGTGCTGGCCGAGTCGGCGTTCGACGTGGACGAGCATGCCGAGGCCAACGCCGCGAGGGCGAGGGGCAGGCACAGCACGGAAATGCGAGAATGTAGGGTGTTCATCGGTGGTGGGGGTCCCCGGTGAGCGATGGCGATCACCCTCAGATTAGCGACGAAAACACTCAGAAGCTGGGCAGCTCGAACCAGATCGTCAACCCGTACTTCACACCGCTGCGCAGCGGCGTCGCCTGGTGCGGATGAGTGACCAGCGATGGCCACACCACCAGCTCCCCGATGGCCAGCGAATCGTTGGTGACGCCCTGGCGGGGGAAGTCGAGCACGGCCCCCTCGTAGCCGTCGTTCAACTTCGCCGACGCCGAGACCTGGGCCACGTCGTGGTGCATGCGCAGGTGCTCCTGCTGACCCATCGCGTACTTGATGACGAAGACGTCGCGCAGGCCGTGGTAGTCGATGTACGGCCACACCGTCTGCAGCTGCGGCCAGATGCGCACACCGAGGTCCACCTCCACAGCTTCGAACAGGCGCGGGCTGATGATGGCCAACGACACCTCGTGGCCGGGCACCGGATCTTCGGGCTGCGGTTCGAAGGCGCCGACGGCTTCGGCGGCGCGGATGATGGTGCTGCAGTAGTCCGGCGTCCAGAAGGGGACGGCGTACACCTCGTTGCCGACTTCGCGGAGTCCTTGGCGAGGGTCGGCGGCGCCCTGGTAGCCCAGGATCTGTTGCAGGTCGTCGTACGGTGCCATTGCCGCGATCGTGTCAGAGTTGGTCGGACGCGAGCCACCACGGCTCGTGCGGCACCGAGTCGATGCGGAACCTGGGCACCAGGTCGTCGGCGCTCACCGGCTCGTCGGCGGCACACAGACCGAGGCTCGCGCCCAGCCGCGCGAGCACCTGATGCGCGCCCACGCCTCGTGCGGCGAGGTCGGCGAGCGTGACCGCGCCGTGGCGCTTGGCGAGTCGAGTGCCGTCGGGTGCCAGCACCAGGGGCACGTGTGCGTACTGCGGTTCGGGGAGGCCGAGCAGTTCCTGCAGCAGTCGTTGACGGGGCGTGCTCGACAGCAGGTCGTCGCCGCGCACCACGTGGGTGATGCCCTGCAACCCGTCGTCGACCACGACGGCCAGGTTGTACGCGGGCACGCCGTCGGCGCGTTGCAGCACCACGTCGTCCACGCCGCCGTCGAACGTGCCGGCCACCAGGTCGTGCACGGTGAACCGCTCGCCGTCGGTGCGCAGCCGCAACGCGGGGCGGCGTCCATCGCGCCGGTGCTCGGCTCGTTGCCCCTCCGTGAGCTGGCGGCAGGTGCCGGGGTACGCCCCCTCGGGCAGGTCGCCGTGCGGCGCCTGCGCAGCGTCGCGGATCTCCCGTCGAGTGCAGAAGCACTCGTACACCCGTCCCTGCGCGCGCAGCGTGCCGATGGCGTCGTGGTGCAGCGGGAAGCGCTCACTCTGACGCACCACCGGCTCATCCGGGTGCATCCCCAGCGCCGCCAATGAGGCCAGCTGATCGCGCTCGTGTACCGGCGACGACGTGACCCGGTCGAGATCCTCCATGCGCACCAACCACTCGCCACCCTCCGCGCGCACCTGCAACCAGCTCACCAATGCGGTGCGCAGGTTGCCGAGGTGCAGTGATCCGGTCGGTGACGGGGCGAAACGGCCGCGCATGCACCCAGTCAACACGCAGATGAGCGTCACGATCACGTCAAGTTCGTCGCACGACGTGCCGAAGAAGAAGCACGACCCGCGCGAGATGCGCGCGAGCGCTCGAGGAGGATCGACCAGATGCCGGACGCGGCGATGCAACCGGTGGAAGAAGCCACCAGCGTCTTCGTCCGCGAGCGCGCGTTGGCGATGGTGACAACGAACCTCGCACCAGCACCGTTCATGCTGCTGCCGTTCACGCTGCTGGTCAGTGCGCTCCTGCGATCCGATGTGGACGGCACCCGCCTCGGCTACTGGGTCATCGCGTCGGTGGTCTCCACCGCCGTCACCCTGTTCGCGCTCTACCGCTACTACATGCGCCACGAGACCAGCTCCACCACGAAGGCCACGCGAGTGCTCATCGGCGTGTCGTTCTTCTCGATCGGTGTGGTGTTCGGCATGTGCCCGTGGCTGCCCGACTCGACGAGCACCGAAGTGGTGCTGTTGTTCACCCTCTTCCCGGCCACCGCGAGCGCGCTCGGGTGCATCGTGACCGCGGGTCGACGCGACATGTACGTGTCGTTCGTGGTGCCGTTGGTGGCGCTGTGCTCGCTCTCCCTCTCCACCGCGACCGACGATCGCCTGCGCGGGTTGGGCGCCCTGGCCGTCTGCTTCGGGATCGGTCTGCTGATCCTCCACCACGTCGTCAGCCGCAACAGCATCGAGGCCATTCGCCTGCAATGGCGAAGTGATCGACTGCTGCGCGACCTCGCGCACGAGCGCGGTGAGCTCACGGGCGTGAACGCACAACTCGCGGCCACGAACAAGCGGCTGGCCCACCAGGCCACGCACGATCCGCTCACGGGGCTGCTCAACCGCCGTGGCACGCTGGAGCTGTTGGAACAGGTGATGAGCGTCGCCAGCGACGAGCATCCGGTCGGCCTGTTGTTCTGCGACCTTGATCGCTTCAAGGCGGTCAACGACGCGCTCGGTCACCGCGGTGGTGACCGGTTCATCAGCATCATCGCCGACCGGCTGATGCGCAGCCTCGAGCCGGGTTCGGTGGCCGGTCGCATGGGCGGTGACGAGTTCGTGGTGGTCATGCCCGGGCTCGACATGGCGCGTGCCGCCGCAGTGGCCAACCGTTTGGTCGGCGTGCTCGCGCAACCGGTGTACGCCGAGGGTCGCGAGATGCCGTCGTCGGTCAGCATCGGCGTGGCCGCGGCCCCGATGCACGGCCCGTCGGCCAGTGAGTTGCTGCGCCACGCCAACGCCGCGCTGTACCGCGCCAAGGCCGGTGGTAGGAACCGCGTGGAGCTGTTCGACGTGTCGATGGCCGCCGATCTGTTGTCCCGCCTGGAGGGCGAGCAGGCACTGCGTCGCGGCATCGACGACGGTGAGATCGTCGCCTTCTTCCAGCCCGAGATCGACGCGTCGACCGGCCACATCGTCGGAGCCGAACTGCTCGCCCGGTGGGTCCGCCGCGACGGACTCGTCGTTCCGGCGCAGGAGTTCCTGACGGTCGCCCAGTCGGCCGCGCTGCTCGATCGGATCACCGAGCGCGTCATCAACAGCGCTCGCGCGCACATGCGCCGTCTGGCCATGCTGGGCCTGCCCGACGACTTCCGCTTCCGCATCAACCTCGCCTCCGAGAAGGCCGAGCACCGATGGCAGGACGACGCCATCGAGACCATGCTGCAAGGGCTGGACCCGAGCATCATGACGGTCGACGTGCACGAGAGCGCCGTCACCGGCGACCTGGGCAGTGCCGCCGCGAACCTGGCGGCGTTCCGTGGTCGCGGTGGACGGGTCTGTCTCGACGACTTCGCGCGCGGTGTGTCGTCGCTCAGCCTGCTGCGCAAGTTGCCGCTCGACGAGGTGCGCATCGATCGGCTCGCCGTCGACACGATCGGCGCCCACCCGCACGACCGTGCCATCGTCCGCTCCATCATCGCCCTCGTACGCGAGATCGGCCTGGCCGTCACCGCAGATGGTGTGGAGACGGGCGCGCAGGCCGACGCGCTCATCGCGCTCGGCTGCGTCAGGCAGCAGGGGCACCTCTACGCACCGGCACTTCCCGCCGGACAGTTCGAGGACTACCTGCTCGCTCGTATGGCAGAGCGGTACGCGCAGTCCGTGTCACCCTCGACGCCCTGGCGCACCGACGAGCTGACCTGACCGATGAACTCGACGGGCACGGGTGTCGTAGGCTGCGCGTCGTCAGTGTGAAGGGGGTCGAGATGTTCTGTCCGTCGTGCGGGGTCGGTGCCCAGACTGGCCAGAAGTTCTGCTCGTCGTGTGGCGCGTCGCTCACGGGAGTACCGCTCGGCGACATCAGCGACCTTCCCACCGAAGCGGTGCCCGCAGCGGGAGCGTTCCTGCCGCCACCGTCGTTCGCGCCACCTCCCGCCCCCACGAATTCCTCGGCGCCCACGCCGCCGACGGTGGTGGAGCCCGCGCCACTCGACCCCACGGTGTTCGACTTCGAGCAGTACGACACCACCGGCAGTCTGCAGGTCATCACTCCGCCCACTGATGTGCTGCCCACGCAGGCACAGGGTCCCGTCACCGCCGAGGTACCGGCAGTGGAGGATGCACAGCCGTTCGGGCTCACGCCCCTGCTCATCCTCGCGGTGCTCACCGGGGCGGTGACGATCCTGGCTGCCGTGCTCGATCAGATCAGCTATCGGGTCAGTGGCGACGTCAACGATGCGTTGTCGCTCACGATGAACGACCTGTCGTCGAACTCGTTGGTCGCGTGCATCATCGCGTCGGTCCTGCTGGTGGCGGGCGCCGCCATCGGGGCCACCGGGCGTCGCATCGGCGTGGGGCTCGCCGGTGGAACCGGTCTCGCACTCGCCGGGTTCGCCGCGTTCACCGCATCGCAGGACGTGGCCGTGCTCGACACGTTGAAGCGTGGTCTGGCCGAAGGCGGCATCACCTATCAACTCACCACCACACTCGAAGTCGGCTTCTGGCTGAGCATCGCGACGGCGGTGCTCGGGGCGCTGATCGCCGGCGTGTCGGTGGTCGGTGCGCTCGACCGTCGCGCTCGCATCCATCCGGCCGTGGGCGCCGCCGGTGTGTTGGGCACGCTCGCCGTGGTCATCGGGTCGCTGCTGCCCCAACAGAGCGGCGCACTGGCCGACAACTTCTCGTCCGACCAGGCGGTGGGGGCGGTGCAGTTCTGGAAGGCGTTCTTCCGTCTGACGCTCGACATCGACCACGCGTCGCAACCGCCCATCACCACCTACCTCCGCCTCCTCGTGCTCTTCCTCCTGCTGGTGGGCGGCCTGGTGGGGTTCATCGCCGGCACTCGGTGGGGCGTGGGCATGGCGCTCGGGTCGGTGTCGGTGTCGGTGTGGCTGTGGGCCTCGTCGTGGGCGGAGGTGGGCGACCTGCCCTTCGGCATCGCCAGCGGCAACGTGGGCTCCACCGACTTCACGCCGCACGTGGTCACCAGTGTCGGCATGGTGGTGGTGCTCGTCTCGACCTGTACCGGCGCAGTGCTGGCGTTCACCTCGCAGCGTCGTTAGAGCAGCGTCGTTACAGCCGCGTCGTCAGTCGGCACGCACCGACGCGCGCTGCACCGCAGCCGCGGCGACCTCGTGGCCATGCACAGCGGCCGCCACAGGGTCGGCACCGTCGGCGACCGCGATGAGGAAGCCGGCGGCGAAGGCATCGCCCGCGCCGGTGGTGTCGCGCACACCCGGCACCACGAGTGCCGGTACTTCCACCGGTGCCAGGCCGGGCTGCATCACCACGGCGGGCTGGGCGCCGTGCTTCACCACGACCACCGCGCCGCCGAGCCGATCGGGGTGCAGACCCGGCCCGAGCACCTCGGCCTCCAGTTCGTTGGCCAGCACCACGTGCGGGCCCAGACCGGCGATGCGAGCCAGTGCCTGTTCGGCGCCGTCGTGCTGCAACAGCGCCGCCGACGACGCATCGACCGAGACGCGGATGCCGCGTTCGTTGGCCCAGCGCGCCAGGGTGGCCGTCGTGGTGGCCAGTGGCTCGCCCACCAGCGAGTAGTAGGGGATGTGCAGTGTGAGGAGTCCGTCGAGCCAGATGGGGTCGGGGTCGCGGAGCTCGATGCAGGTGGCACGATCGGCCAGCATCGTGCGTTCGCCCGACGGGTCGACGAGCACGATGATCGTGCCGGAACGCCCCATCCACCGCACCGCGACATCGGCGCCCACCTCCTCGAGCTGTTCGGTGAGCCATCGCCCGGTCGCGTCGTTGCCGACCTGGCCGATGAACCGGGCGCGCGCCCGCTCCAGGCACGCCGCTTCCACGACGTTGGCAGCGCTGCCACCTCGGCGACGACTGACGACCGAGCGGGTGTCGCTGGCGGCATTCACCGACTCGAGCAGGTGGACCACCACGTCCTCGACCAGATCGCCCACCGCGCCCAACATGGAATTCATTCTGCCCGGAACCGACCCGGCCCCGTACCCTTGGCGGCATGAGCCTCACCGTCAAGGAGCGAATGCAAGCAGCCCTCACCGATGCGATGCGGTCGCGCGACGAGGTCGCGTTGTCGGCGCTGCGTCAGGCATTGTCGGAGGTGGCGGTCGCCGAAACCGCTGGTGCCGAGCAAGTGGTGCTCTCCGATGCCGAGGTGCTCGCAGTGCTCGCCGTGGAAGTGCGCAAGCATCACGAGACCGCCGAGGCCTTCGTCACGGCCGGTCGCCCGGAGAAGACCGAACGCGAACGTGCCGAGGCAGCGGTGCTCGAGGCCTACCTTCCGGCGGCGCTCAGCGAAGCGGAACTCGATGACATCATCGCCGCGGAGATCGCCGCTGCGGCGGCCGATGGCGCCACCGGTATGAAGGCGATGGGCAAGGTCGTGTCGGCCGTGCGTGCCAAGGCCGGTGCCACCGCCGATGGCGCCGCCATCGCCAACAAGGTGAAGGCCGCCCTCAGCTCCTGACCCTGCACCCGAAGGGCGCGCCAGGGAAAGGTCAGTTGCCGAAGTCCCAGCCCTCGCCCTTGGCGTACTGGCCGAGCACGTTCTTGGCGATGAGGATCTTGTGCACTTCGTCGGGACCGTCGGCGATGCGCAGCGTGCGGGCACCCTGGTACATGCCCCACAGCGGCAGGTCGTTGCTGACGCCGGCGGCACCCCAGATCTGGATGGCGCGGTCGACCACTCGTGTGTACGCGGCCGGCACGTAGATCTTGATGGCCGAGATGTCGGTGCGTGCCGCCTGCAGACCCTGGTCGATCTTCTCCGCAGCGTGGATGGTGAACAGCCGTGCCGTCTGGATGTCGATGTAGCTGTCGGCGATGGCGCCCTGGGTGAACTGCTTGTCGGCCAGGACGCCGCCGTGCACTTCACGCTTCGCGGCCCGATCCACCATCAGGTCGAACGCACGCCACATCTGGCCGATGCTGTTCATGCAGTGGAAGATGCGGCCCGCGCCCAGACGGTCCTGCGCCGCCTGGTGGCCTTCGCCCACGCGGCCGAGCGCGTTCTTCACCGGCACGCGCACGTTCTCGTACTTCACCTCGCAGTGGTCGCTCTCCTTGCGGCCCCACACTCCGATGCCGCGCACGATGTTGACGCCCCTGGTGGCAGTGGGCACGATGATCTGCACCATCGGCCCCGAGCGAGGATCAGTGGAATCCTTGTCCTGCACGCGGCACATCACGATGAAGAAGTCGGCGTCGATGCCGTTCGACGTGAACCACTTGTGGCCGTTGATGACGAAGTCGTCGCCATCGATGACGGCCGAGGTGGTGATGGAGCGGGGATCGCTGCCGGGGTTCGCCGGCTCGGTCATCGAGAAGCCGCTCTCCATCGTGCCGTCGATGAGCGGCAGCAGCCACTGCTGCTTCTGCTCCTCGGTGCCGTACTTCACCAGGATGCTCTGATTGCCGGAGTTCGGAGCGACGACGCCGAACAATGAAGCCGCGCCGATGGCGTAGGCGAGCACCTCGTTCATGTACGCGTGCGCCAGGAAGTCGAGTCCCATGCCGCCGTACTCCTTCGGCAGGTGCGGCGCCCACAGCCCGGCCTTCTTCACCTTCTCCTTGATCTCGGCGCGCAGTTCGAGCACCGCGGTGCGCTCGGAGAAGCTCTCGCCCTCGCGTCGTTCGGCCCACAACCGACCCTCGTTGGGGATGATGTCGGTGTTCACGATCTCGGCCGTGCGCATGCGGATGTCGTTGATCCGCTCGTCGAGCGTGGGGATGGGCTTGCAGTTCATGGCCATGGCGCGACCGTATGCCGCGCGCGGGTGCGCGTCACGAGTCCAATGCCCCGCTGCCCCTTCGTACAGTGCCGACACGTACCGTGGTGCGTTCGCCACGGAAATCATCCGTCGGAGGGCTTAATCCTCAAGGATGAACACGCACAGTGGCGGGAAACTTACTCAGAGTTTGACATGTTTTGGATTGATGACAATTCGTTTGTCCTGTCAACTGACCCCCATGCTCCGCAGAATGCTCCCGATTCTGTGTGCCTCGTTGTTCACCGCTTCGATCGCCACCGTCTCCTCCGTCTCCTCCCTCCAGGCAGCCCCCCGCACCACCGCTCGGTACGTCGTCACGTTCCGCGCCGGCTCGGTTCCCGACAAGGAAGCGGGGGAGGCGCGTTCGAAGGGTTGGCGGGTCCGCGACGTGTACCACCACGCCGTGTCGGGCATGGCGGTCGATCTCACCGCCGACGAAGTCGCTGCGCTCGCCGCCGACCCCAACGTGGCGACCATCGAGCCCGACGTCACGATGCAGGCATCGGTGGACCAGTCGGGTGCCGACTGGGGACTCGACCGCATCGACCAGCGCACGCTGCCGTTGTCGGGCACGTACTCGTACCCGTCGTCGGCGGGCGCCGGGGTGAAGGTCTACGTCATCGACACCGGCGTCCGGTCCACGCACCGCGAACTCGCCGGCCGAGTGCTGCCGGGCTACACCCTCATCGAGGACGGGGGCGGCACCGAGGACTGCAACGGCCATGGCACCCACGTCGCTGCCACCATCGCGGGCACGACGTACGGCGTGGCCAAGGCCGCGTCGATCGTGCCGATCCGGGTGCTCGACTGCCTTGGCTCCGGATCGCTGTCGGCCATCATCGCCGGACTCGACTGGGTGCTCACGTTCAACGCCGGTGCCCCGGCCGTGGTGAACATGAGCCTCGGTGGCGGCTCGTCGTTCACCGTCGACGTCGCCGTCCAACGCGTCATCGACTCGGGTGTGCCGGTCGTGGTCGCGGCCGGCAACTCGAACGTCGACGCCTGCGCCACGTCGCCGGCCCGCGTCGTGGGTGCCATCACGGTGGGTGCCATTGCCTCCGACGATTCACGCGCCACGTACTCCAACTTCGGCACCTGCCTCGACATCTTCGCTCCCGGCACCGCGGTCACCTCGGCCGGCGTCACCTCCGACACCGCCACCGCGGTGAAGTCGGGTACGTCGATGGCCGCTCCGCACGTCGCCGGTGTGGTCGCACTGATGAAGAGTGCGACACCGTCGCTCACACCCGCCTCGGCGGCGAGAGCGCTCGCCGCCAACGCGACGCCGGGCGTGGTGACGAACCCTGGCACCGGTTCACCGAATCGACTGCTCTTCGCGTCCACCACCACGACGGCGCCGCCGCCCCCGCCGCCGCCCACGTCGGCCGCGCCGGGTGCCTTCAACAAGACGAGTCCTTCGAACGGCACGACGGGGCAGCGCACATCACTCACACTCAAGTGGAACGCCTCCGCCAACGCGACCGGGTACCAGTTGTGCCTCGACACGGTGAACAACAACGCGTGCGACGCCACCTGGACGAATCTCGGCAACGTGCAGTCGTTCACGCTCAACGGCCTGCAGTCCAAGCGCACCTACTACTGGCAGATCCGTGCGACGAACGCCGGTGGCACCACCAACGCCAACGCGAGCACGTTCTGGCGGTTCACCACGAGGTGATCGGCCGAACCACCACGTGCTCGCGAACAACCGATTCCGTGGCACGGCGATGGTGCCGCGGTGTAGACAGAGGCCATGGGTGTTGCACACGAGCCTGGATCCGACGAACCGCACATTCCCGATGAGGCCGAACTCGAGGCGTTCGATCTCGATCACGACGGCACGATCTCCGTGGTCGAGGAGGAGCGCGCCCGCCTGGGCGTGGTCGACGCCCGCCTGGAAGCGATCGCGGAAGAGGGCGGCGTGAAGGGCAAGTTGGCCGACGCCGCCCACTTCATCGTCGACAAGCTCGACAACGACTGATTCGCCCCGGTTCGTCCACTCAGCGCGGTCGCACGGTCGAATTCTGCCACTGGTCGTCGGACGTGGGTCGAGCAGGTCCAGCGACTGGATCTGAGTCGAATCCCGCCGGTTTCCACGACGCGCCCGCGTGTGACCGCGGAGCGTGACGGAAACCCGCACCATTGGCACGCAGGTCGTACCCCGTCGTACGACCATCGTCCTACAGGCGATGACTCATTGACCATTCTCTCAGGAACCGCGACATTGAGTGTCGTGGAAGTCGCAGGACTGCGACGCAGCGTGAGATTTCCACGACGGGACAACTGCGGGATCTCTGCGGGACTGACGGGACACGGAAGGAAGTGCGGGAGCAATGACTATTTTCTTGGGTGGGACGCGCCATTGGCGCGATGGATCGGGTGCGGGAGACACTCCGAGCCACAGCGGGCGGAATTCCGGCCGCGTCAAGGTGGGGGCGGCCATTGCCGTCGCCGCCGTGTCGATGGGCGCGCTCGGCGTGTGGTCGGCCACCGCGGGCGCAGCGCTGGCACCGCTGCCGGAGTTCCCGAACAACCTGGTGCTGTTCCCGAATCGCGACTTCATCGCGATCGAGGGCTTCTCCGAGTACGGCGGGCAGACGGCCACGGTCGAGGTGCACCGCAACGGTGAGATCACCGGTTCGGCACAGAGTGTCGTCTCCGGCGGCGACGTCGCCTTCGAGATCAACCACCCCGGCGGAGTGTGCTGGGGTGCGGGAACCAACCTCAACGTCACCCCCGACATGATCGCCGGCGACGAGGTCACCATCAGCATCGGTGGCCAGCTCGTCGCGTCGACCACGGTGCAGGGCGCCACGGTGACGGGCGTCGGCTCGTACATCGACACCGTCCTCGACCCGACCGGTCGCACGATGATCGTCGAGGGCTCCATCGCGGCGGGCTTCAACACCGACAACTTCGAACAGCGCATCATCGAGCCGGCGCTGCGCGACACCGAGATCGCACGCCGCGACATTCGTGCCCTCTTCGGTCCGCCCACGCCCGATGCGAACAACAGCTACGTCTCCGGCGTGGAGCTCACGTCGCCCACCACGTGGAAGGCCACGTACGTGTTCCAGGACGCGTCCACCGCGGTCATCGCCGATGCGGCTGGTGGCGAGCGTGCCATGACGTGGCAGTTCACGGATCCGGCTGCCAACCGCCAGGGCCTCACGATCGCCGAGTTCGGTGAGCCCGGTGGCCCCGGGTTCGGCGGTTGCCCCAACGGCCCGCTCCAGTCCGGCCCTCCGGCCCCCACGAGCATCATCGCCAACGTGGTCGACAGCAACCACGCGATCGAGGTGAACTGGACCCCGGCCACCGCCATTCCTGGCACGCCGGCGATCCTGGGCTACCGCATCACGGCCGTCGGTGCCCCCAACGGCACCGAGCAGCTGGAGATCGGCCGTCGCATCACCGACCCGGCCGCCACCAGCACCATCATCACCGGCTTCGGCTCGGGCGGAGTGGCCGCGGCCGACACCTTCCAGGTGAAGGTTGCATCCTTCAGCTCCGTCGGTGAGACCTTCCCGGCCGTGACGGCGATTCCTGTCGCCGACACCGTGGCACCTGTCGCAGCGTCCAGCCTGCCGTCGGGGAGCTACCCCGTCGAGCAGCTGATCACCTTGACCTCCGACGATCCGTCGGCGGAGATCTACTTCACCACCGATGGTTCCTCGCCGATCGAGACCTCGGGCGGTGAGTCGGTGGGCGCGTTGAACGCCACGCTCTTCACGGCGCCGATCCTGGTGTCGGCCTCCACCACGATCAAGTTCGCCGCCATCGACCTCGTCGGCAACGCCTCGGCGGTCGAGACGCTCGCCATCGAGATCACCAACGAACTGGCGGCCAGCGCACCCACCATCACCCTCGCCACCCCGGGCATCTCCGACGTGGCGGTCAGCTGGGACGCGGCGCTACCGATGGCAGCTGGCTCCACGCTCGCCGGGTACGACGTCCGGGTGTACGACGCCGTCGATGCCACCAGCCCGGTGGCACACGTCGAGACCGCAGGCGATGTCCTGAGCGCCGTGGTCGCCGGCCTGTCCAGCGAGCGCAACTACTGGGTGGCCGTCGCTGCCAAGAACAGCATCAACCCGACCTACACCGAGTCGGTGCGGAGCGCATTCACCACCCTCGGCGTCACGGCCAACGCTGGTCTCGATCGGTTGAACATCAGCCGTCCGTCCACCATCACGCTGGCCGGTAGCGGTTCGGTGGGTGCCACCTACGCATGGTCGCAGGTCGGCGACGAGTCCGGCCTCACCAACGCTCTGCCCGGCGACAACATCGTCATCGGCAACGCCACCACGCTGACCCCCACGATCACCATCCCGGCGTACACCCTCACCCAGTCGGTGGGCCCCCGGTACTTCAAGCTCACCGTCACCCGCAACGGCGCCTCCGCCAGCGACGTGGTGAAGGTGGTGCCGGTGATCGATCCGGTCGGCATCACCACGGCTCGCTGGAAGGCGAACGACTTCCGCATCGTCGGTAGCGGCGGCATCGATGGCGCCACCGTCACCGTCTACCGTGCCGACAACAACGTCGCCATCGGTACGGCGACCGTCGCCCTGGGTGCGTGGGAAGTGCGTCTGCGCAACGGTGCGCAGTTCGTGCCCAACGTGTTCGCCGTGTCCAACCGCGGCGGCCGCACCGGGTCGGTGGCTGTCACCCGGTGATCCGTAGGCCCTCGGGCCGAGAAGTGTCCCAACAGTGAAGGAGCCCGCCGTGTGCAGCACGGCGGGCTCCTTCGCGTTCGGGGGAGGTCCACCATCGCGGCGAGGCCGTTGGCCATACTGCGTCGATGCGTTCGTGGCGCCTCGCGACCCTCCTCGTGGCCGCCTTCGCAATCGCGGCGCCGTCCACCGTGCACGCGTGGGGACCCCCCGACTCGGGTCCCAGCACCACTGCAGGGCCACCGCGGCTGGAACTGGAGGACGACTCGGTGCCGAGCGCCGGGTGGTTCCACGTGGGTGGGTTCACGTTGCCCACCGGCACGGTGATGATCCGCTACAGCAACGTCGATCGTGCCATCCAGACCGGGCTGGCCGACCATGGCCCAGGGCGGTTGTCGTTCTGGTTCCGGGCGCCGGGCGCCCCCGGGAGTGCGATCACCATTCGCATGGAGGCGCTGAACGGCATGGGTGGGGTCATCGGCAACCTCGGCACCATCCGCCTCACCACCGGCAACGAGATGCTGCCGTTGCCGGTGAACTCCGGTTCCGGGCGGCGCATGGTGGTGCACTCCGACGCGCAGCAGGTGTGGCTGGTGGAGGACGACGGGCGGGTGAGCGACACGTTCCTCATGTCGGGCCGGCGCATCCGCACCGCCTCGGGTTTCGACCAGACCGGATTGTTCCGGGTGTACTCGAAGAGCCGGTCGATGCGGTACTGCGAAGGGCGGTGTGGGCGGGCGAACCACATGGTCCGCTACCAGCGCACCACGCGGAGCGCAGTCGGCTCGCACAGCCTGCCGCTCGAGCGGGGGAAGGTCGTCCAGGGTGTGGAGGATCTGGGCTGGCCGCTGTCGCACGGCTGTAGCCGCCTGGAGGAGTCGAAGGCGCTCGCCGTGTACCGATGGGCTTCCGTCGGCACCATCGTCGTGGTGTTCTGACCGCGACGCGTTCGCCTGCCGCCGTGCGTAGGCTGCCCGCATGCTCGACGAGTTGCAGCGGTGGTCACCCCGACGGTGGGCCGTCGCGGCGGTTGCCTCGTTGGTGGTCGCGCTGCTCGTCGGACTGCCCACCGACGTCATCCCCAACCCGGTGTTCGGTCGCTCCATCGCGGTCACCTGGTGGTCGTATCCGGTGCTCGTCGTCACGGCAGTGCTGGGCGGCATGCTCGTGGCCACCTACATGCGCGAACCCAGCGTTGGGGCCGACGAGACGCTCGTCGACGACGAGCGTCCTACGCGCAAGGGTGGCGTGGCGGGGTTGCTCTCGTTCTTCGCCGTCGGATGTCCCGTGTGCAACAAGCTCGTCATCGTGGCGCTCGGCACCGTGGGCGCCCGCCGGTGGTTCGAACCGATTCAGCCTCTACTGGCGGTGCTGTCCATCTGGCTCATGGCGTGGGCGCTGCGTGCCCGGTTGCGCAATGCCACCGCGTGCGCCGTGCGCATCCGCTGACGACCGTCCTCGACGGCACGCGGTCTCGTACGCTGCCGAGGTGCCGTCCGTCGCCCCGTCGCCCGCCGAGGGCACCGCTGTCGTCGTCGGCGGTGGACCCGGAGGGTTGATGGCGGCACAGGTGCTGGCCGGGGCCGGGGTGCGGGTGACCGTCGTCGAGCACCGACCCTCCGTGGGCCGCAAGTTCCTGCTGGCGGGGCGCAGCGGCCTGAACCTGACCCACAGCGAGCCGATCGACGACATGCTCGCTCGCTACGGCGATCGGCGTCGGTACGTGGAGCACGCCGTGCGCGCCTTCGACGCGTCGTCGCTGCGGGCGTGGGCGGCGGACCTGGGTGAACCGACGTACGTGGGCACGAGCGGTCGCGTGTTCCCGCGATCGTCTCGAGCGACGAGCCTGCTGCGATCGTGGCTGCGTCGTCTCGACGAGCTGGGCGTCGAGTGGTGGACCCGTACGATCTGGACCGGCTGGGCCGCCGACGGCGCCCTGCGATTCGAGCGCGGCGATGGCGAGGTGGTGACCGTGCGGCCCGACATCACGGTGCTCGCGCTCGGCGGTGCCAGCTGGCCGCGCACCGGCAGCGATGGGTCGTGGGTGGCGCTCCTGCGCGGCGTCGGCGTCGAGGTCGCGGACCTACTCCCGGCCAACTGCGGCGTGATGGTCGACTGGCGTGACGAGTTCGTCGAACGGCACGCCGGCTCGCCGCTGAAGAACGTCGCAGTGCGCGTCGACGGTGCGGCCCTGCCGGCGGTGCGCGGTGATGCCGTGGTCACCCGGCTCGGCCTTGAGGGCGGGCCGGTGTACGCGGTGTCGGCGGCGCTGCGCGACATGGTGGTACGCGACGGCACGGCGACGCTGCTGGTCGACCTCCAGCCCGACCTCTCGGTCGATCGGTTGACAGATCGCCTCCGTCGACGACGACCGAAGGACTCGTGGTCGAGCACGTTGAAGCGCACGGTGGGCCTTTCGCCTGCTGCCGTCGCCTTCGTGCGCGAGGTCGTGCCGTCGCTGCCCGGCGATGCGGTCGAACTCGCGACAGTGCTGAAAGCGGTCCCCGTCATTGTCACCGCGGTGGCGCCGATCGACCGGGCGATCTCCAGCGCCGGTGGTGTGGTGTTCTCCGAGGTCGACGACGCGTTCATGCTGCGTCGTCGGCCGGGCACGTTCGTCGTGGGCGAGATGCTCGACTGGGAGGCACCGACGGGCGGCTACCTGCTGCAGGGCACCTTCTCCACCGCCGTCGCCGCCGCTCGCGGCGCGCTGCGGTGGCGGCAGGAACGGTGATGCGCGTCAGAGCGTGAAGACGCGCTCGGCGTTCTGCCCGCGAATCGCTGCGGCATCAGGCGACGGCAGTCGGTCGACGTTGGCCAGCATGCCCGCCATGTCGCCCACGATGTGCGGGTAGTCGGAACCGAACAGCACCTGGCTGGCACCCACGACCGACACGAGGTGGGCGAGCGACGCCGGTTCGTAGGTGATGCAGTCGTAGTAGATCTCACGCAGGTACTCCGACGGCGGGCGTTGGATCACGCGGTCCTCCAGGGTGGACACGTGGAACCCCTTGTCGAAGCGCCCCACCAGTTGTGGCAGTGCGGCGCCACCGTGCGACGCGATGATCTTCAGTCGG
Source organism: Actinomycetota bacterium (assembly GCA_016213625.1). Taxonomy (GTDB): domain Bacteria; phylum Actinomycetota; class Acidimicrobiia; order Acidimicrobiales; family Ilumatobacteraceae; genus UBA668. The sequence continues at coordinate 91,241 of JACQZZ010000040.1, forward strand.
GTGTATCGATCGAAGAACCCGTCGAGGATCATGCGACCGATCGCGAGCGTGGTGTCGAACATGAATCCGACGCTCCACGTCAGGTCGTACATGCGCATGTCCATCTGGTCCACACCCGGCGGATCGGTGGGGTGCACCAGCACCGGCAGCTCCATCTCGTCGATCGCCGCCCAGATGGGGGCGAACTGCGGAGCCGTGAGCGATTGGCCGGCGATGTTGGCCAACACCATCACGCCCACTGCACCGTGGGAATGGGCGCGTCGCAGTTCGACCACCGCGTCGTCGGGGTACTCCCACGGCAGGGATGCGAACCAGCGGATACGGCTCGGATGGTTTCGCTGCGCCTCGGCCATCTCGTCGTTCACGGTGGCCGCCGCCAGCCCGCTGATCTCGCGCCCGCCCCAGTACACGTTGGGGCACGTGAGTGACACGACGGCCAGGTCCACCCCTGCCGCGTCCATGTCGCGGAGGCGCAGCTCGTAGTCGAAGTGGCCGGGCGTGGGCACGGTGACCGGAGCCTCGCCACGGAAGATGCACTCGCGACCGTTCGCCACCGGGTGCACTTCGTACAGCGGCGGCCCGTGTCGGCGGAGCAGGTTCATCCACTCCCGGCTCAGCATGTGTGTGTGGATGTCGATCACCGACTGCATCTTCCGTACAGTACTGTACGGAAGATGACCGATCATGCAGCGGAACCGAGCACGCGGGCACGCCGCCGAGCAGACCGAGGGGTGCGAGTCCTGCGCGACATCACCGGACGTCGGCAGCTGCGCAACCCGTTCGGTGGCGCGTCCATCCTGAGCGACGATCACGTGGCGCACCTGCACACGCAGGCGTTGCAGTTCCTGCAGTCGTCGGGCATACGCGTCCTGCTCCCTGAGGCACGCACAAGGTTCGCCGGTGCCGGCGCCTCGGTGGACCACGATGCACTCCTCGTTCGGCTGGACACGGCGCTCACTCAGGAGTTGCTCGACCTCGCGCCGGCCGAGTTCACGATCACCGCGCGCAACGCGAGCAGGTCGCTGGTCGTCGGCGGCGACCATCTGGCGCTCGCCCCGGTCGCCGGCCCGCCGTACGTGTCGGATCGTGTGCATGGCCGCCGACCCGGCACGATGAGCGACTTCGACGACTTCGTCCGCCTCACTCAGCGCACCGAGGTGCTGCACACCACCACGCCGGCGGTGGAGGCACAAGACGTTCCGATGGCGCTGCGTCACCTGCGCACCACGCAGTCCACGCTGACGCTGAGCGACAAGGTGCCGTACTTCTACGCCCGTGGTCGGGGAGTGGTGGCCGACAGCCTGGAGATGATCCGGCTGGCGAACGGGGTGAGTGTCGATGAGTTCCGTACGCGTCCCTACTGCTGGACGAACATCAACACGAACTCGCCGCGGCAGCTCGACGTCCCGATGTGCATGGGCATCATCGATTCCGCGGCGGCCGGCCAGGCCACGATCATGACCCCGTTCACGCTCGCGGGTGCGATGGCGCCGGTCACGTTGGCCGGTGCGCTGCTGCTGCAGCACGTGGAGGCCCTGGCCGCCATCGCACTGGCTCAGATCGTGCGTCCGGGTGCGCCGGTGATCTATGGCGCGTTCACGTCGAACGTCGACATGAAGTCGGGCGCCCCTGCCTTCGGTACACCCGAAGGGTTCACGGCGTCCGTCGCCAGTGGCCAGCTCGCCCGCCACATCGATGTTCCCTGGCGCTCGCAGGCGACGAGCACCTCGAACACGGAGGACGCACAGGGGGCAGCCGAGACCATGGTGTCGCTCACCGGTGCGTTGCTCGGTGGTGCCAACGTGGTGCTCCACTCGGCGGGGTGGCAGGAAGGTGGGCTGGTCGCGTCGATGGAGAAGTTCGTCCTCGACGTGGAGGTGCTCGACATCGTGGCCGAGTCGTTGCGACCCATCCCCATGGACGATGCTTCACTCGCGGTCGCGTCCATCGACGAGGTGGGCCCTGGCGGTCACTTCTTCGGCACGTCGCACACGCTCGAGCGGTTCGAGACCGCATTCCACGACCCGGTGGCGTTCACCCGCCAGAACCACGGCCAGTGGACCGAAGCCGGTTCCCACGACGCCGCCACACGGGCCACCGACGTGTGGCAGCGCTGGCTGAGGGAGTTCGAAGCACCCCCCATCGACGACGCTGCACTCGCCGCGGTCGACGAGTTCGTGCAGCGCCGCGTGGCCGAGGGCGGAGCGCTGCCCGAGTCATGACACCTCGTCGCCCGCCCGCACCGCGTACCCGCGTGACGCGCGACGACTGGCTGCGCGTCGCTCGCGACGCGCTGGTCAACGAAGGCGTCGACCAGGTGAAGGTCGCCGTGCTGGCGCAGCGCCTGCAGGTGGCGCGTTCCAGCTTCTACTGGTACTTCACCGATCGCGACCACCTCGCAGCGGCGCTGCTCGATCAGTGGGAGGCCCACAACACGTCGGCGATCCAGGAGCGTGCATCGCGGCCGGCGACCACCATCACCGAGGCGACGTTGCACGTGTTCGAGTGCTGGGCCGACCCGCGGTTGTTCGACGTGCCGTTGGAGTTCGCCGTGCGCGACTGGGCTCGCCGCGACGAGGCGGTGCGTGCTCGTCTGGCTGCCGCCGACGAGGGTCGCATCGACGCGCTGGCAGCGATGCACCGTCGCTTCGGGTTCGGTCGCAAGGAGGCACTGGTACGGGCGAGGGTGCAGTACCACTCGCAGATCGGCCTCTACGCCCTTGGTGTGCAGGAGACGCACGCCGAACGTCTGCGATTGCTGCCCCTGTACCTGCGGGTGTTCGCGGGCGCCGAGGCGAGTCGCGAGGAACTCCGGGAGTTCGAGCGGTTCGTTCGCAGCATCCCCGGCTGATCGCCTCTGTCAGAATCACCGCCCATGGTCGATGAGTTCACGCACTACGACGCGGTGGAGGTGTACGGCAGTTCGCTCAGCGTGCTGCCGGGTGGGCCCTTCGGGCTGCACGTCCGCTGCGCGACCGAGTCGTTCGACGTGGAGGTCCGTCGGGTGAGCGGTCCCGACCAGCGCGTCGTCTGGGAGGCACATGGGTTGCCGGGCCACGCGCATCACACACCCGACGACGCCGACGCCAATGGGTGTCACTGGCCGGTGGCGATCGACGTGCCGGTCGGTGTCGACTGGCCGAGCGGTGTGTACCTGGTGGCCTGCCGGGCGCACGGCGCGACCGCCGACCGAGCCCTGGGGTACGCGATGTTTGTGGTCCGAGCTGCGCGTCCCTCGTCGCCGGTGCTGATGGTGTTGGCGACCAACACCTACAACGCCTACAACGCATGGGGCGGACGCAGCCTCTACACCGGCGGTCATCAGGTGAGTTTCGAACGGCCGTTCATCCGCGGGTTCCTCGCCCGCGCCGATGCCGGCCACGAGGACCGCAAGTCGCCTCCGTGTGCGCCGGGGGAACGACCCGACGTCGACGGCGTGCGCTATCTCGCGTATCGCGACGCTGCGCACTACCCGCCGGCCGTGGGCTCGAGCGGGTGGTACTCGTACGAGCGTCGATTCGTCGAGTGGGCCGACCGGCACGGCATCGGCATCGACTTCGCGGTGTCCGAGGATCTGTCGCGCACGCCGGCCGTCACCGACGGCTACTCGCTGGTGCTCGGCGTGGGACACGACGAGTACTGGTCGGCCGAACAGCGCGACGGCATCGAGCGGTACGTGGCAGGGGGTGGCAACGTGGCCAGCTTCTCGGGCAACACGATGTTCTGGCAGGTGCGCTTCGACCCCACCCGCCGGCACATGACAGCGCACAAGTACCGCGCGCACCGCGACGACCCCGTCGTGGGCACGGCCGCCGAGCCGACGATGAGCGGCATGTGGTGCGACCCGTTGGTCGGCCGGCCCGAGTGGGGCTTCCTCGGAGCCGGCTCGGCGTACGGGCTGTACAGCCGTTTCGGATGGTCCACCCCGCGTTCGCCGGGCGGGTTCACGGTGTTCCGCGACCAGCACTGGATGTTCGAGGGCACCGACCTCCGCTACGGCGACATGATCGGTGCGCAGTACGGCGTCGTCGGCTACGAGACCGTCGGCTGTCGCCTGCAGCTCGACGAGTTCGGCTTGCCCTTCTCGGTGACGCCCGGCGCCCCGCCGAGCGAGGTGGTCGCGTGGGCGCCGGCGTCGAATCTCGGGGTGGGCGACTACCCGGCAGGGTCGGTGTCGTTCACCGATGACGATCAGGTCGACCTCGACTTCGTCGCGTCTCGCCTCTACGGCGGCACCGACGACGTGGCGAAGGCGAGGGTGCGGCACGGGAACGCGGTCGTCCTCACCTGCCGGCCGTTCGCCGGCGGCGGCGAAGTCGCCACGGTCGGCTCCACCGACTGGGTGTTCGGCCTGGCCGACCCGGCCGTGGACCGCATCACGCACAACATCGTCGATCGGTACACGCACCGCGACGCGATGGAAAGGGAGAACCGTTGAGCCAACTCGGTCGTGCCGAGGTCCGAGCCGCACTCACCGCGCCCGGCCAGCCCTATGAACTCCAGACGGTGCAGACCGACCGCGGCGAGATCCGCTGGTTCGCGAACCTGCCGCAGACTTTGCGCGACCTGTACGACCAGAACGCCACCGACAAGGAGTTCCTGGTGTTCGGTGACGAGCGGCTCACCTTCCGCGACGCACACGACCGCATCGCCCGCATCGCGGCGGTACTGCGGGAGCACGGCGTACAGAAGGGCGACCGCGTCGCCATCTCCATGCGTAACTACCCCGAGTGGATGCTGTCGTTCGCCGCGGCGTCGTGCCTCGGTGCCATCGCGGTGGGCATGAACTCGCTGTGGCAGACCGAGGAGATGGAGTACGCGCTGCGCGACGCCGCCCCCAAGGTGCTGCTCGCCGATCGCGAGCGGCTGGCGCAGTTCCGCGAGTTGCCCGACCTGGGTGTCACCGCCATCCCGGTGCGTTGCGAGGGCGAGCCCGGTGAGCTCCGCGAGCGGATCGCCGTACTGGGTGCCGTGCCCATGCCCGAGCAGGAGTTGAGCGCTGACGACCCGGTGGTCATCCTCTACACCTCCGGCTCCACGGGCCATCCGAAGGGTGTGCTGTCCACACACCGGGGTGTGCTCGCCGCCATCTACGCGTGGGAGCTCGACGCGGCCGAACAGATCGCTCGTCGGTCACCGGACGAACCCGTTGTGCCACCTCCGTTTCCCCCGACGGCGCTGCTGGGTATCCCGCTGTTCCACGTGATGGGGTTGCACGGCGGGTTCGTGGCGTCATGGCGGGCGCAGCGCCGAGTGGTCTGCATGACCAAGTGGGACGTCGCTCACGCCGCCGAGCTCATCGAGCGCGAGCGGGTCACCTCGTTCAGTGCACCACCCGCGATGACGGGCGATCTCGTACGCGAGGCCCAACGCAGCAGCCGCGACCTGAGCTCATTGGCATCGGTGGGAGGCGGCGGTGCGGCCCGCGCCCCAGAACAGGTGCGCCAGATCGACGCCACGTTCCAACGCGCGGTCCCCTCCATCGGATGGGGCATGACCGAGACCAACGCCGCCGGCACGCTCATCTCCGGCGCGGAGTATCTCGCCCATCCCGACGCGGCCGGGTACCGGTTGTCGGTCATCGATCTCCGCGTGGTCGACAGTGAGGATCGAGCGCTGCCCGACGGCGAGCGTGGCGAACTGCAGGTGCGTGGCGCGCCGATGTTCGTGGAGTACTGGAACCGCCCCGATGCCATGGCCGACTCGTTCGCCCCGGATGGCTGGTTCCGCACCGGCGACGTGGCGCACCTGGATGGTGATCTGCTGTACATCGTCGACCGGGTGAAGGACCTCATCATCCGCGGCGGCGAGAACATCGGCTGCGGCCACGTGGAAGCTGTGCTGCTCGCGCACCCGCACGTCGTCGAGGCCGCGGTGTACGCCGTACCCGACGAGCGACTCGGCGAAGAGGTGGGCGCCACCGTGCACGGCACGCCGGAACTCGACGTGGACGACCTGCGTGAGTTCCTGTCGCGTCACCTCGCCCGGCACGAAGTGCCGCGCTACATCTTCGCCACGCCCGAGCCGCTGGCCCGCACCGCCACCGGCAAGGTGTTCAAGCGTGAACTCCGCGAACAGGGTGTGGCGTTGGTGGAGCAACAACAGCCCTGACGGGACAACGAGAAAGTGCCTCTGGTGATGCGGTCCCGTCCTGCATCACCCAGAGGCACTTCCCATCGGTGGCGTCCGTCGGTGGGGGAACCGACGAAACTCCGAACTGCGCCCGCTCGTTCAGTGGGCCACCACCAGGTCCCGCCTGCTGGTGTGGTCAGCATCGCATCCGACGCCCGTTCCGCCAATAGGTCGTTCGATCCAATGTGCGCGCACGCGGACACTCGCGGTGGTCTCTGAGCGGGCGATCAGAGCCGCCAGGCGACGGGGGCGAGTGGGTCGGGGTGGTACGAGCAGTAGGTGCCCGTTCGAACTCGCTGCGCGAAGTGTGCCGTGGCGATGGGGTGCTGCTCGGCGAGTCGCGCGAGCGCGTATCGGATCGAGCGTGTCACCGCGGTGCGTGCACGCTCGGCGTTCCCTCCGGTCATCCGTGCCGTTCCGCCCAGACCGACCGCTCGTTGCAGCTCCATGATGAGGTACTCGCGGTCGCGCTCGGCGAGGGCGCGACGTGCCGGATCGTTCATCCGCATCGCGTCGTCGATGTCGTCGTCGACCTCGGCCAGCCGGCGCCGGTAGGCCTCGCGGGCATGGTCGTCGAGTACTGGCAAACCGGCGGCACCGAGGGCGCCGTCGTCGTCGATGCCGACGTCGGCCGCGTCGGACGCGAACGAGGTCCCGTCCGTCCCGCGACCGGGCTGTTCCGCCGCCACCAGCTCGAGCACGTGGAACTCCCGGCCAGGTTCGGCCAACAGACGCTCCAGGTAGCGCAGACCCTTCATGTCGTGAACCGTGACGCGCGACCCGCCGAGCTCGATGACGCGGATGTCGCCGTCGCGGTGAAAGTGGGCTTCGACGCCGCGGTCGCCAACGCCACCGACGACTCGGGAAGCCGGCGCATTGCTTGCGGCCAATGCCAGCTCGCATCGATCGGCCCAGCCGTTGGCGCCGAACTCCGCGAATGCGGCTCGCGCTGCGCTCCACTCCATGCGAGCGCCCTCGGAGTTGCCGTCGTGGCTTCGAGCCTCGGCCAGAACCGTTCGCGCGACGGCGGCTTCGTACGGTGCGCCGATGTCGGCCCACAGGGTGACCGCACCGGTGGCGTCCGACTTGCACGATGCGAGATCGCCACGCAAGAGCGCTGCCCGAGCCGAGGCGAGCAAGGCATCGGCCCGCAGCGATGCACTCGGGTACGTGTCGGCGATCCGGCCGAGCCGTTCGGCCGCTCGCGCGGTGGTCTCGACATCGCCAGCGGCGGCGGCGATCTCGGCCTGTGCGGCGAAGAGAGGAGCCAGACGAAGGTCGCCGAGCGGTGGCCGTTCCTTCCACGGCAGGTCGAACGGATGGGCGATCTCCTCGTCGATCAGCGCGGCGGCCGTGGCGACGTCACCTTGCGCGAGACGGAGCAGCGCGAGACCCGGCTGGGCGGACCAGGCCCGTTCGTGGGCGGCGAGGAAGGCCTCCTCGGCTCCCTCCAGATCACCCTTGCGGAGACGGATGTTGCCGAGCTCCACCAGCGGCCACCCGAACTCGCGTCGCATCCACGGGCGGAGTTCCTCGCACGCGAGAAGGGCCTCCTCCTCCGCTCGATCGCAGGGACCGGAGATGCGGTACATCTCGGCCCGATGGACGCGACAGCGACCGTTCACTCCGCCGAAGGCCGCGCCGTGACGCCAGCGTTCCATCAGGTCGGTCCACTGCACGGCACGCTCGTGCAGCGCCAGACCGCGGGCCGCGCAGATGAGCTCGCAATACATCATCCCCGACGTGAGTGGGTCGACCTCGCCCGACATCAGCAGCGAGGAGATCTCCTCGAGTTGGTCGAGTCCTTCGTCGACCCGTCCTTCGAAGATCGTCAGCCGGGCCGCGGCCACTCGGCCGATGACGACGGCAGCGGGAACACCCAGCCGTGTGCCGAGTTCGATGGCGAGTGCCGACTGCTCGCGTGCCGCGTCGAGGTCGCCGCACATGAACCGCTCGTAGGTGCGCACGGTCGCGACCAGTGCGTGTGGCGGTGTGTCCGGATGCTGCTCCAGCAGCCGTTCGGCGCGGCGGATCCAGCCGCGTACCGGTGCCATCAGCCCGGTGTCGATCATCAGGAACATGGCGAGCATCAGCGCGGCGCGGGCTGCATCGACGTCGTCGTGTTCGGCGAGCCGGAACGCGTACAGCGCTTCCCAGGCCGCGATCGATCCCTCGAAGTCGCCGCCGCCGTACTGCGCCTGGGCTCGCAGTTCGAGTGCCTCGGCCGAGACGCCGCCCCTGTCGACGATGTCGAGCAGTTCCACGGCGCGGCTCCATTCGCCGCGTTCAGTGGCAGCGCGCGCTTCGAGCAGGCCGGTTTCGTCGGTCATGGCACGTCTTCCTGATGTGTCACCGGTCGTGGTGTCGCATTGTGACAGCAAATGTCACGCCTCTCGGACATGAGGACGCCCGACATCGCAGGCGTCCGACAGAGCACCGGGAGGGCTGCAGCGTGACACCTGAAGAGCAGTTGGAGCGCATCGTTCCATCGTTGAACGAACTCGTCGAGCGGATGTGGCACGGCCAGCTCGAGTACCCGACACCGTGTGCGAAGTTCACCGTGCACGATCTCCTCGACCACATGATCGTGCTCGGCGGCACGTTCGCCCCGATGTTCCGCGGTGAACCCGTGAGCGAGGTGACCGCCCCCGCGGTGTACGGCTGGGTGCCGACAGCGGAGTTCACGAAGTCGATGGACGAACTCGTCGCCGCAGTGCACTCGCCGGGTGCGATGAAGCGGACCATCGACAGCCCGGTCGGTGCGGTCGACGGCGACACGTTCTGTCGCTTCGTGGCGTTCGACGGGTTGGTGCACGGCTGGGATCTGGCGACGGCCATCGGCTCGACATGGAATCCACCCGACGACCTCGTCGCGGAGGTCGATGCGTTCGCTCGGGCCGCGATCTCGCCCGAGATGCGTGATGGCGACACGTTCGCTGCAGCGACAGAGCCACCGCCCGGTGCAACTCCCATGCAACGACTGGCTGCGTTCAGCGGGCGCGCCGTCTGAGCACACACCATCCCAACACCGAACACACGAAAGGACCCACTCATCATGCGCATCTCCAAGGAACAGATCCCCGTCAAGCTCGATGTGCCCGGCGCTCGCGCTCGGCAGCTGTCGAACTTCGGCGACGCCTCCGGCACCCTCGGTGCGGAGTACTTCAGCCTCGGCACCGGCACCGACATCGCTCCGCTCCTGCAGGGCCTTCAGGACGATGCCTGCCAGGCGCCGCACTGGGGCTACGTCATCTCCGGCGACCTCGTGGTCACCTACACCGACGGCACCGTCGACCGCTGCGTGGGAGGCGACGTCTTCCATTGGCCTCCGGGGCACTCGGTGCGCGTGGAGCACGACGCCGAGGTCGTCCTCTTCAGCCCGCAACACGAACACCTGGCCGTGATGGACCACATGGCCGGCGTGCTCGGCATCGCCTGAGGTCAGGGGCCGGTGGTGGACTGGTCGGGGCCGACCCGCTCGAGTGTCAGCGTCGGGGCACCGTCGGCGAGCGCGACCTCGAGGTCGACGGTGGCGACGATTCGCCATTCGCCGTCGCCGTTCGGGTCGGCCAGGGTCTGCACCACGGTCCACCTTCCTGGCGCCTCTACGAGACGGAAGTACGTGCCGGACCGGGCGTCGGCGTCGATGCCGATGGCGTCGTACTCGTTCCAGTACGGCGCCATCGCGTCGCGCAACTGCCAGTACTCCCAGCCGCATCGTTCGCCGAGCACGTTGTACGCGCGGCGGGCGAGCAACTCCACCCAACCGAACATCGCGGTGCGCACCGCGGTGCGCCACGCGGCCGGCGGTCCGGTGTCGAGTCCGGTGAGTGCCTCGGGCGCCTGGTGGTCGTGCACCGGCTTGCCGGCCAGTAGGGCCCATTCGTCGAGCAGCGTCGCGTCGGTCGCGCGGATGAGCGCGCCGAGCCACTCGACGACGTCCTCGAGCGTGTCGTCGTACACGTCGTCGGGCAGTGAGCGATCGAGCGTGCGCCACGCGTCGGTGAGGTACCGAAGGAGCAGACCCTCGCTGCGATCGAGTCGATAGCGACGGATGAACGAGGCGAACGTGTCGCCGCTCTCCAGCATCTCGCGCAGGATGGACTTGGGTGACGGGCCATCGGCCACCCACGGGTGGCGTGCCCGATACGGCTGGATGCAGTCGTCGAGGAGTTGCTTCAGCGGCATCGGCCAGGTGATGGCCTCGAGGCGCTCCATCCGCTCCTCGTACTCCACGCCCTCGGACTTCAGTCGCGCCACTTCGGCGCCCTTGGCGGCGTGCTGCTGCGCGTAGAGGATCTGGCGCGGGTCGTCGAGCACGGACTCCACCACGCTCACCACGTCGAGCACGTAGGCCGGGTCGTCGTGGTCGAAGGTGGCGATCACCTCGATGGCGAAGGGCATCAGTGGCGCCGAGAAGCGCAGCGCGGAGCGCTCGTCGGTGCCTTCGATCAGCGAACCGACTCGCACGCCTGCGCATCGACCGTGCTCGTCGTGCTGGCGAGCCGCCACTCCCGCCGCTTCGAGACTGCGGTACACCGCGATGGCCCGGCGCTTGTGCAGCCGTCGACGGGGTGGTGCGTCGTGGTTGGTGTTCAGCAGGTGCTTCAGCGCAGCTGGACCGTCGGGTCGACCGAGCACGTTGGCCACCATGTCGGCGGTGACCTTGAACCGCGACGTCAGCGCCTCGGGCTGCGCGGTCATCAACCGTTGCATCGTCGCCTCGTCGTAGTGCACGAACCCGTCGGGCGCCTTCGCCTTCGTGGCCTTCCTGCGCGCCTTCGGGTCGTCACCGGCCCGCGACAGCGCCTTGGTGTTCTCGATGACGTGCTCGGGCGCCTGCACCCACACGTGCCCGTCGGGGTCGAACCCGGGTCGCCCGGCGCGCCCCGCCAACTGGCGGAACTCGCGCACCGTGAACACGCGCACCTTGGTGCCGTCGAACTTGGTGAGCGCCGTCATCAGCACCGTGCGGATGGGGATGTTCACGCCGACGCCCAGCGTGTCGGTGCCGCAGATCACGGGAAGGAGTCCGGCGCCCGCCAGCCGCTCGACCAGTCGCCGGTGCCGGGGCAGCATGCCTGCGTGGTGCACGCCCACGCCGTTGCGCAGCAGTCGATCGAGTGTCTCGCCGAAGCCACGAGTGGTGCGCTCGGTCTTCAAGGCGGCGACGATGGCCTCGCGCTGAGCCCGAGTGGTGACGGCCAGGCTCACCAGGCTCTGCGCACGTTCGATGGCGTTCGCCTGGGTGGCGTGCACGATGTACACGGGCGTGATGCCCTCGCGTACGGCATCGAGGACACTGTCGCTGACGTGGGTGGTGCGCCACTGGTGGAAGAGCGGTGTCGGTCGATCCACGGAGGTGACGCTGGTGACGGGTCGGCCCGAGCGCGCCTCCAGGTCGGTGGTGATGGCGGTCATGTCGCCGAGGGTGGCCGAGGCCAACAGCATCTGGCAGCCGGTCAGTTCCAACAGTGGCACCTGCCACGCCCACCCGCGGTCGCGTTCGGCGTAGTAGTGGAACTCGTCGAGACAGGCGAAGCCGTACTCGCTGGCGGCGCCGGTGGCCAGCGCGTGGTTGGCCAACACTTCGGCGGTGCACACGAGCACCGGTGCATCGGGGTTGATGGAGGCGTCGCCCGTGGCCAGCCCCACCTGTTCGGCACCCAGCAGGTCCACGAGGTCGAAGAACTTCTCGGCCACCAACGCCTTGATCGGCGCGGTCCACACGGCGCGCCGGCCGGCATTGAGCGCGAGCGCGATGCCGGCCATCGCCACCAGACTCTTGCCCGAGCCCGTGGGTGTCGCCAGCACGACGTGGTCGCCCGTGGCGAGTGCCAGCACGGCTTCTTCCTGGTGCGGATACAGGGGCCGGCCCGACTCCGCGGCCCAGATGCTGAACGCGTCGACCACGTCGGACGGGTCGGCCCCGGGAGCGGGGAGCAGTTCACGCAACGAGGCCATGTGCGCCCAGTCTGGCCCGTCGCGGCCCGACTGGTGCCATGAACCGGGTCCGTGGTCGGTGTCGGTCCGGGCACAGGAGCGCGATGATCGCGGCATGAGTTCCGTCGCCGCCCCCAACGCATCCACCGAGCTGCTGCAGCACCTCATCCGATTGGAGTGCGTGAACAACGGACACGCCGACTCGGGTGACGAGACCCGCGCTGCGGAGTTGCTGCGTGCGGTGGTCGACGTGCCCGGTGTGGATCTGCAGATGTTCGGGCCGATGGCGAATCGTCAGTCGCTCGTCGCACGTCTGCCAGGCACCGACCCGACGGCACCGACCCTGCTGTTGCTCGGGCACACCGACGTCGTGCCGGTCTCGCCCGACGACTGGCAGCACGATCCGTTCGGTGGCGAGTTGATCGACGGTTGGGTGTGGGGGCGTGGCGCGATCGACATGTTGTGCGTCACCGCGTCGATGGCCGTGGCCTTTGCCGACATGGCGCGACGTCGAGTGGCTCTGCCCGGCACCGTGGTGTTCGCCGCGGTGGCCGACGAGGAGGCGGGCGGCACTGCCGGCGCCGGGTGGTTGCTCGACCATCATCGAACCGACGTGATGGCCGACTACGTGCTCACCGAGTGCGGCGGCACGCCCATGCACACGCCCTCGGGCATGAAGCTGCCGGTGCTCGTGGCCGAGAAGGGGGCAGCGTGGACGAAGCTCGTGGTGCACGGCCGGGCGGCCCACGGGTCGACGCCGCTCATGGGTGACAACGCGTTGGTGAAGGCCAGCGAGATCGTGCGTCGCATCGCGCAGTACCGACCGCTCGCCGACATCCACGACACGTGGCGTGGGTACGTGAAGGCGATGGAGTTCGACGACGAGATGACCCGAGTGCTGCTCGACCCGGCCGCGCTGGGTGAGTGGGCGGCGCACCATCCCGACCGCGGGTTCGCCGCCGACTGCCATGCGTGCACCCACATCACGATGTCCCCCAATGTCTTGCGTGCCGATGGGAAGACG
>JACQZZ010000041.1 GCA_016213625.1 Actinomycetota bacterium
ACCAGCCGCAGCCGCCGCTCCTCACGAGCGGCCGACCGCACCCGGTCGAGGAACCTGTGTCGAGCGGCCACGGTGAGATAGCCCACGGAGACCTCTCGCACCGAGCCCCGCTTCGCGGCCTGCAACGCTCCGACGTACACGTCCTGCACCAGATCCTCCGCGGCGGCCCGGTCGGCGCCGCACAACATCGCGGCGTACCGGTACACCTCGGCGAACGTCGCGCGGTAGCAGGCCATGAAGCCCGCCTCGCTGCGTACGTCCCACACCGGTCCCATACCCCTCCAGCGTCACCGCTCGCCCGAAACCAGGCGTGTCACGCGAACTTAAGTTCTGGTGACGTGGACGGCGTGGCAGGCGACCCGGTGCTCGCCCACTTCAGGCTCGAGTTCGAGGTCGACGCCCCTGCACTTGTCGATGATGCCCCGGCGCTCTGCCTCGCCGTTGGCCACCAGCGGACAACGAGGATGGAAACGACAACCGCTCGGCACACGCGAGGGGTCGGGGGTCTCGCCGGTGAGGATCTGCTGCTCCATGCCCTCGATCTCGGGCACCACGCTGAGCAACGCCTGCGTGTACGGGTGCTGTGGCGCCCGCAACACCTCCTCCGCAGGGCCGATCTCCACGATGCGACCCAGGTACATGACGGCCACTCGGTCGGCGATGTTCCACGCCAACCCCAGGTCGTGCGTGACGGCGACGATGCTCACGCCATCGCGATCGACATAGCTGCGCATCAGCGCCAGGATCTCGCCGCGGATGGACGCGTCGAGGCTGGCGACGGGCTCGTCGGCGAGCAGCAGGCGCGGGCGCAGCGCCATGGCCCCGGCGATGAGCACACGCTGGCGCTGACCGCCCGACACCTCGTGCGGGAACCGCCGGAAGAATCGCTCGGGCGGACGCAAGCCGGCCTCCGCCAGCGCATCGCCCACGAGCTGCGGTTCGTGCCCCTTCACCTTGTGGATGCGCAACCCCTCGGCGACCGACTCGTAGATGGAATGCCGTGGGTTCAACGCACCCGACGGGTCCTGGAAGATCATCTGTACCTTGCGCCGCAGCGCGCGCAGGCCACGAGCGTTGCCCGTGACCTTCTCGCCGTCGACCGTGATGGTGCCGGCCGCCAGTGGTTCGAGCCCGATGATGGACCGGATGAGCGTGGTCTTGCCGCAGCCGCTCTCGCCCACGAGCGCCAACACCTCGCCGGCATGCACGTCGAGCGACACCGTGTCGACGGCGTGCACGCGGCCGCCGCCGAACTGCACCTGCACGTTGTGCAACGAGAGCACCGGCTCAGACATGCGATGCCCCCACGTGCACACACGCCGCAGCACGACCCTCGCCGGCCGGACGAAGCTCGACGTCGAGCGACGAGCACTCGGGCGTGGCCACCGCACACCGCAGATGGAACGGGCACCCGGACGGCAGCGATGCCGGGTCGGGTGGGTCGCCGGCCAGACCCTGCGGGTTCATGCGCGACGACTGGTCGCCGATGGTGGGAAAGGCTGCAGCCAGCGCACGCGAGTAGGGATGCTGCGGGTCGGTGAACACCAGCTCGCTCGGGCCCTCCTCGACGATGCGCCCGGCGTACATCACGGCGAGCCGCTTGCACGTGTGGGTGAGCACCGACAGATCGTGGGTGATGAACAGCAACGCCAAATGCTTCTCTCGCTGCAGTTCCTCCAACAGCGCCAGCACCTGGGCCTGCACCATCACGTCGAGCGCGGTGGTGGGTTCGTCGGCGATCAGCACGTGCGGATCACAGGCCAGCGCGATCGCGATCAGCACGCGCTGGCGTTGCCCGCCCGACATCTGGTGCGGGTAGCGATCGATGCGATCGGCGGGAATGCCCACTCGCACCAACAGGTCCTGGGCGCGAGCCCGAGCAGCACGGGGCGACACCTTGGTGTGCAACAGCACCGCTTCGGTGATCTGCTTGCCGATGCGCTGCACGGGGTTGAGCGAGTGCAGCGCGCCCTGGAACACGATGGCGGCGCCGGTCCACCGAACGGCACGCAGGCGGCCGGGCTTCATCTCGTAGACGTCTTCGCCGTCGAGCAACACCTGCCCGGTGATCTTGGTCTCCTTCGGCAGCAGCCGCAGCACGGCGCCGGCGATGGTGCTCTTGCCACAGCCGCTCTCGCCCGCGAGCCCCAGCGTCTCGCCCGCGTCGAGCGACAGGCTCACGCCGCGCACCGCCGGTACCTCGCCGCGTTCGCTGCGATAGGTGACGTGGAGATCGCGCACTTCGAGCAGGCTCATCGCTCACGCAACCGAGGGTCGAGCACGGTCTCGGTGGCGCGACCAACCAACGTGAACGCGAGCACCACCATCACGATGGCCATGCCGGGCGGCATGTAGTACCACCACGCCCCTCGGTCGATGGCGCCCTTCTCGCGTGCCTCGTTGAGGATGGCGCCCCACGACACCTGCGTGGGGTCGCCGAGGCCCAGGAACGAGAGCGTGGTCTCGGTGAGGATGGAGATGGGCACCGCCAGCGTGGTGCTGGCCATCACCAGCGGCAGCACGTTGGGGAAGATGTGTCGATTGATGACGTGCACACGCCCAGCGCCCAGCGCGCGGGCGCGGTCGACATACAGACGCGATCGCACCGACAGCACTTGCGATCGAACGAGACGCGCGGTGGATGGCCACGACGTGATACCGATGACGAAGACGATGGTCCACAGACTTCGTTCCAGCACTGCAGCGAGCACGATGGCAGTGGGCAGGAACGGGATGACCAGGAACCAGTCGGTGATGCGCATCAGCACCGAGTCGGTCCACCCGCCGAAGAAACCGGCGACGATGCCGATGACCGACCCGATGACGATGGTCAGCAGCGTGGCAGCGAGCCCCACGAACAGGCTGACCCGAGCACCCCACATCACCTGCAGCGCCACACTGCGGCCGAGGTGATCGGTGCCCAACCAGAACTCGCTGCTCGGTGACGCCCACGTGGGGTTGTCGGCGGTGTTCACCGCGCTGATGTCGGCCCGGTCGCTGACGTAGGGCGTGATGATGGCCATCACCGCGAACCCCAGCAGCACGAACAGACTGATCATCGCCAACCGGTCGCTGCGCAACCTGCCCCATGCGTCGCCCATGCTGGCCCGGCGGCGTTCCCACCGGATGGCCGCGGGACTTGCCACGACGGGCTTCACCTCGTCGCCCGATTCGACGGTGCCGCTCATCGCCCTGCCACCCGTGGGTCGAGATAGCCGTACAGCAGGTCGGCGACGAGGTTGGCGAGAATGACCGCCGCGCTGATGAGCAGGAACAGGCCCTGCAGCATCGGGAAGTCGGGACCGGAGATGGCGAACTGCGTCTGTTGCCCGATGCCCGGCCAGGAGAAGATGCTCTCCACGGCAATGGCGCCACTGAGCACGAAGCCGAAGTTGATGGCACTGAGGCTCACCACCGGCAGCAACGCGTTCGGTTGCGCGTGCCGCTTGCGCACCTCGGTGTCGCGTAGGCCCTTCGCGCGTGCGAGTTGCAGGTAGTCCTCGCGCGACGTGTCGATCATCGCCGACCGGGCCACGATCATGTACTCGCCGATGTAGGCGATGGCGAGCACCATGGCCGGAAGGATCATGTGGTGCAGTTGGTCGAACAACCGCGCCACACCCGTGGCAGTACTGCCCGGGTCGTTGAGTCCGCCGACGGGGAACCACCCGAGGCCGGCGGCGAAGACACCGAGCGCCACCATGCCGATCCAGTACTCGGGCATCGCGTAGGTGACCATGCTCACCGACGTGGCCGTCGCATCGAACGAACTCCCTCGCCGCCATCCGGCGCGATAGCCGATGAAGATGCCGATCATCGCCAGCAGGGTGCTGGTGCCCACGAGCAGCAGCGTGGGCCAGATGGCTTCGGCGATGACCTCGGACACCGGGCGCGAGCTCTTCAACGAATACCCGAGGTCACCGTGCAACAACTGCCGGACGTACGCGACGAACTGCTCCCACTTGGTGCCATCGAGGTTGAACTTCACCCGCAGTCGCTCGAGTTGTTCGGGTGTGAGGTTGCGCCCGCGGAACATGCTGTTCACCGGGTCGTCGTTGACCACTCGGAACAGGAAGAAGTCGAACACCACCACGAACGCGATGGTGCTGATCGCGCCGATGATCTTCCCGATGACGAACCGAGCTCGCACGAGTGCGGCTTACTCCTTGTCGTCCTGTTGCTTGCGCGACCTGGCGACGAAGAAGGCGATGAGCCCGAGCAACGCCACACCGCCGACCGCGAGGCCGATGATGAGGCCGGTGTTGCTGGAGTCGTCATCACCACCCGCCCCTCCGGCGATGGGCGTGAGCGTCCAGTACGACGGCGACGTGTTGGTGAACAGCACGGGCCCGGTGTCCTTCGGCTGGCGCGTCCACCCCTCGAAGCGATCGGTGCGGTAGGCCTGCGTGTCGGCGTCGTGGTACAGCACCACGTACGTGCTCTCCGTGTAGAACAGCGTCAGCATCTGGTGCACGATGTCGATGCGCTTGGCGCGATCGAGCTCCACCTTCTGCTGGTCGTACAAGGCGTCGTACTCCGGGCTGCACCAGTTGGCGTCGTTGTAGCCGACCGACTCGATGTCGGTGGTGAGCTGCGCGCACGTGAAGTAGCTCAGCATGGGATCGGGGTCCACGAACGGGGTCCAGCCCCACACGAACAGGTCGTACTCGCCGCTGGCGATGACGTCGGTGAGCTGGGTCTGGTCGTACGTGCTGACCTCGGTGTCGATGCCGATCTCCTTCAGCCAGCCGGTGATCAGTTCACGGATGGGTGCGGCCTGGTCGCTGTCGTTGAGCTCCGCGTAGCGGAACTTCAACGGCTGGCTGCCATCGGGCATCTCGCGAATACCGTCGCCGTCGGTGTCCTTGTAGCCCGCGTCCTCGAGCGACTGCTTCGCTCGCTCGGGGTCGTAGTTCAGCTGCTGGTCCGCAGGGATCTCCGGGGTCCACACCGGGTCGGGCGAGACGCCCAAGGTGCCGAGCAACTGACCCTGGTTGTGAGCCACTCGGTCGAACAACTGCGGGCGGTCGATCGCCTGGGCGATGGCGTGGCGCACGGTGAGGTCCTGCAGCGCGGGATGTCCGTCACCCAGGCCACCGGCCATGCCGTTCATCGCCAACTCGCTGAATCCGCCCTGCGCGCCGGTGAGGGTGACGATGCCGGACTCTTCCGACAGGCCGTCGAACAACTCGGCGGGTACGTCGTGCACGAAGTCGATCTCACCACTCTTCAGCGCTGCCACCATCGCGCTGCCGTCGGTGTACACACGGAACACGACCTGGTCGACGGCGGGCTTGCCACGCCAGAAGTTGGGGTTGGCCGCCATGGTCCAGTCCTGGCCGGCGTTGCGCGACGTGAGCGTGAACGGGCCGGAGCCCACACCGTCTTCTGCCGGGTAGGTGGTGATGTCGCCGGCCGCCTGTTCCTCCCAGATGTGCCGGGGCAGGATGTAGACGTCCATCGTCGGCAGCTTGGGGTCGGGCACCGACGACACGATCTCCACGGTGCGATCGTCGATGGCGGTGGCCGTCAGGTTGCCGGTGGTGGCGAAGTGGTTGATCCACTCCTGGTCGCGCGACGTGTTGATGGTCCAGGCCACGTCGTCGGCCGTGAGCGGTTCGCCGTCGCTCCACTTGAGTCCTTCACGCAAGGTGTAGGTGTACGTGAGCCCGTCGTCGCTGGCCCAGCTCTCGGCGAGTGAGGGTTCGGTGGCGAAGTCGTCGGCCGCCTTGTCGGTGAGTGTGGCGTACTGCATGTTCCACGTCTCGTACGCCGACACGAGATAGCCGGCCGTGGGGTTCAGGCTGTCGATGTCCTGCATCAACCCCACCGTCAGCGTGACGGGCGCGTCGCCGCTCGATGCATTCGCGGTGGTGACCACCACGGTGCCGAGCGCGGCAACCGCCAGGCACATGGCCCCCAGCTGTCGCTTCATTGAGTCCTCCCCAGGCTCGACGCAATACTGCGTCGTCGTTCAGGCAATGTTGGCACAGCCCTCAGGGCATCAGGTACCAGTCGAGGAATCGCTCGAGCCGGCGGTGGAAGTGCAGGAACGGTTCGGGTCGTAACAGGCCGTGACCCTCGGTGGGGTAGGTCACGTACTCGTACTGCTTCCCCAGCCGCTGCAGCGCCGCGACCAGCTCTTTCGACTGGTTCGGGTGCACTCGGTCGTCCTGCTCTCCGTGTGCCACGAAGATGGGAACCTGCAGGTGCTCCACACGGTGGATGGGCGAGCCGGCCTCGTACTCGTCGCGGTGATCGCGAGGGTGGCCCATCATCCGCTCGAGATCGAGCCGGCCGACCAGATCGCCCTGCGCCCACGACGTGAGGATGTCGCAGTCGCCGTACTTGCTGACCGCGCACGCGAAGCGGTGGTCGGGGTCGTCGACCACCGAGTGCAACGCCATGTAGCTGCCATAGCTGGCGCCGAAGATCGCGACCCGGTCGCCATCGACCCAGTCGAGCGAGGCGAGGTGGTCGTGCGCCGCCAGGCAGTCGTGCGTGTCGGCCACGCCCCACACGCCATGGTTCGCCCGCTCGAACTCCATGCCGTACGTGGTGCTGCCGCGGAAGTTCGGTGCGAACCACGCGTAGCCCTTGTCGACGAAGTACTGGGCGACGCCGTCCCATTCGTCACCGGTGACCGAGGTGGGTCCGCCGTGTGGCTGCACGACTGCCGGGCACGGACGATCTGCCGACGCGCTCACCGGCCGATACAGCCAGCCGTACACCTCGCGACCATCGAGCGACTCGTAGCGCACGTGTTCTGGCACCACGTGCGGAGCGGACCGAACCGGACCGGGCACCGGCGCTAACAACTCATGCACGTCACCCTCGGGCGACACCACGCACAGACGGGCGGGCGTGGTGAACGACTCGTGCGTCGCCACCACCGAACCGTCGGGCAACAGCTGGGGCGACGACCAGGTGCCACCCTCGGCACGCACCGACACGGCGCCGGTCGTGGTGTCGATCTCGACCAGGTCGGTGACGCCCTGTCGGCTGCGCACGCCCACCAGCGCGGCGCCGTCGGGCGTGAAGGTCAGTGAGGCGAAGTCGGCATCGGCAACCGTGAGTTGGTGCGGCCGAGCGTCAGCCACCGCGTCGACCAGGAACACCTCGTACCAGCCCGGCCATTCGCTCGCGTAGGCCAACCGGGTGCCATCGGGCGACCAGGCGACGCTGCGCAACTGGAAGCCCGGCTGGTGCACGATCGTGCTCGACTCACCCGTCGCCAGATCGACCACGTGCAGGCTGATGCAGTTCAGGTCGTCGTGGTGGAACACCGTGTACGCCACACGGGTGCGGTCGGGTGACACCACCGCCGTCACGTAGTCGGCGCCCGCGTCGGCGATGGGCCGAGGCCAGGGCCGCTGGAGGTCGACCACCGTGAGCACGGTCTGCTCTCCCCGGCCGATGCCCACGATCAGGCGAGCATCGTCGAGCCACACCGGGCCCGACCCGTCGCACACCACGGTGGGGACTCCTCCCGCGGCGGCCACCACCATCACCTTGCCACGGGCGGCGTAGGCGAGGCGGTTGCCATCGGGCGACCAGACGGCATTGCCATCCTCCCAGAACGCCGCGAGTGGGCGATCGACCGTCACCCGCATCGGCAGTCCACCCGCCACCGGCATCGTCCACACATCCGATGCATCGCGGTCCAACACGAACGCCACGGTCGTGCCGTCGGGTGACACCTCCGGCTGGCGCGGGCGTTCGGTGGCCGAGACCCACTCGAGTCGCCAGTGCGCTGCCGGCTTCGCGTCGGGGCGACCCGGGTTGGGGATGCCGCCGGCTTCGTCGGTGCCCACCCACCACTGCTGTGTCATGCGCGGAGCCTAGATTGCGGCGCATGTCCGCACCGTTGCCCCGTCCCCGCGCTCGCGCCCTGGGCCTCGCGTTCGGCTCGTTGCCCACCGGTCTGCACAACGCCATCACCGACGTGCCAGGCGTGAAGGTGGGCCACGTCACCTTGTTCCACGGAGCTGGCGACGAGCCGATCGCGCGCACCGGTGTCACCGCCATCGTGCCGGCCGACCCGGGCGATCTGTTCGCTCGTCCGATGCCCGCCGGCACCGCTGTGCTGAACGGCGCAGGCGAGCTCACCGGCTCCGTGGAGGTCAACGAGTTCGGCTTCCTCGAGACCCCCATCATGCTCACCGGCACCAGCTCCGTCGGGCGAGTGGCGGATGGCGTGGTCGATGAACTGTTCGCGGCAGGCGTCGGTGAGGTGGTCATCCCGGTGGTGGGTGAGTGCGACGACTCGTGGCTCGACGACATGCGTCGCCGCTGGGTCACCGCCGAGCACGCCCGGCAGGCGCTCGCGGTGGCGTCCGACGGCCCGGTGGCGGAGGGCGTGGTGGGCGCCGGAACCGGCATGGTCACCATGGGCCACAAGGGCGGCATCGGCACCTCGTCGCGAGTGATCGACGGCATGGGCACCGTGGGGGTTCTGCTGCTGTGCAACTTCGGTTCGGTCGAGCAGTTGCGGATGGGTGGCCGACTCGTTGGCCAGCAGTTGCTCGCCGATCGGCGGGCCGCGGCGCCCACGCTCGACCGGGGCGGTAGCTGCTTGGGCGTGGTCGTCACCGACATCCCGCTCGACGCTCGGCAGCTGCAGCGGGTCGCCCGCAGAGTGGGGCTCGGCCTCGCACGCATGGGCTCCGTCGCCCACCATGGCAGTGGCGACATCTTCATCGCGGCGAGCACCGCCAACCGGTTGCCCCGCGACGTGGAGGGCCGCGTGTCCATCGAACTGATGGGCGACGGCTCGCTCAACGATGTCTTCACCGCGGTGGTCGATGCCACCGAGGAGGCCGTCACCAACGCTCTGTTCGTGGCCGACATCGTGCAGGGCGTGGACGGCAACGTGGTCCCCGCCCTCCCCGTCGACCGGGTCCTCAGCCTCCTCGGCGACTGAGTTCGACAGCGCGGGCGAAGACGGCGTCGAGCATCGGCTCGGTGAGGCGACCGGTGAAGGTGTTCTGCTGGCTCGGGTGGAACGAGCAGATCAGCATCAGCCCGTTCGGCGCGAGCGTCTCCACACCGTGGCCGAACCTCGGTCGTGGCCGAACGCCGAACTCGCTGCACGCGGCGTCGTAGGCGAAGGCCCCCAGGCAGACAACCGTGTTCAGACGTTTCAACAAGGTGAGCTCACGCTGGAGGAATGGCCGGCAGTTGTCGCGCTCCTCCGGCAGCGGCTTGTTGTCGGGCGGCGCGCACTTCACGGCCGCGGCCACCCAGGCATCGGTGAGCGTCAACCCATCGTCGACCGACACGGACTCCGGTTGGTTGGCCAGACCTGCACGGTGCATCGCGCGGAACAGCCAGTCACCTGACCGGTCGCCCGTGAAGACCCGGCCGGTGCGGTTCGCCCCGTGAGCGGCAGGGGCGAGTCCGAGCACCATGATGCGCGCCCTTCCGTCTCCGAAGCCCGGCACGCCCCGCCCCCAGTAGGTCTGGTCGCGGTACGAGGCTCGCTTCTCCACCGCCACCTGCTCGCGCCACTCGACCAATCGTGGACAGGCGCGACACTCGCACACGTCCTTCCTGAGCCGAACGAGCGAATCCACGCCAGGCACAGTAGGTTCAGCACCTGTCATGGCGCGAACGAAACCGACTCCCCCGAACGCCACGCTGGTGCTGCTGGTCCGCCACGGGCAGACCCCCACCACCGGCAAGCTGTTGCCGGGCCGCGCGCCGGGCCTGCACCTGGCTGATGCCGGCGTGCAGCAGGCGCAGCGGGCAGCCGAGCGCATCGCCGAACTCAAGACGGTCGATGCCATCTACGCCTCTCCATTGGAACGAGCGCGCGAGACGGCGGCACCCATCGGCGCAACGCGCGGCATGAAGGTGCAGATCGACAAGGGCCTGCTGGAGTGCGACTTCGGCGACTGGACCGGTGCCGAGCTGAAGCACCTGATGAAGCTCCCCGAGTGGAACACCGTGCAGCGCGCGCCCAGCACGTTCCGATTCCCCAACGGCGAGAGCTTCACCGAGATGCAGACCCGCATGGTCACGGCGGTCGACCGGCTGCGCGCCAAGCACGCGGGCGGCACCATCGTGTGCGTCTCCCACGCCGACCCCATCAAGGCGCTCGTCGCTCACGCGATGGGAACCCACATCGACCTGTTCCAGCGCATCGTCATCAGCACGTGCTCCATCACCGCCATCGCCTATGGCATGGGCGCGCCGGTGGTGCTCACGGTGAACTCCACGGGTGGCTCGTTGGCCGAGCTCCGCCCGTCCTGAGCACGAGGTGATGGCGTGAGCGTGTACTACGACTTCGACGAGGTGGACGCCTTCACCGTCGGCGCGGTCGGGGAGCCCGGTGCTCGCGTGTTCTACCTGCAGGCCCGCCGCGGCACGGTTCGCGTGACGGTGAAGTGTGAGAAGCAACAGGCCTCTGCCATCGCCCAATACCTGCGGCGAGTGCTCACCGACCTGCCCGAACCCACCGACAAGCCCATCGCCGCGGCGATGGAACTCAGCCCGCCGGTGGAGGCCGTGTTCGTGCTCGGACCCGTCGGTCTGGGGTACGACCGCACCACCGATCGAGTGCTCGTGCAGCTCGAGGAAGTGCTGGAGCTCGACGAGAACGGCGACCCCGTCGAGGACGAGGACGACGACCGCGGCCACCTGCGCGTGTTCCTCACCCGCAGCCAAGCGGCCGCGTTCTGCGAGCACACCGACGAGGTGGTGGCCGCCGGACGGCCCGCGTGCCGGTGGTGCTCGCTGCCCATCAACCCCGACGGTCACGCATGTCCGCGCATGAACTGACGCCGCTGCAGTATCTCGACAGCGCGCACGTCGACATCGAGGGCCGCATGCCGTGGAGCAGCAACGCCACGTTCCTGTGCAACCTGTCGGTGGAGGGCGATCACGTCGGTCAGGCCATCTACAAGCCGTTGCGCGGTGAGCGTCCGCTGTGGGACTTCGAGCCCGGGCTGCACAAGCGCGAGTTGGCCGCCTACTGGCTGAGCGTGGCCACCGGGCTCGACCTCGTGCCCCCCACCGTGTTGCGCGACGGCCCGCTGGGCGAGGGCAGCCTGCAGTGGTTCATCGACGCGGATCACCAGCAGCACTACTTCACCATCTACGAGAACCGCGAGGACCTGCACGAGCGGCTGAAGGACTTCGCGTTCTTCGACATCATCGCCAACAACACCGACCGCAAGAGCGGCCACGTGCTCATCGACAGCGACGACCACCTGTGGGGCATCGACCACGGCCTCTGCTTCGCCGCCGACTTCAAGCTGCGCACGGTCGTCTGGGAGTTCGGCGGCCAACCGGTGCCCGACCATCTGGTGGAAGTGGCGGTCCGTCTGGCCGACACTCCACCGCTCGACGTGGCCACCCTGCTGGTCGACGAAGAGGTCGAGGCCATGCAGGAACGCGCCCAGTGGATCGTGGAGCACCCGGTGTTCCCGGTGGACCACAGCGGCCGCCGCTACCCCTGGCCCCTCGTCTGACGCTCAGCGTCGCCGTGGCGCCGACCGTTGGGCGCGATCCCGCTCAGGTGTGACCGAAATTCGCGCCCACGGGCGCGAAACCGCTCGACGCCGCTTGGTTCCGCGCCCGTGAGGAAGGACGCTCTCGCCCATCAGACCGCGACGCCCGCCGAAAACGGCGAACGGCGGCCCGAAGGCCGCCGTTCGTACGCCGTGACGCTGTGGGCTCTAGCCGCGAGCCTGCAGTGCCTCGATGAGCTTCGGAAGCACCTTGTGGACGTCGCCCACGATGCCCAGGTCGGCGATGCCGAAGATGGGGGCTTCCTTGTCCTTGTTGATGGCGATGATGTTCTTCGCGCCCTTCATGCCCACCATGTGCTGGGTGGCGCCCGAGATGCCGGCGGCGATGTACACGCCCGGCTTCACGACCTTGCCGGTCTGGCCGACCTGGTAGCTGTAGGGCACCCAGCCGGCGTCGACGATGGCGCGGGACGCACCCGGCGCACCCTTGAGCAGCTTGGCGAGGGTCTCGACCATCTCGTACTTCGGCGCTTCGCCGAGGCCACGGCCACCCGACACCACGATGGCGGCTTCGTCGAGCTTGGGACCGGAGGTCTCCTCGACGTGCACGGCCACGACCTGTGCGGCACCGGTGGCACCGAGGTCGGGCACCGGAGCGGCGGTGACGGCAGCGGCAGCGCCGCCGGCCGACTCGGCCGCGAAGCTCTTCGGACGGAACGCTGCGAGGAACGGACCGGTGCCGGAGAACGAGGTGGTGACGAGCACGTTGCCACCGAAGATGGGGGTGGTGACGGCGACCGAACCGCCGTCGACGGTGATGTCGACGTTGTTCGTGAGCACCGTGCGGTCGAGCTTGACCGAGAGGCGGCTCATGACGTCGCGACCCTCGGTGGTCTGCGGGAACATGATGAGGTCGGGCGAGTCGCCACCGTCGATGACGGCCTTCATCGCGGCCGACACGGCCACGCCCGGGAGCTTGCCGCCGAGATCGCCCGTGGCGTACACCTTCGACGCACCGTGCTCGCCGAGCGAGGCGGCCAGCGCCGACGCATCGCTACCGACGAACGCGGTGACGGTGCCCAGCGAGCGGGCCTTGGTGAGGAGTTCGAGCGTGCCCGTGGTGGGCGCACCATTCGCTTCTTGTGAGAAAACCCAGATGTTCATGGCGTCGCTCCTCAGATGACCTTCAAGTTTTCGAGGAACGCCACGATCTTGGCGTAACCCTCACCGTCGTCTTCGATGATCTCGCCAGCAGCGCGGGCCTCGGCCTGCGTGATGCTGACGACGCTCTGGTTGGCGCCGGCCCAGCCGACCGGGGTGACCCCGAGGTCGCCAGCGGTGAGCGTGTCGATGGGCTTCGACTTGGCGGCCATGATGCCCTTGAAGCTGGGGTAGCGGGGCTCCACCACACCGGCCGTCACGCTGATGACGGCGGGCAGCGGGCAGGTGACCTCGTCGTAGCCGTCTTCGGTCTGACGATCGGCGTTGAGCGTGCCACCGGCGATGGCGACCTTCTTGGCGAAGGTGACCGACGGCAAGCCGAGCACCTCGGCGAGCTGCTCGGGCACCGTGCCCGTGTAGCCGTCGGACGACTCGGTGGCGGCGATGATGAGGTCGGCGCCGCCCATCTTCTGGATGGCGGCGGCCAGCACCTTGGCGGTGGTGAGCGCATCGCTGCCCTGCAGCGCCGGGTCGGAGACGAGCGTGCCCTTGGCAGCACCCATGGCCAGCGCCGTGCGCATGCCCGACACCTCGCCGTTGGGGGCCATGGAGACCAGGCTCACTTCCCCACCACCGGCCGCATCGACCAACTGCAGCGCCATTTCCACGCCGTAGCTGTCCGATTCGTCGAGGATGAGCTTGCCATCGCGCTTGAGGGTGTTGGTACCCGGGTCGAGCGCACCCGGCGTTGCCGGGTCGGGGATCTGCTTCACGCACACGATCACGTTCATAGGGTTCCCATTGTTACCGATCGGTACGCCCGGTTCCTAACCCGCCGACACGGTTCCCTGGTGACCCGCGGCACCAACCCGCTACCGTCGGAGCCGTGCGCATCCTGCTGGTGGTGAATGCCTTCGCGTCGTCGGTGACCGCGCGCAACACCGTCGTGGTGCACCGCGCGCTCAGCCAGGGCAACGAGGTGGAGGTCGTCGAGACCAATCGCCGCGGCCACGCCACCCGGTTCGCACAGGACGCCGCCCGCCGCGGTGTCGACATCGTCATCGGGTACGGCGGCGACGGCACGCTCAACGAAGTGGCCACCGGCGTCGCCGGCACCGACACCGCGCTCGGGGTGCTGCCGGGTGGCAGCACCAACGTGTTCGCCCGCACGCTCGGCATGCCGAACGACCCGGTGGTGGCGGTGCAGCAACTGGCGGCCGGCATCGCCGCGCGCACCATCGAGCCCATCGGACTCGGCAAGGTGAACGGCCGTTACTTCTGCTTCCACACGGGCGTGGGCTACGACGCCGCCGTCGTGAAGGAGGTGGAACGCCGGGCCAGCATGAAACGCTGGCTGGGCCATCCGCTCTTCATCTACGCCGCGCTGCGCACGTGGCTGGTGAGCTACGACCGCAAGCAGCCGCACTTCACGGTCGAGTCCGACGGCCATGCCGACGTGCCCGGCTACTTCACGGTGGTGTTGAACACCAACCCGTACACCTACCTCGGCAACCGTCCGCTCGACCTCAGCCCGGCGGCCACACTCGACAAGGGGTTGGTGGCCATCACCTTCCGCACGATGAAGGTCACCGCCATCCTCGGCGGATTGGGTGGCGCACTGCGCGGCGGTGGCGTGCGGCCCAGTGACACGCTCGATCTGCAGACCGACCTCAGCTCACTGCGCATCCACCACGACGAGGGCTTCCCGTACCAGGTCGACGGCGACTACCTGGGCGAGACTCGCTACCTGGAGTTCCGCCACGTCCCCGACGCCGTCAGGCTGGTTCGTCCGCAATCACCGTGACGCGATGACCGCGAGCGCCACGTCGGGCAGGTTGGTGCAGATGCCGTCGATGCCCCACTCGAGCAGTTCGGCCATCCGCACCGGGTCGTCACAGGTCCAGGTGTTCACCTGCACGCCCGCCGCGTGACACGCGTCGATCACGTCGCGGGTGAGGTGCCGCACCCATGGGTGTACCGCCGAGTGCCCCTTGGCGGTCATCTCGGCAGCGACGCCGGGGCCGGGCTGATCGCACAGCCAGGCCGTGCGGATCTGCGGCGCCAGTTCGTGACAGCGGTCGACGGTCTCCAACCGGAAGCAGGAGATGACCCAGCGATGGTCCTCGCCGCGGGCCACCAGATGGGCGATGGTCTCGTCGGCGATGGACTCGCTGGGATCGAAGTCGGGTTCGTTGGGGTCGTTCTTGATCTCGACGTTCACCCACATGCCTTCGCAGGCGTCGAGCGCCTCGCCCAAGGTGGGTACCGACGACGGGAGATCTGCGTGCAGCGTGCCGGCCACCAGCCGCAGATCGTGGAGGTGCGGGTTGTGATGGATGACGAGCACACCGTCGCTGGTGCGGCGCACGTCGAGCTCCACGGCATGCGCGCCCATGGTGCCTGCCCGACGGAACGCAGCGAGTGTGTTCTCGGGTTCGGCCTTGCTGGCACCACGGTGTGCGATGACCTGGACATCGGACATTTGCGACACAGATACCTCCCATCTCAACCAACTATGACTAGGGCCCAAGGTCCCCTTGCCCCGCATCCGATTGTTACCTACCGTTCACTCCGGCGCGAAACCGCGTCGCGCAGCTCGATCACAGTGGAGTGATGCAGTGACCATCCCGGCCTCGAGTCTTGTTCTTGCCAGTGCCGACTACACGTGGCGAACGTCCGCCATCTGCCGCGACACCGACCCTGACCTGTTCTTTCCTGTCGGCACCACCGGCTATGCGCTGGTGCAGATCGACAAGGCGAAGCAGGTCTGTGCCGAGTGCCCCGCGTGCGACGACTGCCTCCAGTACGCCCTCGAGACCAACCAGGACTCGGGCATCTGGGGCGGCACGAGCGAGGAGGAGCGTCGGCACATCCGTCGCCAGCTCGCCGGCCGCACCAAAGTCGTTGCCGTCTGAACCCGGTCCGGTCGTCAGACCGGCACAGTGAGGTCCACCACGGTGCCCGTGCCCCGCGGCAGATCGCCCAGGCCGACCGCCTGGAAGTCTTCGGGTTCGCCCGGACGCATCACGATGGTGCCGTCCAGTTCGGTGGTCACCAGAGTGCGCACGATCGACAGACCCAGACCCGTCGCCTGGTTCAGCTCGAACACCGGGTCGAGCGGGCGACCGTCGTTGACGACACGGATGCGCAGCAGGTGATCGTTGTTGTCGAGCACCACCACCACGTCGCCGCCCTTGCTGCCCTCGGGGAAGCCGTGATCGACGGCGTTCTGCAGGAGTTCGGTGAGCACCACCGACAGCGGCGTGGCCACGGTGCTCGGCAGGCGACCGCCCTCGCCCTGCACGGTGAAGCGCACGGGACGATCGGGTGACTGCAGGCCTTCCTCGGCCAGACGCAGCAGCGGGCGCACGATCTCGAGGAACGCGACGTCGTCGCCGGGTTCGCGAGACAGCGTCTCGTGCACCAGCGCGATGGTGCGGATGCGGCGCACGCTCTCGGCGACCGCGGCCTTCGCCTCGTCGGAGTTGAGTCGGCGGCCCTGCAGACGCAGCAGCGACGAGATGGTCTGCAGGTTGTTCTTCACCCGGTGGTGGATCTCGCGGATGGTGGCGTCCTTGGACAGCAGCAGCCGGTCGCGCTTGCGCACCTCGGTGACATCGCGCAGCAACAGCACGCCGCCGGTGACCTCGCCGCCGGCCAGCACCGGCATGCAGCGAGCGAGCAAGGTGACATCGGGGGTCTGCTCGAACTCCTCGATGACGGGCAACCGGGTCTCGAACGCTCGGCGCACCGGGCTGTCGTTGAAGCCCAGTTCGGCCAGGCGCATGCCGGCTGCGTTGGCGCCGATGCCCACCCGGTGCAGCGCCGACGTGGCATTGGGCGATGCGAAGCGCACGCGGGCTTCCTCGTCGAGCACCATCACGCCGTCACCCACGCGAGGTGCCGCGCTGGAATCCGCGACCGGGCCGCTGAACGGGAACGACCCTTCGGCGATCATCGACGCGAACCGCTGGAACAGGCCGATGTAGGTGCGTTCGAGTTCGCCCGGCTGACGGCTCGAGCGGCTGGCCCATTCGCGGCTCAGCACCCCGAGCACCTTGTCGCCACAGCGAACGGGCGTGGCCATCATCCGCACGGTCTCGGGCACCGACTCGACGACGATCTCACCCTCGCAGATCTCGCCCGAGCTGAGCGCTTTGTCGAGCAACGGCAACTCGGTCTCGGCGGCGGTGCCGACGTAGTCGATCTGGTAGATCGTCTGGCCGGTGGCCGGGCGCACGTGAGCGATGACGATCCACTTGCCATCGGTGCCGGGCACGTAGAGCAGCAGATCGGCGAACGACAGGTCGGCCAGCAGGCCCCACTCACCGATCAACCGTTGCAGGTGATCGATCTCTTCGCGGTTCAGGGACGTGTACTGCCGAGTGAGCTCGCCAAGCGTGGCCATGACCTCTGAGTGTGGCACGCGAGCGGGGGCATCATCGCGATCCGTTCCCCAGCAGATGCCCACCGAGTGCCAGCAGGCCCGCCAGATCGTGCACGTCGGACGGCAACGTGGGCACCACGGCGGTCACCGGTGCCGCGGTTTCCAGCTCGGCGCGCCGTTCGGCCTCGCGGCCGGCCACCACGGTGACATCGCGGAAGCGATCGGCCACCTCGACCAACACGTCGCGCACCTGCGCCGGACGCGATGACGCGGTCTTGGCCAACTCGCGTACCGCCGCGGCATCCGCCGCCACCTCGCGCAACTTCACCGCGGCCTTCGCCACCGCCGGCTGGCGAAGACCGGCCGGCAGTGTGCGGTTGAGCACCATCGCCCCGAGGGGCATGCGGCGACGTCGCAGCTCGTCGGCGAGGAACCTGGCCTCACGGGCCGGTGCGGCCTCGAGCGTGCTGACCACCACGAACGTCGTGCGGTCGTCGGTGAGCAGTCGCTCGACCTCGGTGGCTCGCTGCACGAAGCCGGCCTCCATGGTCTGGAAGAGGATGAAGAACTCAGCGATGTCCTGCAGGAAACGTGAGCCGAGCACCCGATCGGCCACTTGGTAGAACGGCTTCGACGCCACCGTGAACAACCGCGACCGGTAGGGCACCGTGAGCCACTTCAGCAGGCGGCTGCCGAAGAACTCGCGCATGCGACCGGGCGCATCCAGCAGGTCGAGTGCGTTGCGCGATGGAGGGGTGTCGATGATGACCAGGTCGTACCGACCCGATGCATGCAGGTCGTGGAGTTGCTCCATCGCGATGTAGTCGTGGCTGTTCACGAAGCGACCCGTGATGTTGCGGTACAGGGGGTTCGCCAAGACCTGTTCGCGCAGGGTCGCGTCGGGCGCATGACGGCGGATGAGGTCGTCCCAACCAGCCTTCGTGTCGAGCATCGCCACCCACAGTTCACCGCGACACTCCACACCCGCTTCGGTGAAGGCGGTGTCGGGCACCTGCGACGCCGTGTTGCCGACGGCGCCAAGGCCCAGCGCGGTCGCCAGCCGACGTGCGGGATCCACCGTGAGCACCAACACCCGTCCACCCAGCGTGGCCGCGGCTCGAGCGCCCATGGCGGCCGCGACGGTGGTCTTGCCGGTGCCGCCGCTGCCGCACACCACCACCATCTCCTTCGCCGACAACAGGTCGGCAAGCGAGTACTTCGACGAGCGCGCCATCAGGGCAACTCCGTGCGCAACTGGTCGGCGACGAGCGACACCACACGACGCCCGCTGGCCTTGGTGAACAGCTCGGGGATCTCGTGCACCGGCACATTGACGGGGAGCGACTCGCGCAACCTGGCGAGGTATTCGGTGGCGATGGCCCGACGCGACTCGGCAAGTCGTGCGGCGTGGAACACCGACGACACCCGGGCGCCGACAGCCTCCGCCAGGAGGGCCTGAGGAGCGGGTTCGCACAGCCGATCGAACACTGCTCGCTCGGCGGGCTCGAACCACTGCGGCAGCACCCGGTTGGCGAACACCGCCGCCACGTCGACCTCGGTGGTGGACTGCACCTTGCCGACCAGTTCGATGGTCTCGGTGATGGGCATCTCCTCCGGCGTGGTGACCACCACCAGACCGGTGCGTTGCGCATCGCCCAGGATGCTCAGCATCCACTCGGTCTGGTCGCGCACCGGCCCCACCTGCACCAGCTCGCGAATCGCCCGCGGCGCGTCGATCTGGGCGACGATGTGTCCGCTCGCCTCGGCGTCGACCACCACCAGGTCGTAGTGACGCTCGCGCACCTCGAAGCAGATCTTGCCGATGGCGAGGATCTCCTTCACCCCGGGTGCCGCGTCGGCCACGAAGTCGAACGTGCGGGCCAGCGGACCGATGCGCCCCACCAACGGGATGCGCGCCACCACCCTCAGGTACTCACGCAGCGAGTCCTCGGTGTTCATGGCCATCGCCCACAGATGCGGTTGCACCTCGAGCGGTTCGAAGCGCAACGTGCTGACCTCGAACATCGAAGCCATCGCGCCCTTGGCATCCATCTCGCACACCAGGGTGCGCTTGCCGCGACGAGCAGCCAGGTCGGCGATGGCGGCGGCGGTGGTGGTCTTGCCCACTCCGCCCTTGCCCGTGACGAAGAGCAACTGCCGATCCAGCAGGTCGCTCATCGGACGATCACCCGCGCGGGCCGTGCATCAGAACGTGAGTTCTGATGCGGGGTCGATTCCCTCGGCCGCGAGGCGCAGAAGGTAGCTGCCGTAGGGGTTCTTGGCCATCGGCTCGGCGTTGGCCACCAACGTCTCGGCCGAGATCCATCCGGCGCTGAACGCGATCTCGTCGGGCGAGGCCACCTGCAGGCCCTGGCGCTTCTCGAGCGTGGCGACGAAGCTTCCGGCCTCGAGCAGCGAGTCGTAGGTGCCCGTGTCGAGCCAGGCGTAGCCGCGACCCAACAGCTCCATGTGCAGTTGCCCGCGCCGCAGATACTCGGCGTTCACATCGGTGATCTCGTATTCACCGCGGGGCGACGGCTGCAGGTTCGCCGCGATGTCGACCACCTGCTCGTCGTAGAAGTAGAGGCCGGTGACCGCGTAGTTGCTGCGCGGCTTGGCCGGCTTCTCCTCGATGGAGAGCACTTTGCCATCGCTGTCGACCTCGGCCACGCCGTAGCGCTCGGGGTCGTTCACGCGGTAGCCGAACACGGTGGCCCCCTGCGGCCGCGCGGTGGCTGCGGCCAGCTGCTGCACCAGCCCGTGACCGAAGAAGATGTTGTCGCCCAACACGAGCGCACTGGGGCCACCGGCCACGAACGGCGCGCCGATGACGAACGCCTGCGCGAGCCCGTTGGGCGTCTCCTGCACGGCGTATTCGAGCTGGATGCCCCACTGCGACCCGTCGCCCAGCAGTTGCCGGAAGCCGGCCTGCTCGTGCGGCGTGGTGATGACCAGCACCTCGCGGATGCCCGCGAGCATGAGCGTGGTGAGCGGGTAGTAGATCATCGGCTTGTCGTACACGGGGAGCAACTGCTTGCTCACGCCGCGGGTGATGGGCCACAGACGGCTGCCGGTCCCCCCGGCGAGGATGATGCCCTTCACGGCGTGTGGCTCAGCCGCCGAAGCCGATGCGACGGTCGCCCTCGGCGGTGCCGATCTCCACGAAGGCGATCTTGGCGGCGGCCACCGCGACGTCGCGGCCCTTCTTGTCGGTGAGCCAGAGCACGTCGACCGCGCCGGTGAGGGCGGCGTCGATCTTGGCCTTGACGGCCTCGCGATCGATGTCGTCGGCCAATTCGATGGCGATGTCGCGAGCGGTCTGCGTGACGCCGATGCGTACGTCCACGTCGGTCCTTTCCAGTACGGAGATCGCTCCCATGGTACCCGTGGGCTGCGGCGACACGGCGATGGCCGAATTCGTGGGGAAGGTGTCGTTGACGCCACTCCCACGAGCGTGCACGCTGCACCCATGGATCGTCCGACCGCCGCACCGCGCCACATCGTGATCGTGGCGTTCCCCGGGTTGCAGTCGCTCGACGCGGTCGGGCCGTTCGAGGTGTTCTCGACGGCGTCGCAGGTGGCCGAACACGCGGGGAGGCGCGGCTACCGCCTCAGCCTCGTGTCGTCCATCGGCGGCGCGGTGGTCGCCGAGAGCGGACTCGAACTGGCCACGCATTCGCTCCCCCACCCTGCTGAGCCCATCGACACGCTGGTGGTCGCGGGTGGAGGCGGCGTGTACGACGCCCGGCACGATCCGGTGCTGATGACCTGGCTGTCGGCCGTGGCTCCCCGCTGCCGACGCGTGACCACCGTGTGCACCGGAGCGTTCGTGGCCGCCGAGGCCGGATGGCTCGACGGGTGCCGCGCCACCACGCACTGGGCGCGTGCCGCTCGGTTGGCGAAGGAGTACCCGGCGGTCACCGTCGACCCCGACCCCATCTACGTGCGCGACGGCAACGTGTGGACCAGCGCGGGCGTCACGGCCGGCATCGACCTCTCGCTCGCGCTGGTGCAGGACGATCTGGGCACCGACATCGCCCAGACGACGGCTCGCTGGCTGGTGATGTTCCTCCACCGACCCGGCGGTCAGACCCAGTTCGCAGCACCGGTGTGGGTGCCCCGCGCCGAGCGCTCCACGGTGCGCGCCGTGCAGGCGTTGGTGGAGGCGGCCCCAGGCGGCGATCATCGCGTGCCAGCCCTGGCTGCGGCCGCAGCGATGAGCGTGCGCCACTTCAGCCGAGTGTTCACCGCCGAGGTCGGCGAGTCACCCGGCCGCTACGTGGAGCGGGTGCGCGTGGAGGCCGCCCGCCACGAGTTGGAGACCACCGACGACACCCTCGATGTCGTCGCCCGACGGTGCGGATTCGGCACGGCCGAGACGTTGCGCCGCTCGTTCCAACGACGCCTCGGCGTCGCCCCCGATTCCTACCGACGGCGATTCCACACCGTCGCCTGATCCCACCCTTCGATCACCGAGTTCCCGAAAGGACCCATCATGCAGGTCGTCATCCCCCTCTTCCCTCGCTTCACCGCACTCGACGGCATCGGCCCGTACGAGGTGCTCCAGCGCATCCCGTCCATCGATGTCACGTTCATCGGCCACGAGCGTGGCGAGATCCGCAGTGAGAACGGATTCCTCGGCATCACCGCTGATGGCACGTTCGAGGACTTCCCCCACCCGGACATCATCGTGTTCCCAGGTGGCGTGGGCACCCGTCCGCTCCAGCACGACGAGCGGGTCACCGACTGGCTGCGCACCGCGCACGAGACCACCATGTTCACCACGTCGGTGTGCACCGGCTCCATCGTGCTCGGCGCCGCTGGGTTGCTCGACGGGCTCACCGCCACGACGCACTGGTCGTGCTACCCCGAACTGCAGGCCACGGGCGCCACCCCGGTGGCCGACCGCGTGGTGGAACACCTCGATCGCCGCATCATCACTGCAGCGGGCGTGAGCAGCGGTATCGACATGGCGCTTCGGCTGGTGGAACTGCTCGTCGACCGCACCGCCGCCGAAGCCGCGCAGTTGATGATCGAGTACGACCCGCAACCCCCGTTCGCCTGCGGCAGCGTGGCCGCCACCGCCACTGCCGGCCGCACCGACGATGTCGTCGGCCGAGTCATCGAGTACGCCCAACTCCGCCAGTAGCAGCCCCGGTCGGCCTGTCGCACCTGACGTTCTCGGGCTGATTCGTCCCAAACCTGCTTCTCGGTCTGATTCGTCGCGGCTTCCGAGACAGTCCCGGCTTCCGAGACGATGTGCGCCCAGATCACCAGCGCAGCACCTCCAGTGAAGTAGTGACATGAACAGGCGAACCGCAGCGCACAGTTGTCGACATCAGCGGGTTGGCGGGCCCGACCACACGGCCTCTCGCTTGCCGGCGTGAGTGGATTCCCACCCACGGGAGCGGTCTCGCTCAGAGATGAGCGGTTTCGAGCCCGACGATCGACCGCCAGAGCCTGACGGACCGGATCTGGGGTCAGACGCTGGTGGCGCAGAAGGTGTCGCCCTGCGGGATGGACTGCAGGGTGCTGACGTCGGCGTCACCGTAGAGCGCGGTGAGCATGCCCTTGACCATGCCGCGGTCGACGGCGCAGATGACCGGGTGCTCGATGGCCACGTCGCCGAAGGGGCAATGGTTGTTGATGATGCGCAGCTGGTTGTTGCGCTGATCGGCGTGCGCCGCGAAACCGTGCGCCGTGAGCGCGTCGGCCACCGACTGCATCGCCGACCGCAGGCTGCGCTGTCCGGCGGCGAGATCGGCGCCGGTCATGCCCTGCGCCATGGCCTTGCCGTATTCCTGGCCCACTTCCTCGGCCATCACCTCGGCCTGCTCGCGTGGCAGCAGGCGCAGCGCGCGACCCAACAGCGACAGCACGAGGTCGTCGCTGTGCACCGGCACATTGGTCACCGCCTCGATCTTGGCGTCGGCGGGCACGCGATAGTGCTTGCTGGGACGGCCGGCGCCCGCACCCTCGGCACGCTCGACGGCGACCTCGAGGTAGCCGCCAGCCGAGAGCTTGTCGAGGTGATGCCGGGCGACGTTGGGGTGCACGCCGAACCGTTCGGCCACCTGCGCTGCAGTGACACCGGCCTTCGACTCGCGGGCCATCAGGTAGATGCCACGGCGCGTGGGATCGCCGAACGCATCGGTGATGGCCGACACCGTGCTGGTGAAGGAAGGCGAGTTCGCGGGCACGCCGGTATTCTACCTATGCGCGTAGTGGTAATTCGGACGCGCAGCCACGAACGCCCGACCGGAGACCACGATGCCCACCACCGAGCAGATCATCGACGCCCTTCGTCCTGTGGAAGATCCCGAGCTGCACCGCAGCATCGTCGATCTCGGCATGGTCCGTTCGGTGCAGCTCGACGGCACCACGGCGCGCATCGAGATCGCGCTCACGGTGCCCGGGTGTCCCCTCAAGAACGAGATCCAGTCCCGGGTCGCCACAGCGGTCACCGCGCTCGACGGCATCACTTCGGTGGCGCTCGACTTCGGTGTGATGACCGACGACGAGCGCGGCAAGGTGCGCGAGATCATGGGCGGAGCCGCACGTGCCGGTGAACAACACTCGCACGGTGGGCACGGGCATGCCGAGGGCAAGGCCGTGCCGTTCAACGAGCCCGGCAACAAGACGCGCCCGCTGCTCATCTCCAGCGGTAAGGGTGGCGTCGGCAAGAGCAGCGTCACCGTGAACATCGCTGTGGCGCTCGCCCAGCAGGGCTACAAGGTGGGAGTGGTCGACGCCGACATCTACGGCTACTCCATCCCTCGCATGCTCGGCACCGACCGCGACCCGGTGGTCATCGACGACATGCTCGTGCCGCCGGAGGCCAACGGTGTCACCTGCATCTCCATCGGCTACTTCGTGCCCGAGGGCCAGGCGGTCATCTGGCGAGGCCCAATGCTGCACAAGGCGCTCGAGCAGTTCCTGGCCGACGTGTTCTGGGACGACCCCGACTTCCTCCTCATCGACATGCCGCCCGGCACCGGCGACATCGCGCTCAGCCTCAGCCAGTACCTGCCGCGCGGTGAGGTCTACGTGGTCACCACACCGCAGCCCGCCGCGCAGAAGGTGGCCCGGTTGTCGGCGGCCATGGCACAGAAGGTGAACCTGCCTGTGAAGGGCATCATCGAGAACATGAGCTGGTTCACCGGCGACGACGGCAAGCAGTACGAGATCTTCGGTGCCGGCGGGGGTCAGGAGCTGGCCGACGAGTTGGGCGTGCCGCTGCTGGGCCAGTTGCCGTTGGTGACGGCACTACGCGAGGGCGGCGACGACGGCAAGCCCATCACCGTGGCCGACCCCGAGAGCGAGAGCGCGAAGGCGTTCCACGCCATCGCCACCCGCATCGCCACCGAGCTGAAGCCGAAGAAGGTCTTCAGCGCGGCATTGAAGGTGAACTGAGCTTCCGATAGTGCGTGAGCACCATGTCGGCATCCACCGACGTGAGCTCGCGCTCCACCAACTCGCGCCTCTCGTCGGTCGTGCTCCACCAGTAGGGCGTCATCTCGAGCAACTGACGGCGCAGGACCACGTCGTCGAGCGCCACCGTGAACTGCACGCGCTGCACCAGCTCTGCCGGCGGTGCCGTGTCGTCGGCGGCGTGCGGCCGAGGTCGGTCGTAGACGAGCGCCTTCAGACGCGCGAGATGATCCGCTCCCGGTGTCACCACGAGGGCCACACCGCCGGGCCGCAACACACGGAACAGTTCGTCGAACGGGCGGGGCGAGAAGACGTCGATCACTGCATCGAACGACGCGTCCGCGAATGGCAGGCGGTACACCGATGCCACGGCGAACTCGCACTGCTGGTACTTCCGCGCCGCCAGCCGCACCGCGACCTTCGAGAGGTCGATGCCCCAGCCCTCGGCCCCCGCGGCGCAGGCGCGTGCGAGATACGTGCCCTCACCACAACCGGCATCGAGGATGCTCGTCGCGCCACTCGCCTTCGCCGCCGCGCCGACCGCATCGATGATCGGGTCGTAGCAGCCCGCCTCGAACACCGCACGTCGCGAGCGCACCATGGTGTCGTCGTCGCCGCTCGGCCCACCGGCGAGGCGGCCGCCCACCATCAGGTTCACGTACCCCTCGCGTGCGCGGTCGAACTGATGACCGGAAGGGCACGACCACGTACGCTCCCCCGAGACGAGCGACAGGCCGCAGTGGGGGCAACGGAAGCTCACCGAGGACATCGAGACGAGTATCTCAGGGGGACAGCATGGACATCGACATCAGCGGGACGGGGCTCGACGCGGGGCGCCTGCACCGCATCACCGAACACCTCGAACGCTTCTACGTCGGCCCCGGCAAGATCGCCGGCGCAGAAGTTGCGGTGGGGCGTCGAGGCAAGGTGGCGTATCACGCGTCGCTCGGCCTGCGCGACCGCGAGCGCGGCGTGGCCACTGGCGACGACACGATCTATCGCATCTACTCCATGACCAAGCCGCTCACGTCGATCGCACTGATGCAGCTGTTCGAGCGAGGGCTGTTCCAGCTCGACGACGCTGTGTCGCGCTTCTATCCCTCGTGGAAACAGCATCGGGTCTGGGTGAGCGGCACGGGTGACGATGGCGACCCCCTCGTCACCGAACCGGCGCGCCGCGGCGTCACGTTCCGCGATCTGCTCAGCCACACCAGCGGCCTCACCTACGGCGGATTGCTGCTGGGCATGAACGTGCACCCCATTGATCGCATCTACCAGGCCAGCAAGATCCGCAGCGTCGGCGTGAACAGCACGATGGACGAGTTCATGGAGAAGCTGGCCACAGTGCCGCTGCGGTTCCAGCCGGGCACCGCGTACCAGTACTCGCTGGCCACTGACGCGTGCGGCGCACTGGTGGAGAAGATCAGCGGTGTGCCGTTCGCGCAGTACCTGCAGGAGCACATCCTGGATCCGCTGGGCATGACCGACACGTCGTTCGAGGTGACGCCCGACAAGGTGCACCGCTTCGCCGCCAACTACCAGCGCAACCCCGACAAGACCACCACGCTGATGGACGACCCCGCCACGAGTGTGTACACGCGGCCGCCCACGTTCGTCAGCGGCGGCGGCGGGCTCACCGGCACGCTGGCCGACTACGCGCGCTTCTGCGAGATGCTCCGCCGCGGGGGCGAGCTCGATGGCCATCGCATCATCGGACCGCGCACGCTGGAACTGATGCGCCGCAATCACCTGCCGGGCGGCAAGGACCTCGCGTCGCTCGACGTGGAGCTGCTCACCGAGTACGGCAACATCGGTGTCGGGTTCGGGCTCGGCTTCGCCAGCACCATCGACCAGGTGGCCACCGGCGCGCTCACCCGCCACGACTACTACTGGGGCGGCGCCGCGTCGACGGTGTTCTGGGTGGACCCGGCAGAAGACCTGTGGGTGATCTTCATGACCCAGCTGATGCCGTCGGCGTCGTTCGACTTCCGCGGTCAGCTACGCAGCCTGGTCTACAGCGCGATCGTCGACTGAACGAAGCGGTCCACCAACTCGGCGATCTCGGCCGGATGCGTCTCCTGCATGTTGTGCTCACCGCCGGGCACGACCTCGAGGTGCGCGTGAGGCATCTTGCGTTCGAGGTAGTGACCTGACACCCGATACTCCTCGCGGTCAAGTTCGCCGGCCAGCACCAGCGTGGGCACGGTCATGTCGGCGAGCCGTTCCATCACCACGCTGTCCTCCTGGAGGTTCAGGTTGGTGGCCTGCACCGGCACACCGAACCGATGGGCGTTGCGGCGTGACCGCTCGTTCCACCCCTCGCGCTTCTCCGGGTCGCGGAACCCCGGCCCGGTGTTGAGCACGACAATGCCGAGCTGCGCGCCGTGCCGCGTGGCGGCGTGTGCGAGCGCCAGATACCCGCCCAACGAGTGCCCCACCAGCACCGCCGGCCGACCGAGTTCGGCGAGCACCTCGTCGAGGTCGGCGAGCGCCCGATCTCGCGTGTACTCGGCGGGGTCGTCGGGCAC
The DNA here is from genome assembly GCA_016213625.1 of Actinomycetota bacterium. Lineage (GTDB taxonomy): Bacteria > Actinomycetota > Acidimicrobiia > Acidimicrobiales > Ilumatobacteraceae > UBA668. The sequence goes on from JACQZZ010000041.1 coordinate 26,982, forward strand.
GGGCGACGCACCGTGGCCGAGCAGGTCGATGGCGACCGTCTCGTAGCGGTCCTGCAACGCTGCCACGACACCGTCCCACGTGGCCGTGGTGCCACCGAGACCGTGGATGAAGACGAGCGGCACACCGCTGCCGGAACGCTGCACATGAAGACGCACGAGAAGACCGCTTTCGAGGAGAGCCGGTTCAGGAGGCGAGCCCGGCGAGACCGTCGCCGAGGATCTTCGCACCCAGCAGCACCAGGACGATCATCATGATGACCGTGTTGTTGGCGATCATGAACCGCTTCACCGCGTCCAACGGTTCCGCTGCGTCGTCGCCACCGACGGCACGCACCACCACGGCGCCGATCACCGTGCACGACCCGATGAGCACGAACATGATCACCGCGACGGCAGCGTCGGTGCCGTGCAGGCCGAGTTCGGCGATGCTCGACGTGGCCGACATGAGCAGCGCGAGGTTCTTCGGGTTCAAGCCGCCCAACAGCACACCCAGCCGCAGCGCGCCCGGACCGGACACCTCGCTCACGCCCGCCATCCACTTCGGCATCTCGGGTTCCGCACCGCGACGCGGGCGCCCACGCCACTTCTGCACGGCGCGCAGCAGCATCGCCAGACCGATCGCCACACGGAGCAGGTCGATGAGCGTGTTGCCGGTGCTGTCGGAGTCGTCGGCGGGGTCGAACACGTACAGCGCGAGTGCCGCCAGCGCCCCAAGGCCCACCAACCATCCCGTCATGAAGGCGACACCGTTACGCACGGCGTGCGGCGACCCCAGCACCAACACGATGGCGATGACCGGGAACGGGCTCAGCGCCACACCCATCGCCGCGGGCAACGTCTCGCCGATGGCTTGCCACATGTCGTGGACACTAGAGCGCGACGCGACCGCCGATCGCTGTCACGGATCCACTCGCTGATCGAATGGATCGGTGCCTGCGGTGGCTACTCGGGGAGTTCGCCGGTGTCGAGGAGGTGGCGGAAGCCGGCCTCGTCGAGCACGGGCACACCGAGGGCCTCGGCCTTGGTGAGCTTGCTGGCGCCGGGCTCGGCACCCACCACCACCGCGAACGTCTTCGCGCTGACGCTGCCCGGGCTCTTTCCGCCGCGGTCCTTGATGGCGGCCTCCGCCTCTTCGCGGTTGAAGCCCTCGAGCGTGCCGGTGACCACCACGGCCTTGCCGGCGAGGATGGGTGGCAACACGCTGATGTCGACACGACCGAAGTCGACGCCTGCCACCCGCAGCTTCTCGACGATGGTCCTGTTCGCGGGGTTGGCGAACCACCGCACGATGGACGCGGCGATGGTGGGCCCCACGCCATCGGTGGTGGCCAGCTCGTCCTCGGTGGCCGCCATCACGGCATCGAGCGTGCCGAACCGGCGAGCGATGGCCTCGCTGGCCGACGGTCCGAGACCCTTCGCCCCCAGCGCCGTGAGCACGCGCGGCAGCGGACGCGACTTCGAGCCCTCGATGGCGGCCAACAGGTTGTCGGCCTTGGTGGTGCCCCACTTCTCGAGCCCCATCAGCTGTTCACGGGTGAGGGAGTAGATGTCGCCCGGGTCGGCCACCAGACCGGCTTCGCTGAGCTGCAGCACCGTCTGGTCGCCGAGGCCCTCGATGTCCATCGCCCCGCGCGACCCGAAATAGATGATGCGCTGATCTCGCTGGAACGGGCACTCCGGCTCGACGCAGCGAGTGTCGGCCTCGCCCTCGGGCCGCACCAGTTCGGTCTGCAACGGGCACGGGCACAACCGCGGGAACTCCCATGCCGGCAGTCCCTCCGGGCGCATCGCGAGTACCGGACCCACCACCTCGGGGATCACGTCGCCCGCCTTGCGCACCACCACCGTGTCGCCGGGCCGCACATCCTTCAGCCGGACCTGGTCTTCGTTGTGCAGGGTGGCCATGCCCACGGTGGAGCCGCCGACGAACACGGGCTCGAGCACGGCGAACGGGGTGGTACGGCCCGTACGCCCCACCGACACCTGGATGTCGCGCAGGAGCGTGGTGCGTTCCTCCGGCGGAAACTTGAACGCGATGGCCCACCGAGGCGCCCGCGATGTGAAGCCGAGTTGCTCGCGCTGCGCGAGCGAGTCGACCTTCACCACCGCACCGTCGATCTCGTACCCCAGGTCGTGCCGGTGCTCCTGCCAGTGCCGACAGAACGCGTACACCTCATCGAGCGAATCGACCACACGGATCTCGGGGTTCACCGGGAAGCCCAGCGTGTGGAGATACTCCAGCGTCTCGTGATGCGACGTGAACTCAGGCGCGCCCTCCACGTCGCCGAGCTGGTAGCTCCAGAACGCCAGCTCGCGCTCGGCGGTGATGGACGGGTCTTTCTGGCGCAGGCTGCCGGCACCCGCATTGCGTGGATTCACGGGCACAGGCTCGGGCTTGCGACCGGCCGCCACCCGCACCTCGTTCTCGGCCTGCTTGGCTGCCTTCAACCGCTCGAAGGCATCGATGGGCAGGTACACCTCGCCGCGCACCTCCAGCACCGGCGGTGCGCCGACGAGCTGCTGGGGCACCGACGCGATGGTGGCCACGTTGGCGGTGACGTCTTCGCCCACACGACCGTCGCCACGCGTGGCGGCCTGCACGAAGACACCATGCTCGTAGCGGAGGCTCATGGCCAGGCCGTCGATCTTCAGTTCGCACACGAAGCGAGCCGGCTCGCCGTTCAGCCCACGAGCGATGCGTTCGCCCCACGCCGCCAGTTCCTCGGCATCCATCGCGTTGTCGAGACTGGTCATGGGCACGCGGTGCGTGACCGGGGAGAAGGCGGTGGACAGCACACCGGCGCCCACCAGTTGTGACGGCGACTCGGTGTCGACCAGTTCGGGGAGTTCGGCCTCGAGCGCGGCGAGCTCCCGCACCAGCTGGTCGTATTCGGCATCGCTGACGACCGGCGCGTCGTCGGCGTAGTAGCGCTCGTTGTGGAACCGGATCTGGGCGCGCAGCTCGTGGGCGCGTTCGACGGGCGTCATGCGGTCAAGTCTGCCCGAAGGGTGTGACGCTCAGGCGCCGAGCGCCCAGCGACTGGCGGTCGCCTGGTCGCGCACCCGGGTGGCCACCTCGGCCGCGATGCCGAGCACTCGCTCGGCCACCGCCGGAGTGTGCGACGACAAGCCGCATTCCGGCGTGATGATGGCCTGGCGGCGCAACAGCGCGGGGTCGACCCCACGCTCGACCAGCTCGCACCACAGCTTCGACAGGTGACGCCATGGGCGCTCGGCGGTGGTGATGATGGGCCCGCTCGTGGGCACCACTCCCCAGGCGATGTAGCCGCCACGCTCCATGAAACGAGTGAGATAGCCGGCGCTGTCGACCACTTCGTGGCGCACCGGCAACGACAGCACGGCCGGCCCGGTGGCGAGCTGCGATGGGATGTCGGCGAGCCCGCACACGTGGAGACCGGACACGGCCGAGGTCTCGATGGCCGCGAGCGCACCGGACACGAGGTCGATCGCGGTGTCCGGCGCGATGGGGAACCCGGGGTTCATCAATTCGGCGAAATCGGACTCCTCGATGAACACCAATTGGCGGCAGCCGGGCAGCGCTTCTTCCACGGCCTGGAGCATGTGTTCCACACGGTGCCTGATGCATCGCACCGCGGACTCGAATGCCTCACTCATCGGCACGCCGGCGCGCATGAGCGCATGACCGAACGTGACCGGGCCGACGAACTGCCACTTCACCCAACCGGTACGACCCTTGGCCGCCTCCAGGAACGTACGGAACCCCACGAACGCGTCGTGCTGGAAGTCGGTGACGATGGGTGCCAGGGGATCCACCAGGGACGGATCCACCGAGATGCTGCCGTACTGTCCGATGGTGATGCCCTGCATACCCACCATGGCCTGCGCGATCCAGCCCTCGGCCGGGCTACGTCGCGGCAGCGAGGGAATGGACGGCACCTCCATGGTGCGCAACACGAACTCGGCCGCTTCCTGTGCGTCGCGATGAGGGAGGCCTCCGATGCCGGTGGCGATACCGCTGGGAATGTCGTTGGGTTGCATCTGGAGCCTCCTTTCGGTGATCGGGGGAAGCAGTGGAATCATCGTTCCACTCCGGAGGTGCAATGGGCGAAGCGTGGGCTCGTCGCCGATACGTTGGCCTGGTGTGTACGCCATGGACAAATCTGAGACGGTGGCCGTGAACGGAACGTTGCTCTCCCCTCGCACTTTTGTGACGATGCTGCGCGTCCTGTGGGTGGCGCTCGCCGTGGTCATGGGATTCGCCATCGCGAGCGCCGGCGACGAACACTCCAAGGCCGCAGCGTTCGCGTCCGCCACCGGTTGGTGGCTGATCGTCGCCGTCGTCATCGTGGCGCTCGTGGTGCCCAGTGCGCTGGGCCTCACGCTGGTTCGGGTGATCGCGCCGTTCACGGTGGTCATCGCCATCGCGGCCCTGGTGCTCGGCGCATCGGCGATCATCGGCGCAGTGGCCGTGGCGCTCGCCGCAGTGGTGGCACTCCTGGCCATGTCGGGCGAAGTGGGCGAGGCCATGGTGCAGGGTTCGGCCTACGGCAAAGAACACCGCCTGCCGCTGCGGCCGCCCGCCGCGCTGCTCTTGCCGCTGGTCGTGTCGTGGGTGCTGTGGGCCGCAGCCATGCTCGCCGCAGTGCTGCTGCTCAGCGCCGAGCAGTGGCTGGTGGGCATCGTCGTCACCACGCTCGCCTTCGTCCTCACCTGGTTGCTCGTCACCCGCTCCCACCGACTGTCGTTGCGCTGGTTGGTGCTCGTGCCGGCCGGCCTGGTGGTGCACGACCCGGTGGTGATGGGTGAGACCCTCATGGTGCCCAAGGGCAACGTCGCCGTGGCGCGACTCGCGCTCGCCGACACACAGGCGGCCGACCTCACCGGTCCTGCCGCCGGCGTCGCACTCGACATCGCCGTGCGCGAGATGGTGCTCGCCGTGTTCGCCGCGAGCCGCGCGCAGCCGAAGGGGAAGGCACTCCACGTGCAGTCGTTCCTGGTGGCACCCACCCGTCCCGGTCGGGCACTGCAAGCGCTGGCCTCCGCCGGCATCCACATCGCCTGACCGAACACGCGGGTCAGCGGGCGATGCCGCCGCCGAGCACGTAACTATCGGTGGGGTCGTAGAACACCACGCTCTGACCGGGTGCCACGCGGCGCTGCGGCGCGGACCAGCGCACCTCCACCGAGTCGCCGACGAGCTCGATGACGGCGGCCTGCGCGTCGCCGTGGGCACTGCACTGCACGAGCACCTCGCCCGTCACTGGCTGGTGCGCCCACGCCGTCTGGCCCACGGTCATGGTGGACACCGACAGCATCGACTCGTCACCCACGCGCACCACCGCCGCCTCGTGATCGATGTCGACCACGTACCGCTTGGGCCCGCCACCCGGCAGACCGATGCCACGGCGCTGCCCGAGCGTGACCATCTCCAGCGCCTCGGCCTCACCCAACAGCGCGCCGTCGACGGCGTCGACCACACGAGCCGTGCGGAACGGGATGCGCGTGCCGAGGAACTGGGTGCGCCCGCCCGTGCTGCTGATGAAGCACACGTCCTGGCTGTCGGGCTTCGACGCGGTGCGCAGGCCGAGCGCTGTCGCCCGCTCGCGCACATCGGCCTTGGTGAGGTGCCCGATGGGGAACAACGTGCGAGCCAGCTCGCGCTGGGGCAGCATGTGCACCACGTAACTCTGGTCCTTCGCCGGATCGTGCCCGCGTGCCACGTAGCGCACGCCGTCGCGCTCGACGATGCGGGCGTGATGGCCCGTCGCGACCGCGTCGAACCCCAGCAGGTCGGCCCGTTCGCTCAGGCGGTGGAACTTCAGGTGCCGATTGCACTCGATACACGGGTTCGGGGTGATGCCATCGCGGTGCGCCTGCACATAGGGCTCCACGACGTGCTCGTGGAAGTCGTCGGTGAAGTTGAACACGAGGTGGTCGATGCCCAGCTGCTGTGCCACGCGGCGGGCGTCGTCGACGTCGGCCACGGAGCAGCATCCCGTGTCGCTCTCGCCGCCCCAGAGGCGCATGGTGATGCCCACCACCTCGTGCCCTTCGGCGAGCAGTTCCGCGGCGGCGACCGACGAGTCGACACCACCGCTGAGTGCCATCAGCACCTTCACCGGGTCACCGTCACAGCGTCACCTTCACAGCGTCACCTTGCGCAACCGTCGAACGGCGCTCACGACGGCCTCGATCCCGTGATCCACATCGGCCTCGACCGTGGCTCGGCCGAGAGTGAGCCGCAGCGCACCGAACGCCAGATCGCGGGAGACACCCATCGCCGCCAGCACGTGCGACGGTTCCATCGCACCGCTCGCGCAGGCCGACGCTGCGCTCGCGCACACCCCTGCTTCGTCGAGCAGGAACAGCAGCGCTTCGTTCTCGATGCCTTCGATGCACACGTGCGCCGAACCGGCCACCTTCTGGTCGCGCGGCACGGTCTCGTGCACGCCGGGCAGCGCCTCGATCAACGAGTCGACGAGCCGGTCGCGCAGCGCACTGAGGCGCACCTGCTCGTCGGCACGCTCGAGATCGGTGAGCCGCAGCGCCCCGGCCAGCGCGATGATGCCGGGCACGTTCTGGGTGCCGCTCCGGCGTTCGCGCTCCTGACCGCCACCGATGACCATGGGCGTGAACGCTGCGCCGCTCTTGGCGACGAGCACGCCGACGCCCTTCGGACCGCCGAACTTGTGTGCCGACAGCGAGAGCATGTCGACGTACGGCGTGAGGGTGCGCAGATCCAGCCAACACGGCGCCTGTACGGCATCGGTGTGGAGGACAGCCGACGGGGCGAACTCGCGCACGACGGCGGCAACCGCCGCGAGGACGTTGACCGAGCCGACCTCGTTGTTGACGGCCATGACACTGACCACCGACACGTCGGCAGTGGCCTTCAGGACCGCCGTCAGAGCATCCAGGTCGACTGCACCGGTCGTGGTGACCGGCACCACGGCGCCGTGCACCTGTTCCACCGAGGCGAGCACGGCGTGGTGCTCCGCCGCCGGGCAGATGGCCGTGCCGCCTCGACGAGCGACGGTGCCGAGGATGGCCGTGTTGTCGCTCTCGGTGCCACCGCTCGTGAAGATCACCTCGCCCGGTGCGCAGCCGATGATGTCGGCCACAAGGTCGCGGGCCTCGTCGATGGCCGCGCGCGCTCCACGGGCGAACCGGTGCGACCCGGAGGGGTTGGCGAACTGCTCGGACAGGTACGGCAGCATCGCCTGCACCGCCTCGGCGCGCATGGGCGTGGTGGCCGCATGGTCGAGGTAGGTGAAGGTGCTCACCCGTCCCAGGCTACGAGCGCCACACCGTGGGTTGGTACTGCGGGAAGGTGCGCCGCTGGTAGCGGGCGATGACGCACAACAGGTACGCCTCCGGATGGATGGCGGGCGTCCAGGGGAGGTGCACCCGCTCCGCCACTCGCTCGGCCAGATCCACGGCCAACCTGTAGCGCGCCTCGGGTGTGAGCTCGCGGTTGCGCATCAGGAACGAACGCACCACGGTGTACTGCGCATCGGTGAGTGCCGTGGGATCGATGGACGCCGCGAACTGCTCGTAACCGGGCGGCACGGGGAACCACACGGCCGGTGGCAGGCGGGTGCGATCAGGGTCGCGGATCACGATGGTGCCGGCCATCAGGTCGCCCACTCGCTGGTGGCGCGCCGTGCCCAGCACCATCAGCGTGCCGGTCACTCCCAGCGGCGGCAGGAACCGATCGACCAGACCTCCCATCATCCGCAGCACCGCATGGCGCAGGCGGATGGGGGCTCCCTCCAGGGTGACGGCGCGGAGGCCGAAGACGCGCTTGCCCGGCGTGCGGCCGCGTAGCAGCGTCTCGAACACCACCGGGTACCCCATCAGGACGACGGCCACGGCGATGGCCATGGCGGTGTCGACGTCGCTGCCCGACGTCGCGCCGGCCGCCGCCAGCACGCCGCTGAGGAACACCAGCAACAGGATCTGGATGCCCAGGTCGACGGTGCCCGCCCACACACGTGACGCGACGCCGGCCGTCTCCAGCTCCAGCACGACCGCCTCGGGTGTGATGATGCCGTCCATCCGGATCAGTACCCTAGGCGGGCAGTGGACATCGATGCGTTCGTGGCCGCCCGTCAGGGCGGATGGTGGCGGTTGCAGGAACTCACCGAGAAGGCCCGTCGCATCACCCGCGTCGCGCCGGAGGAACTCGACGAAATGGTGCACCTGTACCAGCGGGCGGGTGCCGATCTGGCCACCGCGCGTGTGGAGTACGCCGCCGACTCGATGCTGGTGAGCCGCCTCACGCTGCTGGTCAGCGACGCGCACGGCGTGCTCTACGGCCAGCGCGACACCGAGGTGTCGCGCAACCTGCTCCAGTTCGCCACCGTCACCTTCCCCGCCGCCGTGTACGCGCTGCGTCGCCACATCGCCGTCGCCGCATTGCTCACCGTGCTGCCGTGGGCCGTGTTCCAGATCTGGCTGGCGGTGTCGCCCACCGCGTTCGACGTGGCCGCTCCCGACGCGACCGCCCAGGAGTACATCGACCAGGACTTCGAGGACTACTACTCCAACCAGCCGTCGCAGAACTTCGCCACCCAGGTGTTCCTCAACAACGTGCGCGTGGGCTTCCTGGCCTTCGCCGCGGGTGCACTGTTGTGCGTGTTCGCCGTCGCGTTGCTGGTGTGGAACGGCGCCAACATCGGCGTGGCCGGAGGTCTGTTCACGCACGTCGGGCAGTGGGACAAGTTCTGGGGGTTGATCCTGCCCCACGGCATGCTCGAGATCTCGGCCGTCATCGTCGCCGGCGCGGCCGGGCTGCGCATCGGGTGGTCGATCATCGACCCCGGCGATCGACCGCGCTTCCATGCGTTCGTCGACGAGGCGCGCCGCTCCGGCAGCGTGCTCGTCGGGCTGATCGCCGCGTTCATGCTCGCCGCCATCGTGGAAGGATTCGTCACGGGCAAGCCGTGGCCCACGTGGGTGCGCATCGGCATCGGAGTGTTCGTGTTCGTGCTGTTCTGGGGCTGGACCATCGCCTTCGCCTGGCGCGCCCGCGCCGAGGGCAACGAGGACTTCACCGCCGACGCCCCCCTCTGAGACCGCGATGAGAGATGACGTCGTCGGGTGACTTCACCTCTCATCGCAGGGGGCTAGAGGCGGCCGCTGGCCTTCAACTCGAGGTAGGTGTCGACGAGCTCCACGGCCAGGCGTCCGGGGGCGGCGTCGACGACCACCGCGCCAGCTGCTCGGAGGCGAGCGACGGATCGACCGCGCTGAGCCAGCACGTTCACCGCCGCAGCCTCGCGATATGCCTCACTGGGCCACTGGTGCGCCTGCCCCTCCGCCCAGTCACGCACGGCCGGGTCCTGCACCGCGGCGACCACCACCACGTGGCGGCGAGTGAGGATGGGCAGCGCGGGTAGCAGCGCCTGCTCCACCGCCGCCTCCACCAGATCCGTCAGGACGATGATGAGCGAGCGACGACGGAACCGGGCCACGGTGTGGCTGAAGGCCACCTGGTACGCGCTCTCGGACAGGTCGGGTTGCAGGAGGTACATCGCCTCCGCCGCTCGACCGAGCTGGCCCTTGCCGTTGGTGGGCACGAGCACGCTGCGCACCTGTCGGTCGAACGCCACCATGCCCACCCGATCACCCAGCCGCGTGGCCGTCTGCACCACACTCAGTACGGCATCCATCGCGTGTTCGACCCGCGGAACGCCACCCACCGTGCCGGCCATCACCCGACCGTTGTCGAGCAGGAGCACCACGTTCTGGTTCCGCTCGGCGCGGTACTGCTTCACGATCGGCCGGCCGAGTCGCACCGTGGCGGGCCAGTCGATGCGCCGGAACTCGTCATCGGGTCGGTAGTCGCGCAGTTGGTCGAACTCGCGACCACCGCCCGCCACACGAATGCTGCGCAGTCCCACCTCCAACACCCTCGGCATGCGGATGCGGCGTTGCACCTCGTCGCGGCTCGGGTAGCCGGGCATGACCCGAATGCCACCGGGCACCGAACGGGTGGACTGGCGGCTGACCAGACGCAGCGGGCCTTCCACCCGCACGGTGACGTCCTGCAGCGGGAAGCGTCCTCGACGTGTGGGCAACAGTCGAGTTCGCGAACGGGCACGGCTCCCCGGCCGCATGCGCACCGACACCGACCGTCGTTCAGCGCCGAGGCTCGGCCACAGCGCATCGGTGACCGTGACCTTCGAGGTGCGGGTGCCGCGGTGATCGATGACCCACGTGAGCACGCCCTGCTCACCCAACGTCATCGCCTCCGGCGCCTCGCGGACCACGCCGATGCGTTTCGGCGACACGCACAGCCACGCATCGATCACGAAGACCACCAGCAACACGGCCTCCACCGCGACCAACGCCCACCAACTGCTGCCCGGCCACGCGAACAGGGCCAGGCCCGATGCGGCGACGAGCGCGGCGAACCACACGGTGGGCACCGGATGGGCGGGGCGTCGTTGCACGGTGAGGTCGCGGAGGTTCGTCGGACTAGCGGGGCGTGGGGACGGTGGCCAGCAGGCCGTCGAGGATGGCGTCGGCCGTGGTGCCTTCGAGTTCGAGTTCCGGACGCACCATCACACGGTGTCGCAGACACGGCTTGGCGACCGCCTTCACCTCGTCGGGCGACACGAAGGCGCGACCGCTGAGGTAGGCCCAGGCCTTCGCCGCGTGCAGCAGCCAGGTCGTGCCACGAGGTGACACACCGAGCTGCAGCGACGGCGATTCACGAGTGCTGCGGCACAACGCCACGATGTACTGCTGGACCGCGGGGTCGACGCGGATGGCCTGGATGGCGGCGCGTCCTGCGGAGAGGTCGGCCGCGGTGGCCACCGGCCGCACACCGGCCGCGCGCACGTCGTGTGGATTCATCCCCGCGTCGTGTCGACCGACGAGTTCCAGCTCCTGTTCGGCCGACGGGTAGTTCATCGACAGCTTGAACAGGAACCGATCGAGCTGCGCCTCGGGCAGCGGATAGGTGCCCTCGTATTCGATGGGGTTCTGCGTGGCCACGACGAGGAACGGATCGGGCAGCGGATGGGTGACACCGTCGAAGCTGACCTGCCGCTCCTCCATCGCCTCCAACAGCGCCGCCTGCGTCTTGGGAGGCGTGCGGTTGATCTCGTCGGCCAGCAGCAGGTTGGTGAACACCGGCCCCTCGCGGAACTCGAAGCGAACGCCCTGCGAGGTCTGTCCCACCAGCTGCTGTCCGATCACGTCGCTGGGCATCAGGTCGGGGGTGAACTGCAGACGGGTGAACTGCATGTCGAAGGCGGCCGCGAGGCTCTTCGCCAGCAGTGTCTTCGCCACGCCGGGCACACCCTCGAGCAACACGTGGCCGTTCACCAGCAGCGCGGCGATGACGCCGGTGAGCACCCCCTCCTGGCCCACCACCACCTTGCCCACCTCGGCACGCACGGCGAGCACCGCGTCGTAGGGCGACCGGCCGGTGGAGGCGGCCGGAGGGAGGGTCGAGTCGGTCATCGTTCGGCTCCTTGGAGGACGAGATCCTTGATCTCATGGATTCGATTGCTGAGCGCGAGCAGGCTCGCGTGGTCGTGCACGTCGCGGGTGAGCACGTCGACGATGGTGCCCGGCGCGATGCCCGTGCGGTGCGCCACCGTGGCGTCCACCGACTCCACCGAGGTGGACGGGGGCAGCCGGAACTGAGCGCACAGGTCGCGCTGGAACTGCGACTGCAGGAGATGCGCAGCGCGACGAGAGTGACGTGCGCGTTGCATGAGCATTCCGGTGGCCACCACCAGTTCGCTGCCGGCGATGGGTACCTGTTCGGGTTCGCGCACCGGTCGGCCGGGCCGCACACCTCGCGCCCACGCGACCACCACGAACGCGATCCCGAGTTGGGCGAACGCCATCCACACGCCCGGGCGGATCAGGTCGAAGAGTGTCCGCTCCCCAGTACCGATGTCGGCGGTGGACTTCGGCGCCTCCGACCCGAGGACGATGCTCACCTTCGATCCCTCTCTGGGCGCCAGCAGCGCGGTGGCCAGCCCTGCGTTGTCGCCGTAGCGGAGGTACCGGTTGACGAACAGCGAGTTGTCGCCCAACGCCACGATGGCCCCGGCGCCGTCGGCGCGCACCGCCACGAACGCGGTGTCACCGTCACCGAAGCAGGAGGTGTCGCCGCTCGTGCGCAGCAACACGCCATCGGGCACGAACAACCCACGAAGGTGTCGCAGCGCCTGCACGCCGCACTCCTCCGGGAGCACGTTGCTCTCGGCGAGTGCGCCGTCGCTGGCCAACCCGATGGTGCCCTCCACCGTCACGTCGGACACCTCCCCCACCAGCGGACTCTCGGGGTCGGCCATCACCACCACCCCGCCGGCGCGGACGAATGCACCGAGCTCCTCGCGCTGGACATCGCTCAGGCGATCCTGCAGGACGAGCACTCGTCGATCATCGCCGACCTCCGGTACCGAACGCACCACGTCGACCTCGGCGCCGAACTTCTCCAGCAGCAGCACCAGCCCACGCGCACCGTCGTCGGCGCCGCTGCGCGGGTCGAATGGTTCGGTGTCGGGCGACGCACGCACGATGAGCATCATCGCCACGGCGACGAGCACCACGAGCAACGCGGTGATCGCCACCTTCGCACCGCTGCCCGACTCGGTGGTGGCCGATCGGGCGCTCATCGCCGGTCGCCGATCGCCGACGACAACACGTCGTGCTCGAGTGCCTGGAAGCGATCGTCGTCGGCTGCGGCCACCGGTACGTCGCCGTACCAGGCGTCGTCGAACAGATCGGCTGCGGCATCGAACGGGGGCGACGCGGCGGGTCGCACCTCGCGGAGCTGGGCCCGTTCCTCTCCGGTCGTCCTGCCGGGGATCTCGTCGATGAGACCCTTCCTGGCCAGGTCGCCCACCAGCGCCCGGTAGCGGCAGCGCAGCGCATCGCGGAACCGGCCATCTCGACGATGGGCCTCGGCCTCGGCTCGCCAGTTGACCGGTTCGCGAGATCGATCGACGGCAACGGCAGACAGCTCGAGCTCGTCGAGGTCGTCGTCAGCGTCGTCGTGGCGGCGGCGCTTCCAACTGCCCGACGCCACGGCACGCACGATGACGATCAACAGCAGGACGAGACCGACGATCAGCAGCACCCACAGCAGCGCACCCAGCCACGACAGGTCGAACGACGAGCCGTCACCCGTCTTCGGCGGCGTGGTGGTGGCCGGCGTGCAGACCTTGTCGTTCGATGTGACGATGCGACACGCCTGATCGCGAACGTCCTGCGGGTCCTGGTCCACCGGCCCCAATCCGCCGGGCGGCGTGGGCGGCGGAGCGGCGGACCACAGCCGGGCCACCAGCAGTGCGGGCCTCACGCGCGCCTGCCGAACGCGCGGTCGGCCGCGAGCGACAGGTCGGCACCCTCCGAGGACACCCGCAGCTGCAGGTACAACTGCGCGGTTGCCAACGCCGACAGCGGGATCACCACGAGCAGGGCGATCTGCGAGGTGATGCCCTCGATCAGATAGCCGTAGGAACCGAACGTGATGAGCCCGGTCTGCTCGAGCAGGACCGGCAACTCGGAGATGAAGACGAACAGCAGGCCGCCCATCATCCCGCACACCAGGACGTACACGAAGGAGGCACCGAAGCGGGTGCGTGCGAGCTGGAAACCACGACCGATCGACGCCACGCCACGGTCTTCGGTCATCAGCACCGGCACCGTGAGCAGCACGCAGGCGGTGCACAGCGCGATGAACGGCACGGCGAAGGTGGACAGGCCGGCGGCCAGTTCCGGCTCGCTGACCACCAGGAGCGCGGCGAGCACCGCCCACCAGTGCGTGAGCACCCAGGTGAGCGTGAGCATCGGCAACCGACGCGCCACGCAGAGCACCGAGTGTCCGAGTGTGGGTTCGCCACCCATCTGGTATGCCACCAGGACCTGCGCGCCGAAGGCCCCCACCAGGTGCGCCGTGTACGACTGCACCACGATGGCCACGAACACCGATGTGGATTCCACGCCCACGTAGCCACGCTCACCGAACATGCTGTCGAACCCGTCGAACTCCCGGAACGCCAGCGCCGACAGCAGCAGGTTCAGGGCCAGCATCGGCAGCATGAACACCGCCGAACCCAGCATGACCACGCGCGCTCGCCGCTGCAACACGTGGGCGCCGGTGTCGATGGTCCCGAGCACGAGGTGATCGGACCGCCGCAGCCGGGGCTCCGTCGCCGCATGCCCGGAGGCCGACCCGGATGATGGTGCGGGCGCGGCGGGTGACGTGGGCGGGGTGTGCACCCCCGACTCGATCCCGGCCCACTGGCTCACGAGCGTCATTCTGGTCGAAGATGGCGGCATGCGCGGCTACCACGACCAGTCCTACGGCGACGGCTTCGCCGATGTCTACGACGACTGGTACGCCGACATCAGCGACGTGGAGTCCACGACGACGGCGCTCGCCCGGCTCGCCGACGGCGGTCGCGTGCTGGAACTCGGCATCGGCACCGGTCGCCTGGCGCTGCCGCTGGCGAACACCGGCGTGGAGGTGCACGGCGTGGACAGCAGCCAGGCCATGCTCGACCGGCTCGCCGGGAAGGACGGAGCGGCGAGCGTGCGCGTCACCCTCGGCGACATGGTGGACGATCTGCCCGACGGACCGTTCTCGCTGGTGTTCGTGGCCTACAACACGTTCTTCGGCCTGCTGTCCGAGGAGCGCCAGCAGCAGTGCTTCCGCCAGGTGGCAGCACGTCTGTCGCCGCACGGCTGCTTCGCCATCGAGGCGTTCGTGCCAGAGTTGGAGGGCGAGGCCACGTCGAGCGTCAGCGTGCGATCCATCCACGCCGATCGTGTGGTGCTCAACGTGAACACGGCCGATCCGGCGAACCAGCGTGCCGAAGGTCACTACGTCGACATCACCGAATCGGGCGGTGTACGGCTGCGCCCGTGGAGCATCCGATGGGCCACCCCCGTGCAACTCGACGGCATGGCCCACCTCGCTCACCTGCACCTCGAGGCCCGGTGGGCCTCGTTCGACGGTGCACCCTTCGGCCCGGAGAGCACCCGGCACGTGAGCATCTACCGCGCGCAGCCCGTGTGAGCATTTTCCGACGCCCGTCCGCCCCTCGAACACCGATTGGTCCTAGGCTGGACGTGCTGTGAGTCAACTCCGTCTGAATCCACTTACGGGCAGGTGGGTCACCATCGTCGCCGACCGGGCCAAGCGTCCGTCCGACTTCGCGCCTCGTTCGGCGCAGGTGGAAGCCGAGCCCGACCGTCCGTGCCCGTTCTGCCCCGGCCACGAGGAAGCCACGCTTCCCGCGCTGGAGACGCTCGACGCCGGTGGTCACTGGCGCATGCGCCTCATCCCCAACCTCTACCCGGCGTTCGACGGCGACGAGCCGTTCGCCGTGCACCACCTGGGTCCGGTGCACGTCGAGGCCGAGGCCAGCGGCATCCACGAAGTGTTCGTCTACACGCCGAACCACGACAGTGGCGCCCACGACCTGACCGACGACGACGCCACGCAGATGATGCTGATGCTCAGCCGTCGCCTGCAGGAGCACGCGGCCAGCGCCAACGTGCGCTACACGCAGGCCATCATCAACCACGGCCGCGAGGCCGGCGCATCGCTCGCCCACCCGCACGGCCAGCTGCTCGGTCTGCCCTTCGTGCCGGGCGAGATCCTCGAGGAGCAGCGTGCGTTCTCCCGTTTCGAGGGCGGCTGCATCCTGTGCGCCACCATCGAGGCCGAGCTGGTCGACGGCAAACGCGTGTTGTTCTCCAACGACGACGTCGTCTGTGTCAGCCCCTTCTGGGCCGGTTCGCCCTACGAGCTGCTCATCATTCCCCGCAGTCACGACCTGCACCTCACCGACAGCTCCGACGAGACGCTGCAGGCGATGGGCGTGGCCGTGCGCGACAGCATCATCGCCCTCCGTGAGATCCATGGCGACGTGGCGTACAACCTCGTGTTCCACACGGCCCCCCACCACTACACCGGGGCGTACCACTGGCACGTGCACCTGTTCCCGAAGCTGGTCACCACCGCCGGCTTCGAGCGCGGCACGGGCGTCATGATCAACATCGTGCCGCCCGAACTCGCCGCCGAACAGCTGCGCAAGGTCGCCGTCGAAGCCTGACCGCGTCCTCATCATGGGCATCGTCGTCAGCATCGAGATCGACGCCACGCCCGCGCGTGTGTGGGAGGTCGTCGAACCGGTCGAGCGCCACATCGACTGGATGCACGATGCCGTGGCCATTCGCTTCACCAGCGAACAGACGCGCGGCACCGGCACCGAGTTCCTGTGCGACACCAAGGTCGGCCCGATCAAGCTGGTCGACCGCATGGAGATCACCGAGTGGGTGCCCGGCGAGGTGATGGGCGTGCGCCACACCGGCCTCGTCACGGGCGTCGGTCGGTTCACCCTCGAACCCATCGATCTCGGGCGTCGCACTCGGTTCACCTGGGCCGAAGACCTCACGTTCCCCTGGTGGATGGGCGGCCCCGTGGGCGCGTGGGTCGGCGGCAAGGTCGCCCTCGGCCCCATCTGGCGGCGAAACCTGAAGAATCTGCGTCGGCTCGTCGAATCGACCTGATGCAATTGCGTTCAGTCGATGCGCGTGTTTGACTCGCCGGCATGAGCGACACCCCCGAAGGCGAGATCCAGACCACCGTCGAGACCGAGTACGTCGATGTCGACGGTGACGGCACGGTCGATGCGGTCCGTGAGACCACCACCCACCTGGTCGATGTGGATGGCGACGGCACGGTCGACATCGTGCAGCAGACCGTCACCACCGTCTACGACCTCACCGGCGACGGCGAGGCCGACCTCATCGAGTCCACCACCGTCACCGCGGTCGACGTCGATGGCGACGGCGAGTTCACCGAGGACGAGATCGAGGTCGAGCACGTCACCCTGGTGAGCGAGGAAGTGATCGAGGAGGGCTGACCCTCGGTCGGCGGTCAGCCCAGCGCCCGCACCGCCGCGGTCACCGCGGCGCCGATCACGATCACCCCGATCAGCGGCACCTTTCGCCATGCCGCCAGCGCTGCCGCGCCCACCCCGAGCGCGCGTGCGTCGAGCACCAGTTCCCTTCCCCCGTTGAACGTGTCGTGGACGACGATGCCGGCGAGCAATGCCGCGGGAATGAGGGCGAGGCAGCGCGACAGCACGGGCGGCAACTCACGGTCGCCGACCACCACCAGGCCGAGCACCTTGAAGAAGTACGCGCTGCCGGCCAGGACGAAGACGAACGTCCAACTCACGCCACCACCTCCGACGAACCGACCGTCTCCGCCGGCTCTGGGATGCCGAACAGCACACCGACCGTCGCGCACAGGATGGGCACTCCCACCGCGGTGAACGGGATCAGCGCCAGGCAGACCAAGGCGCCGGTGAAGGCTGCACGCCGGGGCACGCGTTCGCGAAGGAGCGGGAAGAGGATGCCGACGAATGCCGCTGGGATGGCGGCGTCGAGTCCGTAGGTGCGCGGGTCGATCGCCGTGCCGACCAACGCACCGATCAACGTGCCGGTGTTCCAGAACACGTAGACGCTGATGCCCGTCACCCAGAACGCGGCACGACGATGTTCCGGGTCGTCCTGCGCCACGGCCATCGCGGTGGACTCATCAATGGTGAGCTGCGCCGCCACCAGCCGGGTGCCCAACGAGCCGCGCAGGTGTCGCGACATCGCGAGCCCGTAGACCCCGTTGCGTGCGGCCAGCAGCGCGGCGCCACCGAACGCGGACGCGGCCGAGCCGCCCGAGCCGATGACGCTGACCGCGGAGAACTGCGACGCCCCGGTGAACACCAGCAGCGACATGGCACAGGTCTGAGCGACCGACGCCCCTGCGCTGACGGAACTGACACCGAACGCGATGGCGAACACGCCCACCGCGAACCCCAGCGTGACGCACGCACCGATCACCTGTCGCATGCGCGAGTCGCGCAGCATGTGCTTCACGGTCGACGCGACCCCAACCACACCACCGACAACGGCGGGATGTCGAGCGCTGCCGAGGCCGGCTGGTGCTGCCAGGGGGTGTCGGCCGAGGCGGTGAACGTGGTGGAGCCGTCGATGGAGTAGCCGCTGAACCCGCTGCCGCCCCACGCGGGTGAGTCGGTGTCGAGCAGCAACTGCCACTCGCCGGCCCACGGCAGGCCCACCAGGTAGCCGGACCTGGGCACGGGCGTGAAGTTGGCGATGCAGGCCAGCGCGGTGCCGCCGGCGTACCCCCACCGCAGGAACGCGAACATCGAGTGATCGGCGTCGTCGGCATCGAGCCACTGGAACCCTGTGGGTTCGTGGTCACGTTCGTAGATGGCCGGCCATTCGCGGCACAGCCGATTCATGTCGGCGAGCAGGTCGCGCACGCCGCGGTGGGGAGCATGGTCGAGCAGGTGCCACGGCAGACCCGTGCTCTCCGTCCACTCGGTGAACGGAGCCATCTCCGCGCCCATGAAGAGCAGGGGCGCACCGGGCAGTGCCCACATCCAGCCGTACAACGCGCGGAGGTTGGCGAAGCGCTGCCAGTCGTCGCCGGGCATCTTGCCCAGCAGGCTGCCCTTGCCGTGCACCACTTCGTCGTGGCTGAGCGGCAGCACGAACCGCTCGGTGAACGCGTAGAGCAGACCGAAGGTGAGCTCGTTGTGGTGCCACTTGCGGTGCACCGGGTCTTCCTGGATGTAGCTGAGCGTGTCGTGCATCCAGCCCATGTTCCACTTGTGGCTGAACCCGAGGCCGCCGTCGCGCACCGGCGCGGTGACCATCGGCCAGGCCGTGCTCTCCTCGGCGATGACCATCGCGGTGGGCTCCTCGACATCGACCACCGAGGTGAGCTCCTTCAGGAACTGCACCGCGTCGAGGTTCTCGCGGCCGCCGTACTGGTTCGGCACCCACTCACCGTGCTTGCGCGAGTAGTCGAGATACAACATGCTCGCCACCGCGTCGACGCGCAGGCCATCGATGTGGAACTCGTGCAGCCAGTACAGGGCATTGGTGACGAGGAAGTTGCGCACTTCGGTGCGGCCGTAGTTGAAGACGTACGTACCCCAGTCGGGGTGTTCACCCTGGCGCGGGTCGGCGTGCTCGTAGAGCGCCGTGCCGTCGAATCTGGCCAGGCTCCAGTCGTCCTTCGGGAAGTGGGCGGGCACCCAGTCCATCAGCACACCGATGCCACGCTGGTGCAGCGTGTCGACGAACGCGCGCAGGTCGTCGGGCGTTCCGAACCTCGCGGTCGGCGAGTAGTAGCCGGTGACCTGATAGCCCCACGACGGTGCGAACGGGTGCTCGGCGAGCGGCAACAGCTCCACATGGGTGAACCCGAGCGCGCCCACGTGATCGGCCATCTGCTGACCGAGCTCGCGGTACCCACCCATGCCGACGCGCCACGACCCGAGATGCGCTTCGTAGATGCGCAACGGCTGGCCCACCGCCTTGGACCGTGACGTCATCCACTGGTCGTCACCCCACGTGTGTGCGCTGGGGTGGGGCACCACGCTGGCGTTCGACGGCGGCACCTCCGACTGGCGCGCCATCGGATCGGCCTTCACCGTGGTGCGACCGTCCTTGGCGACCACGGCGTACTTGTAGCACTGGCCGGCAGTGGCCTCTGCGCACACGCCGGCCCAGATGCCCGACGATCCCTGCGGCTCCAGCGCGGTGCCGTCGCCCCATCCGTTCCAGTCGCCGATGGCGTACACCGACTTCGCGTTCGGCGCCCAGACGGCGAACCGCACCCCGCCACCGTCCTGGGGGTGCGCCCCGAGGAACTCCCAGAGGCGACGGTGCGACCCCTCGCCGAACAGATACAGATCGAGATCCGACAACAGCACATGGCCAGCGTACGACACACACCGCACCGTCCACGCAGGTGGTGCGCTGCTACGTTCCCACTGTGCGCGTGCTGATGCTCTCGTGGGAGTACCCACCACTGGTGGTCGGAGGCATCGCCGCACATGTGGAAGGCCTCGCTCGCGCGATGCACCGCGCCGGCCACGACGTGGTGGTGTGCAGCCTGCATCACCCTGGCGTGCCCGACGACACGGTGGTCGACGGAGTGCGCGTCGTGCGCGCGGATCCCGCGTTGCCGTGGTTGCCCGACGACAGCCTCGTGGCGCGCATGGCGTCGGCCAATCACCAACTGGTGCAGCTCGCTGCGTCGTTGCGCGACTGGCGGCCGGATGTGGTGCACGCGCACGACTGGCTGGTCGCCTGGGCAGGCGACACCCTGAAGACATTGTTCGGTGTGCCGCTCGTGGCCACCATCCACGCCACCGAACGCGGCCGTCACGGCGGACACGTGCCCCCGGGATTGCCCGGCGAGGTGAACTCCATCGAGTGGTGGCTGACGTATCAGGCCCGAGAGGTCATCGCCTGCTCGCGCTTCATGGTGCGCGAGGTGGTGCAGGGCTTCGAACTGCCGCCCGAGAAGGTGCACCTCGTACCCAACGGCGTCGACGTCGATCAGTGGACCCGACACGACGACGCCCCACCGGCCGCTCGCGAACCGCTGGTGGTGGCATGGGGCCGCATCCAGTACGAGAAGGGCTTCCAGGTGCTCGCGCGAGCCATCGGGGAACTGCGGCAGCGGGTGCCCGGCATCCAGTGCGTCATCGCCGGGCGGGGCACCTACCTCGCCGAGTTGCAGACCCAACTCGACATGGAGGGTGTCAGCGACCTGGTGCACCTCGCCGGCTTCGTCTCCGACGACGACCTCCGGCTGTTGCTCCGTCGGTCGGGGTGCGTGGTCATCCCCTCGCTGTACGAACCGTTCGGGATCGTGGCGTTGGAGGGCATGGCGGCCGGCGCGCCCACCATCGTGGCCCGCACGGGTGGGCTGGCCGAGATCGTCGAGGGCACGGGTGCAGGAGTGCTCTTCGAGCCGGGCAACCACCACGAACTGGCCGACCGCATCGCCGAAGTGCTGGCCGATGCCGGCGGCGCCGAACAACTGCGGACGAACGCCGCCTCGCTGCTACGTCGCACCTATTCGTGGGATGCCATCGCCGCCGCGACCGTCGAGGTGTACCGCACCGCCGTCACCGACTGATCGCGTCGACCCAGGTCAGACCCCTCGTTCGGAGGCGGCGGGCATCTCACCCCCGCGGACGCGATTATCCTTTCCCGAATGCGTTCCGTGCGACAGTTCAACGTGGTCCCCGCGATTCCGGCCCCTCTGCAAACGCTTGCAGAGGTGGCGTCCAACCTTCGTTGGACGTGGGACCGCGACACGCAGGCGCTGTTCGAGCAGCTCGACCCTGCCGCGTGGAAGGCCACCGGGCGCGACCCCCTTCGCCTGTTGGCCACCATCTCCGCCAGTCGCTGGGCGCAACTGGCGGCCGACCCGCACGTCGTCGCCGCCGCCGAGGCCGCCGCCGAACGACTGCGCGATGCCGTCGAGTCGCCGCGCTGGTTCCAGCTCCGCGAGGGTTCGCCGCTGGGCCAGGTGGCGTACTTCTCCCCCGAGTTCGGGTTGTCCGAGACCCTGCCGCAGTACTCGGGCGGTCTCGGCGTGCTCGCCGGCGACCACCTGAAGGCGGCCTCCGACCTGGGCCTGCCGCTGGTGGCAGTGGGCCTGCTGTACGCGGAGGGCTACTTCCGTCAGCGGCTGAACGCCGACGGGGTGCAGGAAGAGCGCTACCCACCGCTCGATCCCCATGGCCTCGCGCTCACTCCCACCGGGGTGCAGGTGAGCGTGGAGCTCGGTGACGACCACGTGCGCATCAACGTGTGGCAGGTGAAGGTCGGCCGCATCCAGCTGTACCTGCTCGACACCAACGTGGAGGGCAACTCCCCCGAGGGCGCCGCCGTCACCGACCGCCTCTACGGCGGCGACAAGGAACACCGCATCCGTCAGGAGATCGTGCTCGGCATCGGAGGCGTGCGTGCCCTGCGCGCGCTGGGCTGCGACCCGCAGGTGTTCCACACCAACGAGGGTCACGCGGGCTTCCTGTCGCTCGAACGCATCCGCGAACTCGTCACCACCGACGGCATCTCGTTCGCCGAAGCCGTCGAGGCCGTGCGCGCCGGCGGCGTGTTCACCACGCACACTCCCGTGCCCGCCGGCATCGACCAGTTCCCACGCGAGCTGATGGCGAAGTACTTCACCCAGTACGCCACCTCGTTGGGCATCACCTTCGAGCAGCTGATGACCGTCGGCAAGCGCGACCACCAGGATGACGACACCTTCAACATGGCGGTCATGGGGTTGCGCCTCGCCGGCCGCAGCAACGGCGTCGCCCAGCTACACGGTGCGGTCAGCCGCCAGATGTTCAACGACCTGTGGCCCGACGTGCCGGTCGACGAGGTGCCCATCGGCGCCATCACCAATGGCGTGCACGCTCACACCTGGGTGGGTGACCACATCGCCGCGCTGATGGCCAAGAGCGTCGGGCCGGTGTGGGACGGTGCCGACCACGCGTCGTGGGCCGGCGTCGACCACCTCGACCCCGCCGAGGTGTGGGCCGCACGCGCCAAGGCGCGCGCCGAGCTGGTGGCGTTCGTGCGCTCCCGGATGGGCGATGCACTGCTCGATCCGAAGGCACTCACCATCGGCTTCGCCCGTCGCTTCGCCACCTACAAGCGCGCCACGCTGCTGCTGTCGCAACCCGATCGACTGCGCAAGATGCTGCTGTCCACCGATCGTCCGGTGCAGTTCGTGTTCGCCGGCAAGGCCCACCCGCAGGACCAACCGGGCAAGGACATGATCCGCGACATCGAGCTGTTCGCACGCCAGCTCGACGTGAACCATCGGTTCGTGTTCCTTCCCGACTACGACATGGCCATCGCGCGCATGATGTACCACGGCGTCGACGTGTGGTTGAACAATCCCCGTCGCCCGCTCGAGGCGTGCGGCACCAGCGGCATGAAGGCGGCGCTCAACGGCGCGCTCAACTGCAGCATCCTCGACGGCTGGTGGGACGAATGCTACGACGGCCAGAACGGCTGGGCCATCAACTCCGCCGACGACGACCCCGACCTGGGGCGCCGCGATGCTCGCGAGGCCACCAGCCTGTTCGGTCTGCTCGAGCGCGAGCTCGTGCCGCTGTTCTACGACCGCCCCGAAGGCCTGCCCATCGGGTGGATCGAGAAGATGCAGCACAACTGGAAGTCGCTGGGCCCGTTCGTCACCGCCGCCCGCATGGTGCGCAACTACACCACCGAGCTCTACGAGCCCGCCGCCGCGAGCTCGCGCCACGCCCTCGCCGACCATGCTCGCGCCGCCCGCGACCTCGCGGCATGGAAGCTGCGGGTGCGCGCGGCGTGGCCGGTGGTGAAGGTGTTCGACATCGAGTGCGACACCACGCCGGCGCACGAGGGCGACCAGCGCCACGTGCGCGCGCATGTGGAGATCGACGGGCTCGAGGAGTCGTCGGTCACGGTGCAGGCGCTGCACGGCCCCATCGATTCCGAGGGCGAGTTCATCGGTGCACCGCTCATCGTCACGCTGAGGCACACCGGTCCGGGCGTGTGGGAGGCCGACTACATCGTCGGCGAAGCCGGGCCGTACGGCATCACCGTGCGCGCGCTGCCGTCGCACCCCGACCTCATCTCGCCCGTCGAGATGGGCTCCATCGCCTGGGCCTCCTGACGCCGACCCGCGAGGTCAGCCTCGGGCGACCTGCATGATCAAGGGGCCCATGTAGCGCTCGGCCACGTCGAGGGCTGCCTCGGGTTCGAAGTGGAGCCCATCGGGACGCATGGCCAGGTCCTCGCCGTGTGCGGCGACCCAGTCGTCGAGGCGCACCACGTCGATCGCATCGGGGTGCTGCGCCGCGGTGTCCAGGATGGTGTCGACGAACACCTCCCAATCGGCAGGGTCGAGCGGATCGAAGGCACTGCGCGGCCACAGTTCGTTGGGGAACGGCGGCACCACCCACACGATGTGACGCACTCCGGCGGCGATGAGCCGATCGGCCATGTCGCGGTAGGCGGCGGCGAGCCGCTCCGCATAGCGCGGGTCGATGGGTCGCAGGCTGCCCTCGGTGTCGTTCCACACCCGCTCGACGACGTCGGGGATGGTGATCATGATCGTCACCACCTCCGGCACCTGCGACTCGAGCAGCTTCGGCAGCTCCACGTCGAGCGACCTCGCGCACGCCTTCTCGAACGCCCGATCGTCATCACCGAGCATGGTGGAGTCGCGCACCAGCCCGCACCCCACCGCGGCGATCGACGCCACCTGCATCTGATCGGGCCGCGCCTCGGCCCAGTCGGAGATGCCCTCGGCGAGGGCCACCATCGTGGAGTCGCCCAACAACAGCACGGTGACCGGGCCCGTCGGTGGCGGTGTCGTGGACGGCGGGGGCACGGTTGCCCCCACCGAGGTCGTCGCAGCGGCTGAGCCGTCGGTGGGTGACTCGGTGGTGGTGGTGGCCACCGACGAGGTCGGCGCGATCGTGGTGGTGGAGGCGAACGTGGCCGGCACCTCGGTCTCGCCGCTGAAGACGGGCACCGGCGCGGGGACCACGGCGAACACCAACGCCGTCACTGCGGCGATGGCGGCCAAGGTGGTGACGGCCACCTTCCGCCCGGGCGACCGCCCGTGGCGGATGGGCTGTTCGAACAGGTGGTACGAGGCGACCGCGATGACCATCGTGACCGCGATGCGGATGGCGAACAGGCCCCACAACCCGGCGTCGACGCGCCGGTCGTCGATGATCGCGAACACCGGCCAGTGGTACAGGTAGACGCCGTAGCTGATGCGTCCGAGATAGGCCAGCGGGGCCACGCCAAGCACGGTGCGCAAGGGGCTCGCGGCCTGCAACCCTGCGATGAGCGCCGCCGACGCGAGGGCGAACACGCCGAGCCAACCCGTGTAGGCGGGGCCGCTGCCGGAGGGCCAGGTGATCGATGCCCACACGATGACCGCGAGCCCGGTCAACCCCAGCCACGGCAGGCCGCGCCAGCTCCATCGACGTCCGGACATCACGACGGCGAGCGCGGCACCCACCAGGATCTCACCGAGCCGTGCGGGTGTGGCCCAGTAGGCGGCGTCGGGGCCCCACACGTGGGCGATGATCGGCGCGGCTGCCATGCCGGCGAGGGCCAGCGTCACGATGCCGCGCCGCACAGAGCGCGGCGACCGTCCGCGAGCGAGCAACACCATGCACACGAGCGGCCACACCCAGTAGAACTGTTCCTCCACCGACAGCGACCAGAAGTGATCGACGGGCCCGAGCTGGCCGCCGCTGCGGGCGATGAGATCGGCGTAGCTGGTGCCGTTCGCCAACGCGTTCCAGTTGGCCACTTGGAAGAGCGACGCGAGGATGTCGCGCCGTACATGCGGCAATCCGCCGAACTCGCCCATTGCTGCAGCCACCGAGACCGCGGCGAGGCACAGCAGGCTGGCCGGCATCAAGCGCCGCACGCGGCGCGCGTAGAAGCGCGACGCGGAGATACCGCCGGTGTCGTCGTGCTCGGACACGAGCAGACCGGTGATGAGGAACCCCGACAGGGTGAAGAACACCGACACGCCGACGTAGCCACCGGTCATCCACGTGAACCCTCCGTGGAACAGCAGCACCATGGCCACCGACACCCCGCGCACGCCGTCGAGCGCTGGTTGATGGGCGCGACGAGTGAGCGACCCGTCGACGCTGTTCATGGGTCAGCGACCAGTGAACTCGGCCTTGCCCGGACCGTGCTCGAGGAAGCTCTGCACGCCGATGCGACTGTCGTCGGTGTGGAACACGAGCTCGAACAGGCCGCGCTCGAGCCGGAGCCCGGCAGCCAGGTCGGTCTCGATGCCTTCGTCGACGGCTCGCTTCACGAGCGCCTGTGCCTCGCGGGCACCCTTCGCGCATTCGGCGGCCAGCGCGAGTGCGCGCTCGTGCAGTGCCTCTGGGGCCACCACCTCGTCGGCCAGCCCGATGCGCAGCGCCTCGTCGGCCTTCACCTGACGCCCGGTGATCATCAGCTCCTTCGCCCGGCTGGCGCCCACCGCGCGAGCGAGGCGCTGCGTGCCGCCACCGCCGGGGATGATGCCCAGCAGGATCTCGGGTTGACCGAAGACGGCCCTCTCGCTGGCGATGCGATAGTCGCACGCCAAGGCCAACTCGCACCCGCCACCCAGTGCGTAACCGGACACGGCGGCGATGACGAAACGAGGAATGGCGGCGACGGCGTCGAGCGCACGATGGAAGCCGTCGGTGATGGCCCGACCCTCGGTGGGGCCGCCGAACTCGCTGATGTCGGCGCCGGCAGCGAAGAGTCGCTCACCGCCCGTGACGACCACGGCTCCGGGCGGATCGTTGGCCAGGGCGACCGCCGCCGCGCGCAGATCGGCC
The DNA here is from genome assembly GCA_016213625.1 of Actinomycetota bacterium. Classification (GTDB taxonomy): domain Bacteria; phylum Actinomycetota; class Acidimicrobiia; order Acidimicrobiales; family Ilumatobacteraceae; genus UBA668. The sequence continues at coordinate 53,213 of JACQZZ010000041.1, forward strand.
AACAGCGCCTGCGACAGCGCGTTCACCTTCGGATTGTTCAACGTGACCACTGCGACGCCGTCGTCGCGTCGGTCCACCAGCACCAGATCGCCCATCCGCAGAACCCTACTCAGCGATGCCCGGCGCTCAGGCTCCGACCGGCCCGAGCATCTCGTCGGCGGCCGACCAGGGATCGATGTGGTGACCGACCACACCGCGTTGCAGTTCGGTCCAGCGGTCGTCGCCCAGCACAACGCGAGCCCTCTGCTCGAGTCGACGGGCGACGATCTCGCGCAGTTCCTCACGCAGCCGGAATTCGCGGCGACGTTCCAGCTCGTGAGTGGACGAGATGAAGTCGCGGTGGGCGAGCACCGTGGACCACAACTCGTCGACGCCCCGGCGCTCGGTGGCGACGGCCGCGATGATGGGGGGCCGCCAGGCATCGTGCGCGAGGTCGCTGAGCTCGAGCATTCCCTCGAGGTCGCGGCGTGTCTCTTCCGTGCCCTTCCGATCGGCCTTGTTGATGACGAAGATGTCGGCGATCTCCATCAGCCCGGCCTTGTTGGCCTGCACGGAATCGCCCCAGCCGGGGTTGACGACGACGACGGTGGTGTCGGCCTTGCCGGCGATCTCGACCTCCACCTGGCCCACGCCGACGGTCTCGACGAGGATCCAGCGCTTGCCCACGGCGTCGAGCAGACGGACGGCCTCGGGGGTGGCCAACGAGAGTCCGCCGAGGTGACCTCGGGTGGCCATCGATCGGATGAAGACACCCGGATCGGTGGCGTGGTCCTGCATGCGCACCCGGTCGCCCAGGATGGCGCCACCGGTGAACGGCGACGAGGGGTCGATGGCCAACACGGCCACTTCCTCACCCATCGAGCGGAGGTGACCGATGGTGGCCGAAGTGAGCGTGCTCTTGCCGGCACCCGGAGCCCCGGTGAGCCCGACGGTGTAGCCCCGTCCGGCCACCGGATAGGTGAGCCGGCCGATGTCGCGCGCCTCGGCACCGCCTCGCTCGAGCAACGACAGGAGCCGGGCGAGCGCGGCGCGATCGCCGGCGGTGGCTGCCTCGAACAGGGCGGCGACGGGAAGGTGTCGGCGGCTCATTCGGGAATGGACAATTCAGGGTCGACCACGTTGACGACCTCGGTGACGCCGTCGATGCGATCGCGCATGATGCGTTCGATGCCTGCCTTCAGGGTGACCGTGCTGGTGGGGCAGGTGCCGCACGCCCCCACCATGGTGACGTACACGACACCCGTGGCCTCGTCGATGGACTGGAGCACGATGTCGCCGCCGTCGGCCTGGAGCGCTGGCCGAATGATCTCGATGGTCTCTTCCACTTGGGCACGCATGGGAATGAGGCGGGAACTTTCGTGAGGGGTCGAACGACCATTGAACCAGGACGAACTCTAGGATTGCCACCCATGCGAACTCTGCATACCCTCGCCATTGTCCCCTTCGTGGCCCTCGCCCTCGTGGCGTGCGGCGACGACGACACGGCGAGCCCCGACACCACCGCTGCGGTCATCGAGACCACGGTCGCGGCGGCCGACGCAACCACCACCATCCCGGCGCCCACCCAGACCGAGGCTCCCCAGGACACCACGCCTCCCACCGCGGTCGACGGCCCGGTGCAGATCGACGTGGTGGTCGGCACCGACAGCGGTGAGGATCGCATCGAGATGGTGAAGCTGGGCAGCGACGTCACGCTGAACATCACCAACCCGGCAGCCGACGACGAGTTCCACGTGCACGGCATCGAGCTCGAGCAGGCGGTCGACGCAGGCGTCACGGCGACGTTCAACTTCGTCGCCGACACCGCCGGCACGATCGAGGTCGAGAGCCACATCACCGAAGACGTGCTCGTCATCATCGAAGTAGCCTGAGCCGATGCTGGCGCACCAGGGTGGGTGGGACGAGATCCTGTTGGTGTTGGGTCCCATCCTCGTGATCGGCGGCCTGCTCTACCTCGCCAAGAAGCGGGTCAGTGCGGTGCAGCCCACCGAGCCCGTGTCGGAGCCCGACGCGGCATCCCCCGAGCCCGAGGGCGAACAGAGCGCCTGAATCGCCGGTCCTACGGGGCGGGGACGCGTTCGATGTCGGCGCCCAAAGCGGCGAGGCGGCCCACCAGGTCGTCGTAGCCGCGGTCCACGTGGTGCACGCCGGCCACGCTGGTCTCGCCGTCGGCGGCCAACCCGGCCACCACGAGGGCGGCACCGGCGCGGATGTCGGGGGCGCGGACGGGTGCACCGCTGAGCTGGCGCACGCCGCGCACGACTGCGTGGTGGCCGTCGGCGCGGATGTCGGCGCCGAGTCGCTGCAGTTCCTCGACGTAGCGGAATCGACCGGGATACAGATTCTCCGTGACGATGCCCACGCCGTCGGCCACGGTGAGCATGGTGACGATGAGCGGCTTGTAGTCGGTGGCGATGCCCGGGTACGGCAGGGTGGCCACGTCGATGCTGCGCAGTTGGCCGTGCGACCACACCGCCAGCGACGACTCGGCGCCGGCGCCGATGGACGTGATGGTGAGGCCCATGTCGTGGAACCGGCGCAGCAGCATGTCCATGTGGTCGGCGCGTGCACCGCGCAGCACCACTTCCCCGCCGCTGACCGCGACGGCGGCGAGGTAGGTGGCGGCCTGGATGCGATCGGGCACCACCGCGTGTTGCGTGGCGTGCAGTTCGCCGCGTTCCACGCCATGGACGGTGAGCGTGGACGAGCCGATGCCCTCGATGTGTGCACCCATGCTGACCAGGAAGTTGCACAGGTCGGCGATCTCGGGTTCGCGGGCGGCGTTGTCGATGACCGTGGTGCCCTTGGCGTAGACCGCGGCGGTGAGGATGTTCTCGGTGGCGCCGACGCTGGGGAACTCGAACGTGATGTCGGCACCGTGCAGACGCTCGGCGGTGGCTTCCACCACGCCGTGACGCAGCTCGAACGTGGCGCCCATGGCCTCGAGGCCGTGCAGGTGCATGTCGATGGGGCGGCTGCCGAAGTCGTCGCCGCCGGGCAACGACAGCGACACCCTCCCGAAGCGGCCCAGCAACGGACCGAGCACGTTGATGCTCGCCCGGATGCGTTCGACCAGTTCGTACGGCGCGACCGGATTGATGTTGCCGCTGTTCACCATCCGCAACTGGTCGGGGGCGACGCGCTCGCTGCGCACTCCGATGGCCTCCAGCAGCTCGGCCATGATGCCCACGTCGGCGATGGCGGGCACGTTGGTGAGGGTGAACTCGCCGTCGGCCAGCAGTGTGGCCGCCATGAGCTTGAGCACCGAGTTCTTCGCTCCGGGGATGACGACTTCGCCCTGCAGTGGGCCCGCCCGGCGAATGAGGATGCGTTCGTCGTCCATGTGGCCCTCAGTATGCCGCACCCGGCGGACGAGTAGCCTTCGTCCGGTGCCGGGCCGAGAACACACGCTGACCGTGGTGTGGCCGGTCGATTCGCCCCCGGCCGTGCAGGCGCTCGAACCCCGCGACGACCTGCTCGCCGAGGAGCGCGACGAGACCGGCGCGTTCGTGCAGGCAGTCGGTCCGTTCCGCACGTATCGCCGCACCGTCGAGGTGCGCGACGACGAGGTCGTGCAGACCATCACCTACCGATTGGTCATCCCGTGGTTCGGGGCGTTCTTCGCACTGCCCGTGCGACGAGCGCTGTACCGCCGTCCCGCACCCGGCGACCCGAGCCCGTGGTGGACGCCACCCGATCGACTCACCGAGCGCCAGGCGCGCACCCTGGCGCTGCTGGCGGCCGCCGCGATGTCGGCCGCGTTCGCCAACACGCTGTTCACCCAGACCGCGAACTTCGCCGCCGACACGTTCGGCGTGGGCGACCGCGGGCAGGGGGTGGGCGGCGCCATCGTCCGGCTGGGCGTGCTCATCGCCCTGCCGTTCGCCGTGGTGGCCGACCGGCTGGGCAGGCGGCGCACCATCGTGCTCGCCGCGTGGTTGGCGCCGCTGTTCTGCGCGCTGGGCACGCTGGCCCCGAACTTCTGGGTGCTGGTCGGCACGCAGACCATCGGCCGCCCGCTGGGCATCGCCCTGTCGTTGCTGGCCACGGTGGCCGCCGCGGAGGACATGCCGCGCAACAGTCGCGCCTACGCGCTGAGCCTCCTGGCGATGGCCGCGGGTCTGGGTGCCGGCATCGCCGTGGGCTCGCTGAAGCTGGCCGACGTGGGCGACGAAGGGTGGCGCCTGGTCTACCTCATGTCACTGATCTGGATCCCCGTGGCGGTGAGCCTGATGCGTCACCTGCTGGAGACGCGCCGGTTCGAGAAGGCGCACACCATCGCCCAACCGCTGAATGGTCGCCGGTTGGCACTCGTGGCCTCGGTGGCGCTCGCCTCCAGCCTGTTCGTCGCCCCGGCGTCGTTCTTCCAGAACCGCTACCTCGACGACGTGCGCGGCTTCAGTGCAGGGGGCATCGCCATGTTCACGCTGCTCACCGCGACGCCGGCGTCGATCGGTCTCGTGCTGGGTGGGCGCCTGGCCGACGTGGTGGGCCGACGCATCCTGATCGCGGTGTGCACGCCGGTGTCCACCGCGTTCTTGGTGCTCGGCTTCAACACCGACGGATGGCTGATGTGGGTGAGCGTCCTCGTGGGCGGTCTCACCGGGGCCATCGCCTACCCGGCCTACACGGTGTATCGCACCGAGCTGTTCCCCACGGGCAACCGCGGCCGGGCCAACGGGCTGGTCACCACCATCGGTCTGCTCAGCGGCAGTGTGGGCATCCTCATCGTCGGCTTCGCCCGCGACCATGGTTCCACGTTCGGCGCGATCATGGCCGTGATGGGTGTGGGGCAACTGGTGGCTGCCTTTCTCGCCTACCGGCACTACCCGGAGACGGCGCACCTGGAGTTGGAGCAACTGAACCCGGAGGACCCGGTGCTGTCAGAGGGCTGACACCCAGTCGGCCACCAGCTCGGCGATGCGCTGGTCGCACCCCTTCAGGTCGTGCCCCTTGCCGTCGAGCCAGTGATGCGTGACCGGACCGGGAATGGTGGCGGTCCAGTGGGTGAGTTCGTCGGGCGTGCCGAATGCATCCTTCGTGCCGCTGATGAACAGGCACGGCACGGTGAGGCGTGGAAAGTGCTCGACGCGCAGCGTGTCGGGCTTGCCCGGCGGGTGCAGCGGGTAGCAGATGAGCACCAGGCCACTGGCGGGCAGCGGATCATCTGCGTCGCCCACCACCAGCGAACACATGCGGCCACCCATGCTGCGACCACCGAGCAACAGGCCGCCCTTGCTGCCCTTGCCCCGCATCAGCGGCGCCGCTTCGTCGCGCACGGCCTGCAAGAGCACCGGCGCGCGATCGGGGGCCTTCTTGCCCGCCTTGCGGTACGGGAAGTCGGCGCGCACGCACCGCATGGGTGCCACCGCGTGTTCGATCGCTACGAGGCTCGCGTGCGTGCTGGCGCTACCCGCGCCGGGGAACAGCAGCAGGCTGGTCACGTGAGTTGCTCCAGCAGGATGCGCCGTGCCTCACCGAGTCGTTCGATGGCGGCGCCGGCGTCGGCGGTCTCGCCGCCATGGTCGGGGTGCGCTTCGCGCAGGCGGGAGCGGAAGCGGTTCATCACGTCCTTCTTCGAGACCTTGGCCGTCCCCATCGGGAAGCCGAGGAGGTCGAGCGCCCACGCCCGCGGGTCGGTGACGCCCACGAGATCGACGCGGCTGACGCCAGTGATGTCGGCCACGAACGACGGGCCGATGGCGCCGCGCCAGCGCATGGCCCGATGGAGCACCGGAGCCACCTGGCGCCGGATCTCGGGGTTGAACCGCTCGAGCGCGTAGACCGCGCCGAGCACCTGAGCGAGGGGCCGGCCCATCGAGTGGAGGTCGAACTCGACGTGGTCGGCGTCGCCCACCATCTGGTGCACACTCACGGCCAGACCGTGCCGGTCGACCTGGTACCGATGTTGCAGGCGAGGCTGCACGATGCGTTCGCCGCGGGTGATCTGGTCGATCAGGCGACTGATATCGGGCCACTGGTCGTCGGGCACGCTGGGCAGATAGGCGGCCACCACCGCGGCGAGCAGCACGCCGCCCAGTCCGGGCGTGGGATCCGTGGGCAGGACGAGGTGACCGAGCGCGACTCGCCGTGTGGGGGTGACGGGTCGGGTGTGCCAGACCTGGAGCTCGGCCAGCAGCATCAGATGTAGGGGCGCAGCAGATCGTGCAGTGACTCGGCGATCTCCTGGGCGGCCTGCTCGTCGGGCACGTCGTCGTCGACGAGTGCACCGGCCAGCTGGTCGGCGAGTTCGCAGGTGCGCTCCCACAGCCGCTGGTCCACACCGAAGGGCGGGCGCTCCGGCTCGGCCACTTCCACCGCGGCCAGCAGGTCTTCCAGGCCGTCGGCATCGAGCGGGTTGCGCTTCAACCGTTCGCCGGCCAGGAAGAACGTGGTGAGGGTCTCGAACGGCAGGCGGTCGTCATCCGCGTGCTCGTCGGCGTCGTCGGCCTCGAGCTCGACATCCTCGCCCGCCTCCACCAGATCGAGCAACGACTCGACGAGCGCCTCGTCGGCGGTGCGCACGAGCAACACCTCACCCTCCCAACGGAACGGATGCTGCTGGCGGGTGAGCGCACGTGTGAGCGCATCGCGATCTTCGACGGGCCAGTCGGCCAGGTCGTACTCGGTGGCCGCCTCGTCGTTGGAGAGTTCCACGGGATCCGGCAGCACCTCGCCCTCGGGCGGACGGATGGACCCGATGGTGTCGCCGTCCTCGTCGTACACGATGCCGAGGCGACGCTCGACCTCGGTGATGACGGCGTCGGCCGCGGCTTCGCTGTCTTCGGGCACCACCAGCTCGGCACCCTCCCACGTGTGCGGGATCTCGGCTTCGGCGAGATCCGACGCGAGCTCGGCCTGCTGATCGAACGACCACGCCGCCAGGTCGTACAGCACGCGGGTGGCGTCGGGATCGTTGGGGTTCCAGTCGTCGGTCACGCCCGCGACGCTACCCCTCGCCGGCGCCGGAGGAACCCTCTTGCCCATGCATCGGATAAATCGTTCGACAGCGTCCGGTCGGGTGTGGCACCGTGAGGTTCTCGACTGCACGAAAGGAGGTGCCCCCATGAAGCTGATCCGTACTCGTACCACTGCCCTGGGCGCGCGCCCCTTCTGCGGCGGGACTCCCGTCGCCGGTTGACGCAGCTCGCGTCCCGCATCTCCGTACGTGACCGTGGCATCGCCGCGCCGTCGCGCCCCCTCCCCCACACACCCGTGTTCTCGAACACCCACCTCAAGGAGACCCACATCATGTGGTCCAGCAATCACACCCATCTGTACCGTCAGCTCACCCACGACCGCCACGAGCAACTGCGCCGCCAGCGCGACCGCAGCCGACTCCGCCGCCACGTGGTGCCCGACAGATCGTCGGCACGAGCGGTACGACGAACTCCATAGCGTCCAGCACCCGCATCGTCCAGGGAACCGTCCCTGGGGCCGATGCGGGTGCAACGCGTTACGGTTGACAGTGATGAACGCCAACTCGCAGAAGCCCGACCGCAACCTCGCGATGGAACTGGTCCGCGTCACCGAATCGGCTGCACTGGCCGCTTCCCGCTGGGTGGGCCGAGGCGACAAGAACGGCGCCGACGGCGCGGCGGTCGACGCGATGCGCACGGTGCTCGGCACCGTGCCCATGGACGGCATCGTGGTCATCGGCGAAGGCGAGAAGGACGAAGCGCCGATGTTGTTCAACGGCGAGGCCGTGGGCGACGGCACGGCCCCTCTCACCGATGTCGCGGTGGACCCCATCGACGGCACCACGCTCACCGCCTACGGGCGGGCCAACGCCATCTCGGTCATCGCCGTCAGCGAGCGCGGCACCATGTTCAACCCCGGACCGTGCGTGTACATGCACAAGATCGCCGTCGGTCCCGATGCCGCGGGCTCCATCGACATCACGGCCACGGCCACGCAGAACCTGCGCTGGATCGCCAAGGCCAAGGGCGAGAGCGTGCGCGACCTCACCGTCGTCATCCTCGACCGCGAGCGCCACACCGACCTCATCGCCGAGGTGCGATCCACCGGCGCACGCGTGAAGCTCATCGGCGACGGCGACATCTTCGGCGCCATCGCCACCGCCTGGCCCGATGCCGGCGTCGACGTGCTGTTCGGCACGGGCGGCACCCCCGAGGGCGTCACCGCTGCCGCAGCGCTGAAGTGCATGGGCGGCGAGATCCAGGGCCTCCTCGCGCCGCGCAACGCCGAAGAGCACGCGGAAGCGATCGCCCTGGGCTACGACCTCACCGCCGTGCTCACCACCGACGATCTGGTGAGGGGCGACAACTGCTTCTTCGCCGCCACCGGCGTCACCGACGGCGAGTTGCTGCGCGGCGTGCGCTACGAGCACGGCGGCGCCCGCACGCAGAGCCTGGTGATGCGCTCGAAGAGCGGCACCGTGCGCATGATCGACGCCCGCCACCGCATCGACAAGCTCTCCAGCTTCGCCGCCGTCGACTACTGACCCACACGCGAACTTAAGTTCCGACGTCGGAACTCAAGTTCGCTGTGCGTCAGTCGCGTTGGACGAGGCTGCTCAGGCGGCGGGCGAGGCCGCGGGGCATGACGCTGCTGCCGGTGACCATGCCCTTGTAGAGGACGCCGGGAACGCTGAGGGCCTTGCCCTTGGCGACGTCGTCGAGACCGGCCTTGGCCACTTCGCGCGCCTCGAGCCAGGCGAACGTGGGGTACTGCGACGCGTACGAATCGCTGTTGCTCACACTCTGGAATTCGGTGCGGGTGAGGCCGGGGCACAGGGCCGTGACGTGCACACCGGTGCCGCGCATCTCCTCGTGCAGGCTCTCGGTGAGGCTGGTGACGTACGCCTTGGTGGCGGCGTACACCGCCAGCTTGGGGGCCGGCTGGAAGCTGGCGACGCTGCTCACGTTCAACAGGTAACCGCGGCCGCGGGGCAACATGCTCGCCAGTGCGTCATGGCTGAGCCGGGTGAGCGCGGCGACGTTCAGCTGCACCTCCTGGTCCATGCGGTGTGCGTCGAGCGTGTGGAAATCGCCCGAGGTGCCGAAACCGGCGTTGTTCACCACCAGGTCGATGGGCATCGCCGTGTCGGCCACACGCGCCGCCACCGCGTCGAGACCCTTCTTCGTGGTGAGGTCGGCGACGAGGATCTCGATGTGCTGGAACCGCTGCGCCAGTTCCTGCAACCGGTCCTTGCGGCGCGCGACCACGACGGTGGCGATACCGGCTTCTCCCAGCAGTTCGACCATGGCTTCGCCGATGCCGCTGGAGGCACCGGTGACGAGCGCGGAAGTGAAGGGGAAGGTGGACGTCATGCGCCCAGGCTACGACCCCGGGTGATCCGTGGGACCGTGAGGTCAGTGTGAGCCGGGCATGCTCGCCATGCCACCGGACGCGGCGAGACGAGCGTGGGCACGGCTGAGCGAGGCCACGGCCTCGGCATCGTGCTCCTTGCGGAGCATCTCCTCGGCACGTTCCTTGGCGGAGAGCGCACGAGCGCGATCGATCTCCTCGCCCAGTTCGGCGACGTCGGAGAGGATGCTGACCACATCGCCGCTCACCTGCACGAACCCACCGTGCACCGCGACGTCGAGCACCTTGCCGTCGGCGAGCGTGATGCGGGTGTGGTTCTCGATGAGCGCGCCGAGGAACGGCGCGTGACCGGGCAGGAACGCGATCTCGCCACCACCCAACGTGCGGGTGATGACCTGCGTGGCCTCGCCGGAGAAGAGGACCTTCTCGGGCGAGACCAACTGCACCGTCATGGTGGCCATGATCAGGCTGCGCCTTCCTGCAGCGCCTTCGCCTTGGCGAGCACCTGCTCGACGCCACCCACGTTGAGGAACGCCTGCTCGGGCACGTCGTCGAGCTCGCCACGGAGGATGGCGTCGAAGCTCTCGACGGTCTCGGCCACGGGCACGGTCTCGCCGGGCACGCTGGTGAACACTTCGGCCACGTAGAACGGCTGCGACAGGAAGCGCTGGATCTTGCGGGCACGCGACACCGTCAGACGGTCTTCGTCGGACAGTTCGTCGAGGCCGAGAATGGCGATGATGTCCTGCAGTTCCTTGTAGCGCTGCAGGTTCTCCTGCACGCCACGGGCGACTTCGTAGTGACGCTGACCGACGATCTCGGGGGCGAGAATCGTGGAGGTCGAGGCCAGGGGGTCCACGGCCGGGTAGATGCCCAGGGCGGCCACCTGGCGGCTCAGCTCGGTGGTGGCGTCGAGGTGGGTGAAGGTGGTGAACGGCGCCGGGTCGGTGTAGTCGTCGGCGGGCACGTACACGGCCTGCAGCGAGGTGATGGACCGGCCACGGGTGGTGTTGATCCGCTCCTGCAGCTGCCCCATCTCGTCGGCCAGGGTGGGCTGGTAGCCCACGGCGGAGGGCATGCGCCCCAGAAGGGCCGAGACCTCCATTCCTGCCAGGATATAGCGATAGATGTTGTCAATGAAGAGGAGGACGTCCTGCCCCTCCACATCCCGGAAATACTCCGCCATGGTGAGGCCGCT